>CAZYOL010000065.1:0-20849 GCA_964649065.1 uncultured Spirochaetales bacterium
GCCAGCACGTTCTTCACTCCGGGGAGCACCGCGTCCTCCGCGGCCGGCGCGCTGCGGCCGCGGGTCTGGGCGCTCATCGTGACCTCGACCTGCTCGACCCCGGGCAGGGCGGCGACGCGCTCCCGGGCCGCGCGCTCGAACTCGGCCTTCACCGGGCAGGCGGGCGTGGTCAGCTCGATGCGGAAGGCCACCTGGCCGCCGTCGACGCGCAGGTCCTTGACGAAGCCCAGATCGACGATGCTGCGGTTGAAGTCGGGATCGACGATCGGGCGCAGTGCCTCGATCACTTGCTCGGGGGTGGTGCTCATGGGCCTCCTCTCGGTCTCTCAGCTCGGGTCGGGGGCGGGGGTCTGCGGCCCGGAGGGCGGCAGCTCCGGCCTCGCCACGTACTCGGCGTCGATGCTCCCGGTCAGCGATTCCAGGAAGAGGCGGATCGAGGCGATCTCCTGCTTCGAGAGATCGATGCCGAGCTGGTGCTCGCCCATCAGGCGGATCGCCCGGTCGAGGCTGGCAATCGAGCCGTCGTGGAAGTAGGGGCCGGTCTCCGCCACGTTGCGCAGCGAGGGCACCTTGAAGAAGTACCTGTCCGACTCGTCGCCGGTCAGCCCGTAGCGTCCGGTGTCCTCGGTCGGGTAGGGCTTCACCAGCCCGAGCTTCTGATAGAGGCCGCCGCCCACCCCGGGGCCGAGGTGGCAGCTCGTGCAGGCCTTGTTCATGAAGGTCTGGAGGCCGCGAATCTCGTCGTCCGAGAGGGCTTCCAGCTGCCCCTCCAGGAAGCGGTCGAAGCGCGAGGGGGTCAGGAGCCGGCGCTCGAAGGCGCCGATGGCGAGGGCCATGTTGTCGTAGCTGACGGGCTGCGGATCATCGGGAAAGGCCTCCGCAAAGCGCTCCGGGTAGCCCGGGATCGAGGCCAGCACCGCCACGGTGGCCTCCTCGCTGCGCATGGCCATCTCGACCGGATTCAGCACGGGGCCCTTGGCCTGCTCCTCGACGTCCGGCGCGCGGCCGTCCCAGAACTGCGCGATGTGCAGCGCGGCGTTGTAGACGCTCGGAGAGTTGCGCTCGCCGCGTTGGCCCCCGTGGCCCGGGGAGGTGGGCTCCCCGTCGACCCCGAAGGCGTCCAGGCGGTGGCAGCTGTTGCAGGAGATCTCCTGGCTCCGCGACAGCCGGGGGTCGTAGTAGAGCAATCGACCCAGCTCGATCTTCGCCTCGCTGAAGGGGTTGTCGGCCTCGGGGACCTCCGAGGGCAGCGGGCCGAGCAGCGAGGCGGCCTGCGCGCGAATCGCCTCGCGGTCCAGCTCGGCGGCGAAGGCCGGTGCGGCCAGCGCGGCGAAGGCGCCGCAGGCGGCGGCGGCGATCCGGATGGTTCCCTCTCGGTGCATTCGAGTCCTCCCGTGGTGGGGGTGCCGGCCGGGAGCGGCGCCCCCAGCACTCACTCCCAGTCGTCGAAGGCGCGGTCCAGCTTGCTGCTGCGGCGGCTCAGGATGGCCCGCTGCTCCGGATGGGTCAGGACGTAGAGCTGCCGGCTCTCGATGGCCGAGACGACTCGCCGCGCCACGTCCTCCGTCCCGATCACCTGGCCGAGCCCCGTCGGCTCCTGCACGTCCCCTTCGACGGGGGCACCCAGGAGCTGGCGGGAGTTCTGGAAGATCTGGGTGCGCACGATCATCGGGCAGAGGACGCTGACTCCCACGCCCCGTGGCTGGACCTCCCGGTGCAGGGACTCGGTGTAGCCCACCACCGCGAACTTGCTGGCACAGTAGATGCCCATTCCGACCATTCCAACGAGGCCCGACATCGACGCGGTATTGACGATGTGACCGTCTCCTTGCTCGAGCAGATGGGGCAGGAAGGCCTCCGTGCCGTTCACCACCCCCCAGAAGTTGATGTCGAAGCAGGTCTGGAACTCCTCTCGCGAGGCCTCGGCCAGCGGACCGAAGACGGCGATGCCCGCGTTGTTGCACACGATGTGGGCACCGCCGAAGTGAGCGAGGCTGCGCTCGACCAGGGCGGCCAGGCTGGCGCGCTCCCGCACGTCGGTGGGCACGCCGATCGCCTCGGCGCCCTCGCTCCGGAGCTGCTTCTCGGCCAGCGCCAGCGCCGCCTCGTCGCGGTCGGCCAGCACCAGCCGGGCGCCCCGCTGGGCGAAGGCGCGCGCCATGGCCAGCCCGATGCCGGCGGCGCCGCCGGTCACGACCGCAACGCGCTCGGTGAAGGGATCCGTCACGAGGTGGCCTCCTCGGCACCGGCAGCTCGATCCCGTTGCCGGGCCGCTCCGAGAGAGGCCGCAGTGTAGCCGGGAGAGGCCGCCGTGGAGCGAGGGTGCGCCCCGGAGCTCAGCGCGACGTGGCCTGCCGCAGCACTCCCAGGTAGCCCCGGGCCACCAGCGCTCCGTCGAGTGCCCCCCGCTCCCGCAGCAGCCGGTGCATGCGCGGAAGATTGTAGAAGGGCACAGTCATCAGCAGGTGGTGCTCCAGATGGTAGTTCACGTGGTTCGGCGCCAGCAAGAGCCGCTCCCACCAGCTCGCGAGCGTGGTCCGCGTGTTCTGCAGGTCGTTGCGCGGATCGATCGGCATGTTGTGCTCGGCGATCGAGCGGACACGGGTGACCAGGCTGTAGGTCGTGAACCAGGCTCCGACCCACAGCAGGTAGAGCTCGGGATGCCCGACCGCCGTGAGCCCGCCCAGCAGCACGGCGTTGCTCACGCCCACGCCGACCAGGTTGCGCCAGCCGGCGGCGCTGCCTGCGGCCGTCTTGCCGAAGCTCAGGCCCTTGGCCTGGACGCGCTGGGTCTTGCCCCCGGCCCCGCCGAAGAGGTCGCGCCGCAGCAGCGCCTTGACGCGCTTCCAGGCCACCTCGCCGCTCAGATCTCGCCAGACCTTGCGCCGCATGCTCGCGGGGCTGACCGGGAATTTGGTCGCCAGGTCCAGATCCGGGTCGCGCTCCGTCCAGTTGTGGGCGTGGTGCTTCAGGTGGTAGCGCCGGTAGGGCCGGGTATCGGCCCAGATCGGATAGGCGCCGAGCCACTGGCCCGCCCAGTCGTTGAGCCAGCGGCTGCGGAAGAGCGTGCCGTGGGCCGACTCGTGCATGATCACCGCCATGCCCAGCTGTCGGGCGCCGATGATCCACAGCGCCACGGCGATCGGGATGGGCAGCGTCCAGACGTGCGGCCACCAGGCGACCAGCGCCATGGAGGCGAAGATCAGCCCCCAGTTCAGGCCGATCGAGAGGAAGGCGCGCCAGTCGTTGGTCGCGACCAGCGAGCGGATCTCCTCGAGCGTCAGCGCCCGGCGCCAGATCGGCGCCTCCTGGCCTTCCCGCGGGTCCTCGGTGGCCTCGCTCATCTCGCTCCTCCAGTGGCGCGCAGGATCCTGCCTGCCGCCTCGAGCCCGCGGACGCCCGCGGGCGATGCCTGCATGGGCGGCGCGCCGGCTCCGAGCCAGCCCGCCCACATCCTGCGACCCAGGCGGTCGTAGCGGCGCGTCGCCTCCACGAGTGCGCGCCGCTCCCGCTCGGGCACGATCGAGCCGGGAAGCAGAGGGTCCAGCACCAGCTGGCGAATCGCGTCGCCGCCCAGCGTGAAGGACTCCACCATGGCCTCGCCCCGCGGCAGCGACTCGAGCCGCCGCGCGCTGGCCGCAAGCCGCGCCACCGTGCTGCGGTAGCCCTGCACCAGCGCGTCGGCCTTCCACAGCCGCCGGGCCCGCGCCTCGGTCGCCGGGTCCAGCGCGTCGACGCGGAAGACCGGCGCCGCCGCGTCGAGGCCCAGCGCCACGAGGTCGCGGCGCACCGCCTCGACGCCTCCCCTCAGGTTGTCCGGTCGCAGCTCGAGGCCGGGCTCGAGCGGCCGGAAGCCGAGCAGGTGGAGCGCGCGCTGGCGGCGAAGCCGCGTGCGGGCGTCGGCCCCCGACAGGTGCACGGCCACCCAGCAGCCCTCCCAGGGCCGGTACTCCTCCTCGAGGCGCCGCCAGGAGCGGATCCGGGCGTGGACGGCCCCGGCCTCCGGCCCCAGCCGGTAGCTCCCGCGCTCGTCGCGCTCGACGAGGCCGTCCGCCAGCAGGCGCGCCAGCGTGACCCGGACGTTGTTGCCGGCGATCTCGAACAGGGAGGCCGCCTCGATCAGCGAGCGGACCGGGGCGGAGCCGCGGCCGAGGGTCGAGAGCAGGTCGAGGATCAGGCTCTTGGCGGTCGGCGCCATGCGCCGAATATTACGAGATTCGTCTGCTCGGGTCAAAATTTGTAATAGTCCAGCGAGCCGGACCCGCGAGTCCCGGGGGCCCGGCGCGCATCGCCCGCTCAGCCGCCGAAGGCGCCGCCCATCCACCGGGGGTGGATCCAGCGGATCGCCAGGGTGGCCAGCAGGGCCAGCAGCAGCGGGAGCCAGGCCTCGCGCAGGGCCGGCAGCAGGCCGCCCCGGGCGAAGGGGATGAGGGCGGTCTCGCCCAGGAAGCGCGCGTAGGGCTCGCCGCGGGCTGCGAGCATGCGGCGGTCCTGGTGCATGCAGCCCACCACGGTGAAGAGCGGGAAGCCGGCGAAGAAGACCAGCTCGGCTGCGTTCAGGCGGGCGGCCAGCAGGTGCACCGCCCCGAAGACGGCGAAGCCCATGAAGAGGGGATGGCGCGTGAGCCGCAGCACGCCCCGCGCCTCGGGAGGCGCGCCGCGCTTGGCCTGCATGGAGGTCGGGGCGGGGCGCAGCAGCCCGCCGAGGATCAGCCACACGGCCACGGCCATCCCCGCGGTGGCCAGCGCGCGCGCGAGGCCGGAGCCCCCGAGGTACCAGAGGGGGGGCCCGGCGTGCTGGTTGTCGAAGTAGAGCGCCACCAGGGGGACGAAGATCGCCAGCGCCACGAGCGAGTAGAGCGCCGCGAAGGAGGGCTCGCCCAGGCGCGCCACCAGCAGCGGCCGCAGCCGTTGGCTCGACAGACCCACGTGCGTGGCTGCGAAGAGCAGCCAGAGGGCGAGGATCTCGATCACGGCTCTCATTCCGGCCCTCCTGCTGGAAACGCCTGCCGAGCAGTATATTGCGCGCTCCATGCCGGAAGCCGCGCAATCTGCCTACGCGAGGCACTACGCCCGCGCCCTCGACGACCCGGCCGCCTTCTGGTCCGTCGCGGCCGAGGAGATCGACTGGTTGCGTCGCCCACGCCTGGCCTTCGACGCCAGCGAGGCGCCGCGAGTCCGCTGGTTTCCCGGAGGCTCCCTCAACACCGCCCACAATGCGCTCGATCTCCACCTGATGGCCGGCCGCGGCGAGCAGCTGGCATTGATCCACGACAGCCCGGTCACCGGCACGGTCCGCCGCTTCCGCTACCGCGAGCTGACGGAGGCCGTGGCCCGGCTGGCCGGCGCGTTGGCCGCGCTCGGCGTCGGCCGCGGCGATCGGGTGCTGGTGTACATGCCGATGCTGCCCGAGGCGGTGATGGGGATGCTGGCCTGCGCCCGACTCGGGGCCGTGCACTCGGTGGTCTTCGGGGGCTTCGCTCCGGGCGAGCTGGCCCAACGCATCCAGCACGCCTCGCCCAAGGTGGTCCTCACTGCCTCCTGCGGCATCGAGCCGGGCCGCGTCGTCGCCTACAAGCCCCTGCTCGACCAGGCCATCGAGCGGGTCAGCGAGAAGCCCGAGCACTGCGTGGTCCTGCAGCGCCCGCAGGGGCCGGCCGAGCTGCTGCCCGGCCGCGACCTCGACTGGGAGTCGCTGGTGGAGTCGGCCCCGGCGCATCCCTGTGTCCCGGTCGAATCCCAGGACAGTCTCTACGTGCTCTACACCTCTGGGACCACAGGGACACCTAAAGGTGTCGTGCGCGACAACGGGGGCCACGCCGTGGCCCTCAAGTGGAGCCTGCGGCACGTCTACGGCGTCGAGCCGGGGGAGGTCTTCTGGGCCGCCTCCGACATCGGCTGGGTCGTGGGCCACTCCTACATCGTCTACGCCCCGCTGCTCCTCGGCTGCACCACGATCCTCTACGAGGGAAAGCCGGTCGGGACGCCGGACGCGGGGGCCTTCTGGCGCGTGGCCGCCCAGCACGGCGTGCAGACGCTCTTCGTCGCACCCACGGCGCTGCGCGCCATCCGCCGCGAGGATCCGGAGGGAGCGCTCAGCGCGGGGCACGACCTCTCGCGGCTCCGCGCCCTGTTCCTGGCCGGCGAGCGCGCCGACCCGGACACGGTGCGCTGGGCGGAGTCGCTGCTCGGCGTGCCCGTCGTCGACCACTGGTGGCAGACCGAGACCGGCTGGCCCATCACCGCCTCCTGCCTCGGGCTGGGCCAGGGGCCGGCGCAGCCGGGCTCGGCGGGCTGGCCCGTCCCGGGCTACGCCGTACGGGTGCTGGACGACGCGGGCCACGAGCTGCCGCCGGGCCAGACCGGTCATCTGGCCCTGCGCCTGCCGCTGCCTCCCGGCTGTCTCAAGACCCTCTACCGCAACGACGAGGGCTTCCGGGCCGCCTACCTCGAGCGCTTCCCCGGCTACTACCAGACCGCCGACGCCGGCCACGTCGATGCGAATGGCTGCGTCTGGGTGATGTCGCGCACGGACGACATCATCAACGTGGCGGGGCACCGCCTCTCGACAGGGGCCATCGAGGAGGTCCTGGCCTCGCACCCCGACGTCGCCGAGTGCGCCGTGATCGGCGTGCGCGACGAGCTGAAGGGCCAGCTTCCGGTGGCCCTGGTGGTGACCCGGGCGGGGGCGCGCGACGACCCGGAGGCGCTCCGCGCCGAGCTGGTCTCGCTGGTGCGCGAGCGGATCGGGCCGGTGGCCGCTTTCCGGCAGGCCTGCGTCGTGGAGCGGCTCCCGAAGACGCGCTCGGGCAAGGTGCTGCGGGGCACCATGCGCAAGATCGCCGACGCCGAGCCCTGGCGGACGCCGGCCACGATCGACGATCCCAGCAGCCTGGACGAGATCCGAGCGGCCCTCGCCGCGCTCGGGCACGGCGTGGATCCGCGCTAGGCGGAGCCTTCGACCTCCGGGCAGGGCGCTTCGGCGCTGCAGCTCCCGGCCCCGTTGCGGGCCTGGGGCTGCGTCGAGAGGCGCGCGGCGCTGCGCAGCAGCAGCGCCACCAGCTCGCTCTGACGGTGGGTGTTCGTCTTGGCGAAGATGCGCTTCAGGTGCATGCGCACGGTGTTGGTCTGGACGCCGAGCTCGGCGGCGACGACCTCCGGGCGTCGGCCCGCCGCGAGGTGGGACGCGATGCGCGCCTCCGAGAGCGTGAGGCCGTAGAGCCGCTGCAGGCGCGCCATCGGAATCTCGACCGCCTCCTCGGGATCGGTGACGAAGAGGGCGACGGCCGACCTGCGGCCGGCGGCTCCGTTCTCGCCCGCGCCGAGGCGCGAGAGCAGCACCTGCAGCGGGCGACGTCCCGAGGGCCTCGAGATCGGTCGCGTGTTGCGCCCCTCGGGCAGATCCTGGCTCACCTCGCGCGCCAGGGTGCGCACCAGCTCGCGCAGCTCCTGGGTCTCCTCGGGGCTCGCCGCTCGCAAACGCTGTCCCTCGAGCTCGAGTCCGTCTCCCTGGCAGAGGATTCGCTCGGCTCCGCGGTTCGCCGCAATCACCCGGCAGGCCGGGCTCAGCAGGATCACGCCCGCGGGAAAGAGGTCCAGCAGCTCTCCGGCCTCCTTGCGGGGGAGTCGTGCGGCTTGAAGGGTCTGGTCGATCACCTCGCGTCCTCCTGCACCCCATGGATTCCGGGTATGCAGGTTGGGTTACGCGGCCGTGGGCGGAGCGGTTACGCAGGGCCGGTCGCCGTCGAGGGCCGTGGGTCGATGGCCAGCTCGATGCGTCCGCTTCGCCCCACGGCGCGGGGCATGCCCGCGGTGTCGAAGGGCAGTGCCACGCAGCCGCTGCGGTCCACCGCCACGCAGCCCCCGTGCCCCCCGAGCTCCGACACCGAGGCCAGGGCTCGTGCGCAGGCCTCCTCGAGGGTCGCCGTGCCCGGCCGGAGCGCGCAGGCGACCGCGTGCGCGAAGGCCGAGCGGATGAAGTACTCGCCATCGCCCGTCGCCGAGACCGCGCAGGTCGCGTTCTCCGCCCAGGTGCCCGCTCCCACGAGACAGCTGTCCGACAGCCGGCCTCCCCGCTTGCCCGGCGTCCCGCCCGTGGAGGTGGCGGCGGCGAGATCTCCCCGCGCGTCGCGCGCGACGGCGCCCACGGTTCCCGAGCTCTGCGGCCGGGGGCCCGCGGACTCCACCGCGAAGTGCTCCGGCGCGACGGCCTCGCAGCCGCGCTCCAGGGCCAGGCCCTCGGCTCCCTCGCCCCAGAGCAGCACGTGCCTGCCGTCGCGCAGCACCTCCAGGGCCGCCCGCACCGGATGTCGAAGCCGCCGCACTCCGGCGACGGCGCCCGCCCGTCGCCCGGCTCCCTCCATCACGGCCGCGTCCAGCTCGAAGTGCCCCTCGCGGGAGCGCACGGAGCCGCGTCCGGCGTTGGTGACCTCGCAGTCCTCGAGCACCTCGACCGCCGCGACCACGGCAGCCAACGCCGAGCGCCCGGCCGCCAGCTCGGCCAGGCCCGCCTCCACGGCCTCCCGCAGCCCGCGCTGCACCCGTGCCCGCAGGCTCGGATCCTGCGGCCAGCGGCCCGCGCCGCCGTGGACGGCGAGCACCGGCCCCCCGTCCGCTTCCAGCAGCGCGCGCATGGCCGCGCAGGGTATGCTTGTCGATCGGGTCCCGCACCCGCCGGCGCCCGAGGGCAGCGGGCGGGAGCCGCCGGGGTGAGCGATCCCCGGAGTGCGACGTCCCGGGGCGCGAGACGCCGGGTGGGGAGATCCGAGGAGGAGAGCCGGGCCTTGGCCTACGCGATTGCCGCCTACGTCATCGTCCTCGGCTCGCTGCTGGCCTACGGCCTGTGGATCCAGGCCCAACGGCGCGCCCTGCTGCGCCGCGCCCGCGAGAGCCACCGGCTCCGGGAGCCCGGCGCCCCGAGCTGATGGGGCAGCGTCTGGCCGACCTCGCTCGGGTGGCCTGGCAGGCCGCCGCCGACGGAGACGTCGAGGTGCTGTCGCGGGTCTTCTCGCCCGAGCTGATCTGGCACGCCTCGGGACGCGGGCCCCGCTCGGGGGACTACCGCGGTCAGCGCGAGGTCTTCGAGTACCTGGCCTCGATCGGCGACGCCGCCGAGCGCTTCGACTCCGAGCTGGAGGACGTGCTGGTCGGCGAGGACAAGGTCGCGGTGCTGTTTCGCATTCGCGGGCGGCGCGAGGGCAGCGACCTCGACACCCACTTCATCCTGGTCTTCCGCGTCGAGGAGGACCGCATCGCGGAGGTCTGGGCGGTTCCGCGGGACCAGTACGCCATCGACGAGTTCTGGGGCTCTCGCTCCGGATGAGCTCGGCCCGCGAGCGCTTCTCCGAGATCGCGAGTCGCGAGGACGAGCGGATCGACCTGGCCGAGGCCGCGCTGTGCGTCGCCGAGGAGGAGTACCCGGAGCTGGATCCGGGCCGCTACCGCGCCCGGCTCGACGAGCTGGGCGAGCGCGCCCGGCGCGCCCTCACCGGAACGTCCGGCCTGCGCGGTCAGGTGGAGCGACTGAATCGGCTGCTCTTCGTCGAGGAGCGCTTTCGCGGCAACCGCGAGCGCTACGACGATCCCCGCAACAGCTATCTCAACGAGGTCCTCGACCGGCGCACGGGCATCCCCATCACCCTCTCCCTGGTATACCTGGAGGTCGCCCGGCGGGCCGGGCTGAGGATGCGGGGCATCGGCTTCCCCGGTCACTTCCTGGTGGGCTGCGACCTCGGCGCGGCGATCGTGGTCGACGCCTTCCACGGCTCCATCCTCGACGTCGAGGCCTGTCAGGCGCTGCTGCGCGCGGCCCTGGGGCCGGAGGCCGTCCTCGAGCCCGAGACCCACCTGCGCGCCGCCACGCCCCGCCAGATCCTGGCTCGCCTGCTCACCAACCTGAAGCTCCTCTACACGCGCAGCCGCGACTACGCCCGGGCCCTGGCCTGCAGCGAGCGCATCCTGCTGCTGGTGCCCGAAGCGCCGGGAGAGCTGCGCGACCGCGGGCTGCTCTACGCCGAGCTCGAGTGCTTCGCGGCGGCGGCGGCCGACCTGGAGCGCTATCTCGAGCAGGCCGTGGGCGACCCGGCGGCACCCGTCCTGGCCCAGCGCCTGGCGGCGCTGCGGGAGCGGGCCCGGCAGCTCCACTAGCGGCGCGGGCGATCCGGAGGAGACGATGGGCGCAGGACACCAGACTCCCGTTCTGGTCGGGGTGGGCCAGCTGCTGCAACGGCTGGACGATCCGGCGCAGGGCATGGAGCCGCTCGCGATGATGCGGGCAGCCCTGGAGCAGGCCGGCCGCGACGCCCGGGCCCCCGAGCTGCTGCAGCAGGCCGATGCGGTCTACGTGCCGCGGGGCGCCTGGGGCTACGCCAATCCGGCGCGCGAGATCGCGCAGCGCCTCGGCAGCCCCTCGGCCGAGAGCGTCGGAGCCCCCTACGGCGGCAACTACTCCCAGGCCTGCCTGATCGATGCCGCCCGCGAGATCCGGGCCGGGCGGCGGCAGGTCGTCCTGATCGCCGGCGCGGAGAACGGCCGCAGCCAGAGCCAGGCGCGGCGGGCCGGCGTCGAGCTGCGGGAGAGCCCGGCGCCCGGGGCGCCGGATCGCAAGGTCGCCGAGGAGGGCCCCATCTTCCATCCGGCGGAGCTGGCCCGCGGCATGAACAGCGCCAGCGACGTCTTTGCGATCATCGAGAGCAGGATCCGCCACGCGCGCGGCGAGGGCCTGGACGAGCACCGGGCGCGCATCGCCCGGCTGTGGGCGGGCTTCAGCGAGGTGGCCAGCGGCAACCCGCACGCCTGGCTGCCGCGCACTCGCAGCGCGGAAGAGATCGGTCGCGCCGGGCCGGACAACCCGATGATCTCCTTCCCCTACACGCGGCTCATGAACGCCAACGCCCGGGTCGACATGGCAGCGGGCCTGATCCTCTGCTCCCGCGCGGCCGCCCGCAGCGCGGGCGTGCCCGAGGAGCAGTGGGTCTACCCGCAGGCCGCCACCGAGGCTCACGACAGCCTCTACCTCTCGCTGCGGGCGGAGCTGCACCGCTCGCCCGCGATCCGCAGCGCTGGATCCCGCGTCTTCGAGCTGGCCGGCAGCTCGCCCGAGACCATCGAGCACGTGGATCTCTACAGCTGCTTCCCCGCCTCGGTCGAGGTGGCCGCCGCGGAGCTGGGCTTCTCGGAGACGCGGCCGCTCACGGTGGGCGGAGGGCTCACCTTCGGCGGGGGACCGCTCAACAGCTTCGGGCTGCACGCCATCGCCTGCATGGCCGAGCGGCTCCGCGAGGACCGCGCTGCCTCGGGGCTGGTGCACGGCAACGGCGGCTGGCTCGCCAAGCACTCCTTCGGGATCTACTCGTGTCGCGAGCCCGAGGAGGGCTTCCGCTACGAGAGCCCGCAGGCCGAGGTCGACGCCCTGCCCCTGCGCGAGGCCCGGGTGGACTGGGAGGGGCCCGTGACCGTCGAGGCCTACACCGTGGCGCACCGGGCCGGGCGACCCAGCCGGGCCCTGGCCGCCTGCCTGACGCCGGAGGGCGAGCGCACCTGGGCCAGCCTCCAGGAGCCCGAGGTGCTCGAGGAGATGATGCGCCAGGAGCACTGCGGTCGCTCCGGGCGCATCGCAGGCGACGGAGTGCTGCGCCTCGACTAGGCGAGCGCCTCGAGCGCCGCGCCGGTCCAGCGCAGCACCAGGTCGCGCTCGCGCACCCGCCTCCAGTCGAAGCCGGCCAGCAGCTCCGGGGGGTGGAGCGGCTCGGCTCGCTCGCGCAGCCCCAGCCACTGGGCCAGCAGGCCGCAGAGCTCCGCTCCCGAGTAGCGCTCGCGGAGCTGGTGCCAGGCGACGGCGCCGTGGAGCTTGGCGAGCTTGCCCCCGGTCTCCTCGAGCAGCAGCAGGTGGTGGCGATAGCGGGGGGTCGGCAGCCCCAGCAAGCGTTGCAGCGTTCGGTGCAGCGCCGTGGCCGGCGCCAGATCTCGGCCGCGCACCACGCGCCCGACGCCCTCCGCGGCATCGTCTACGACGACGGCCAGGTGGTAGGCCATGGCTCCGTCGCGGCGTCGCAGCACGGGATCCCCCAGCTCCACCGCGGGATCCAGCGAGAGGTCGAGCCCCGACTCGTCCCGCAGCTCGACCCGGCCCGGGGCCAGGCGCAGGCGCAGGGCCGCATCCGAGTGAAGCAGCTCGCCCGGCTCGGGCGGACGGCCGCGGCAGCTGCCGGGGTAGCGCCAGCTGCCGTCGGCGGCGCGGACTCCGGCCCGGCGCAGCTGGCTGCGGCTGCAGCGGCAGGGGTAGAGGAGCCCGCGGTCGGCGAGCGCGGCGAGCGCGGCCTCGTGGCGCGCGCACTGCTGGGATTGCAGCGACTCGGAGTCCCAGTCGAGGCCCAGCCAACGCAGCGCGGCGCGCATGTCGGCGATGTGCTCCGGCCGGCAGCGCTGCGGATCGACGTCCTCGATGCGCAGTCGCAGCGAGGCGCCTCGCGAGCGGGCGTCGAGCCAGCAGAGCAGGCCGGCGAGCAGGGTCCCCGGGTGCGCCGGGCCCGACGGGGTCGGCGCGAAGCGGCAGCCCAGCGCGGCCTGGCTCAGAGCAGCAGCCCCGCGACGCAGGCGGTCATGAAGGCCGCGAGAGATCCCGACAGGATCGAGCGGAGCCCGAGCTCGGCGATCTCTCCGCGGCGCTCGGGGGCCAGCTGGCCGATCCCGCCCAAGAGGATCGCCAGCGATCCGAGGTTCGCGAAGCCGCACAGGGCGTAGGAGGCGATCACCGCCGAGCGCGGCGCCAGGGATCCCTCCTCGATCAGTCGGGCCAGCTCCCCGTAGGCGATGAACTCGTTGAGGACGGTCTTCACGCCCAGCAACGCGCCCACGCGGCCCGCGTCCTCCCAGGGCACGCCCATCAGCCAGGCCAGGGGCGCCAGCAGCGTGCCGAGCAGGCTCTGGAGCGTCAGGTCGGCCACGCCGAGCCAGCGCCCGAGACCCCCGATCAGGTCGTTCACCAGGGCGATCAGGGCCACGAAGGCGACCAGCATGGCGCCCACGTAGGCCGCCAGCCGCAGGCCGGCGATGGCCCCCTGCGCCGCCGCGTCGATGGGGTTGACCGCGGTGCGCGGCAGCGGCTGGCGCGATGCCCGGCTCGTCTCGGGCGTGCCGGTCTCCGGAACCATCAGCTTGGCCAGGCACAGCCCGGCCGGTGCCGAGAGCAGGCTGGCCGTGGCCAGGTGTCCCGCGAAGTCTCCCCCGCCGAGCATCTCGACGTAGGCGAGCATCACCGAGCCCGCCACCGTCGCCATTCCGAGCGTCATCAGCGAGAAGAGCTCGGAGCGGGTCATGTGCGGCAGGTAGGGCTTCACGATCAGCGCCGACTCGACCATCCCGACGAAGAGGTTGGAGACCGCCGCCAGGCTCTCGGCTCCCGAGGTGCCGAGGCTGCGGCTGAGTCCCCAGGCCAGGACGTCCACCACGCGTTGCACCAGGCCGAGGTGGTAGAGCACGGCGAAGAGGCTGCCCATGAAGACGATGATGGGCAGCACGTGCAGGGCCAGCGCGAAGCCCCCGTCCAGCAGGGCGCCGAAGACGAAGCGGGCTCCGGCCTCGGTGTAGGCGAGCAGGGCGTCGACCAGCAGGCTCATGCCGGCGAAGAAGGCGGCTCCGGCTCCCGTCCGCAGCAGCAGCACCCCGAGGCCGAGCTGCAGGCCCACGCCCCAGACCAACGTGCGCCATGGGACCCGACTGCGATCCGAGGAGACCAGCCAGGCGATCCCGAGCATGGTGAAGAGCCCGAGCAGGGAGACGCCGCGGGAGAGCGGGTCGCTCACGGGGGACTGCCGCGCAGGGCCCGAGCCAGCTCGCGGGTGGCGGCCTCCGGGTCTCGGGCCCCGGCCACGGCCGACAGCACCGCAGCCCCCGCCGCTCCGGCCTCGGAGACCCGCGCGGCTCGCTCGAGATCGATGCCCCCGATCGCCACCACCGGCAGAGGCTCCGCGATCTCGACCACTCGGGCCAGCGCCCCGAGGCCCCGCGCGGTGTAGCCGGTGGCCTTGGAGCGGGTGTCGAAGAGCGGACCGAAGGCCAGGTAGTCGATCGGCTCGTCGGCCGCCGCGCGGGCCTGCTCGAGGCTGTGGGTCGAGCGTCCGACGAGCAGCTCCCCGCGTCGCGCGACGGGGATGTCGCGCGGCGCCAGGTCCTCCTGGCCCAGGTGCACTCCGTCCGCCCCGGCCGCCAGGGCCAGGTCGAAGCGGTCGTTCACCACGAAGAGCACGCCGTGGGCGCGGGTCAGCTCCCGGATCTCGGCGGCCCAGGCCAGGATCTGGCGGTCGCCGGCGCGCTTCGCCCGCAGCTGGACCACGGCGGCGCCCCCGGCGCAGGCGGCCCGCGCGACCGGCAGCACGCCGTGGGGCCAGTCGCCGTCGTCGGCGAGCACCTGGAGTCCGCGAAGGCGGCCGCGCGAGGCGGATGCGCTGCCCTTCACTCCCGACCCGGGACGCGGATTCCCAGCTCGCCGATCTTCTTGCGCAGCGTGTTGCGATTGATGCCGAGCAGCGCGGCCGCGCGGATCTGGTTGCCGTCCGTCCTCGCCAGGACGGTCTCGAGCAGCGGCCTCTCGACGCGCTCGAGCAGGTCCCGGTAGACCTCGCAGGGCTCCGGCTGCCCCAGCGCGATTTCGACCTCGCGCTCGACCACGGAGGAGAGCTCCGGCGCCTCCTGGCTGCCGGTGGAGGGGCTGACCAGGAAGTCGAAGTCCTCCGGGCCGAGCACGTCGCCGTGGGAGAGGACCAGGGCGCGCTTCACGGCGTTCTCGAGCTCGCGGACGTTGCCGGGCCAGTCGAAGCCGCCGAGCCGGGCCAGAGCGTCCTCGGAGAGCACGCGGCGCCCGGTCGCCAGGGTGTCGGCGTATCTCGACACGAAGTGCTCCGCGAGGATCGGGATGTCCTCGCGCCGCTCGCGCAGCGGCGGGATGTGCAGCGGAACCACGCGCAGCCGGTAGAGGAGATCCTCGCGGAAGTCCCCGCCGCGCACCGCCGCATCCAGGTCGCGATGGGTGGCTGCCACGACGCGCACGTCGACCCGCTCCGCCTGGCTGCCGCCGACCGGAGTCACCTCGTCGCTCTGGAGAACCCGCAGCAGCTTGGCCTGGAGCTCGAGCGGCATGTCGCCGATCTCGTCCAGGAAGAGGGGTCCCCCGGAGGCCTCGCGGAAACGGCCCAGGCGCGCGGCGATCGCTCCGGTGAAGGCGCCGCGCTCGTGGCCGAAGAGCTCGCTCTCGAGCAGCTCGCGCGGGATGGCCGCCGTGTTGACGGGCACGAAGGGCCGCTCGCTGCGAGCACTCGCGCCGTGTATGGCGCGCGCCACCAGCTCCTTGCCCGTACCGCTCTCCCCGGTCACGAGGACGGGAACGTCGCGCGCCGCCACGCGTCCGACCGTCTTGAAGATCTCGAGCAGCGCATGGCTGCGGCCGACCATCTGCTCGCCCGGGGGCGCGGGTCGGCCGACCTCGCGACGCAGCTCGCGCACCTCTGCCTCCAGGGCGCGCACGCGCAGGGCCTTGTCCGCCAGCGCTCGCACCTCGCCCATCCGGAAGGGCTTGACCAGGTAGTCCAGAGCGCCGTTCTTCATGGCTTCGACCGCGTGGTCGAAGGTGTTCTGGGCGGTGATGATCACCACCGCCGTCTTGGCCCCCATTCCCTGGACCCGCTCCAGCAGCTCCAGGCCGCTCGGTCCCGGCATGCGGATGTCGAGGAAGGCGAGGTCGATGCCTCCGGCGGCCAGGGCATCCAGCGCGGCGCGGCCGTCCTCCGCCTGGACGACCTCGTAGCCCTCGGCCTCCAGGGTCTCGGTCACCACGAAGCGGATCGAGCTCTCGTCGTCCGCGATCAGGATGCGCGGGCGAGAGGCCGCGGCGCTCACTGGGGAGGCCTCAGCGGCAGCGCCACACGCACGGTGGTCCCCGCACCCGGGCGACTGTCGACGGCCAGGGCGCCCCCGTGGCGCGTGACCCAGTGGCTGGCCACCGCCAGGCCGAGTCCGGTCCCTCCCGGCCGGGTGGTGAAGAAGGGCGTCGCGAGCTTGTCGAGCACGTCGCGGCTCATCCCGGCGCCGTTGTCGGAGATCCGCACCATCAGGGTGGGAACGCGCTCGCCCTCCGAGGTGGCGATGCGGTGGTCGAGGGTCATGCGCGTGCTGATGCTGAGACAGCCCTGGCCCTTCTCCATGGCCTGGAGGGCGTTGCGCGACAGATTCAGGAAGACCTGGGTGAGGCGGTCGCCGTCGGCGATCAGATCCGGGATGGAGGGGTCGAAGGAGCGCAGCAGCTCGACGCCCTCGGAGAGCGGATCCATGCAGACCAGCTCGAGCACCTCGTCGAGGAGCTGGTGGATGTTCACCGGGGCCAGCCGCAGCTCGTCGCCCCGCGCGAAGACCATCAGGTCGTCCACCAGCGAGCAGATGCGATCGACCTCCCTCACGATCAGCTCGGCCGCGTCGTGGTTCTTGGCGTCCGAGGCCCGCGCGGCCAGGATCTCGGCTGCGCCGCGAATGCCCCCGAGCGGGTTCTTGACCTCGTGGGCGATGCCGGCGGCGATGCGGCCGAAGGCGGCCAGGCGCTCGCGCTCCGAGACGACCGCCTCGAGCTGGCTCTGGATGGTGCGGTCGCGGAGCGCCACCACGACGCCCGAGATCTTGCCGTCGTCGTCGAAGAGCGGGGAGCAGGCGGCGTCCACGACCACGTCGCTGTCGAAGCGGCGTTCGACGGCCCGCTCGGTCTCGATCGCCGTGCGACCCGTGTGCAGCACGCCGCGGGCCAGGGCCCCGATGGAGTGGTCCGGCCCCAGCAGCAGGTCGATCGGCGTGCCGCGCGCCGTGCTGCCCGAGGTCTCGAGGATGCGCGAGGCCTCGGAGTTCGCCCACTCCACGCGACCCTCCGCATCCAGCACCACCACGCCGTCGAGTACCGCGTCGAGCACGCGTCCCAGGTCGCGCGCCACCTCAGGCGGCCTCGCGCAGACCCGAGAAGAAGCTGCGGGTGAGCTCGAGGATCCGGTCCGGGTCGGTCTCTTCCAGGGCGGCCTGACGGAAGGCGGCGCTCCCCGGCAGGCCCTTCGAGTAGGCGGCGACGTACTTCTTCAGGTGGGCGCCGAAGGTCTGGGCGTCCGGGTAGATCCCGTCCATCAGCGAGACGTGGCGCTCGAGGGTCGCCCAGCGCTCCGCCCGGCTCGGGCGGCGGATCCGCCCGCCGCCCGCCAGGCTCAGGGTCTGCTCGAAGATCCAGGGGTTGCCCATGGCGCCGCGACCGATCATCACGCCGGCGGCTCCGGTCTCGGCCAGCATCGAGAAGACCTCCTGGGCGTTGGTGAGGTCGCCGTTGGCCAGCACCGGAGTGTCGGGCACGGCCTCGACGACGCGGCGGATCTCGTCGCGACTCGCGCGTCCGCTGTACTGCTGGGCGCGCGTGCGGCCGTGGACCGACAGCAGCTCCGCGCCCTCGGCGGCCGCGATGCGCGCCAGCTCCGGAGCCACGATCGAGTCGGCGTCCCAGCCGGTGCGCATCTTCACCGAGAGGGTTCCCGGGAAGGCGCGGCGCATGGCCCGGATGATGCGCGTGGCGCGCGGCAGGTCGCGCAGCAGGGCCGAGCCCGCCTGGTTGCGAATGAACTTCTTCACCGGGCAGCCGACGTTGAGGTCGATCCAGACCGCGCCCTCGTCGGCCAGCATGCGACAGGCCCCGTCGAAGACCTCGGGCTCGGAGCCGAAGAGCTGGAAGGCCACGGGCGCCTCTCGCGGGGAGCTGTGGAGCAGCCGCCGGGTCTTCGCGCCGCCCCGCACCAGGCCCTTGGCGCTCACCGTCTCCGTGAAGGCCAGCGCGGCCCCGGCCTCGCGGGCGATCAGGCGGAAGGGCAGATTCGAGACGCCCGCCATGGGCGCCAGCACGAGATTGCAGTCCAGGGTGAGCTGGCGCAGCTCGATCGGGCGAATGCTCGAGGGGCCGGACATCGGCTGCTCCCGGCGGCCGCGGAAGATCCCCTCCGGACCCCTGCAGCCTGCCTAATTCTTGGGCAAAGTAGCCCCCGCCCCGCGGCCGGTCGAACGCGAATTTCTCCCGCTACCACGGGGGCATCGGCGTGACTAAGCTGACGGGCGTGCGGACCGGAATCACGCCGGCAGAGGCGCTTCGCACCATCCTGGAGCAGACGCCGGTCCTGCCCCCGGAGACGCTGGCCACCCGGGACGCGTTGGGGCGCGTGCTGGCCGAGGCCGTGGTCTCGAGCCGGAGCCTGCCGCCCGCCGACAACTCGGCCATGGACGGCTACGCGGTGCGCCGGGAGGACTGCCTCCGCGCCTCCCGGGACCAGCCGGTGGATCTCTGCCTGGCCTACGAGGTGCCCGCCGGCGGCTCCTGGCCGCGTCCTCTCGGGCCCGGCGAGGCCGCTCGCATCCTCACCGGGGCTCCCGTTCCCGAGGGCGCCGACGCGGTGGTGCGCCAGGAGGACAGCGAGCTGCTGGAAGGCGCGGTGCGGATCCTCCACCGGCCGGAGTCGCGCGAGCACATCCGCTTCGCCGGGGAGGACGTGAGCGCGGGGGAGACGCTGCTCGGGCCCGGGGCCCGGCTCGGTCCCGCGGAGCTGGGCATGCTGGCCTCCCTGGGGCGCAGCGTGGTCGCCGTCCATCAGCGTCCGCGCGTGGCGATCCTCTCCGGGGGAGACGAGCTGGTCGAGCCCGACCGGGACGTGGCCGGAGGGCGCATCGTCTCCTCCAACTCCTACTCCCTGGCGGCGGCCTGCCGCGAGCTCGGCGCCGAGGCGGTCTACCTGGGGATCGCTCGGGACACCCCCCGATCGCTGGAGCAGCATTTTCGAGCCGGCCTCTCCGCCGACCTCCTGATCAGCTCGGCCGGGGTCTCGGTGGGCGACCGCGACTACGTCCGCGGGGTTCTCGACAAGCTGGGCTGTCGCCTGGACTTCTGGGGCGTGGCCATGAAGCCGGGCTTCCCGCTGGCCTTCGGTCGCTTCCAGCAGGAGCCGGCGCCGCGGGTCTTCGGTCTGCCGGGCAACCCGGTCTCGGCCCTGATGACCTTCGAGCAGTTCGTGCGCCCCGCGCTGCGCAAGATGCTCGGCCACCGCAGCTGGTTCCGTCCGGTGCTGCGCGCCCGGCTGGCCGAGCCCCTGCGCAAGAAGGCCGGGCGTCTGCACTTCGTGCGCGTGCGCCTCGAGCGCCGCGACGGCGAGATCTTCGCGCGCAGCACGGGGAGCCAGAGCTCCGGCGTGCTGCGCTCGATGCTCGATGCCGACGGCCTGCTGGTCTTCCCGGCCGAGGCGACCGCGCTGGAGCCGGGCGACACCGCAGCGGTTCAGGTGCTGGCCCCGGACTTCTTCGCCTCCGACGAGCCCGGCTTCTGAGGCCGGTCGCCCGCCTCGGCAACGTCAGCGCGGCCGTCCTGCTGGGCGGGGCCTCGCAGCGGATGGGCCGGGACAAGGCGCAGGTCGAGATCGGCGGCCGGCCCACCGCCACGCGCATCGCCGCGCTCCTCGCGCAGCTCTGCGAGGAGGTCCTGCTCGTCGGGGGCTCGGCACCGCCGGAGGCCCCCGGTCGTCGCGTCGAGGATCTGCCCGGTCCGCGCTGCGGGCTGCGGGGGCTGGTCTCGGCTCTGGCCGCGGCCCGCGAGCAGCGCGTACTGGTCGTCGCCTGCGATCTGCCCCTGGTGAGTGCGGAGCTGCTGCTCGGCCTGGTCGCCTGGCCCGAGGCCCAGGCCGTGGTCCCGGTAGCGGCCGAGGGGCCTCAGCCCCTGTGCGCGGTGTACCGGCGCGAGTCGGTGCTCGGCGTCGCCCGTCCCCGCCTCGAGGCCGGCGAGCTGGCCCTGCGCGGGCTGCTCGACGCCCTCGAGACCGCCGGCATCGACGGCCCCCGACTGGCCCGCCTCGACCCGGACGGAACGGCGCTCCTCAACGTCAACACGCCGGACGAGCTGGCGCGCGCCCAGCGGCTGGCCTCCTCTCACTCCAGGAACTCGATGGCCAGCTCGACGGCGTCGCGCACCTCCGGGTCGGAGTGATTCCGGTAGCGCTCGAGCTCGGACAGCGTGGACTCGTCGCCCAGGTACTCGAGCGCCTCGATGGCGGAGATCACCACCTGCGAGTCGCGATCCTCGAGGGCCCCGACCAGGGCGCGCACCGCCTGCGGCGAGCCGCTGGTCTCGAGCTGCGTGGCGGCCGCCATGCGCACCTCGGGATCCGGGTCGTCGCGCAGGGCCCGGGTGATCAGGGCCAGGCCCGCGCCTTCGGGCTCCAGCTCCTCGAGGGTCTCGATTCGCTCCAGGGCGTCCCCGCTGGCGAGGCGCTCCTCGGCCTCCGCCAGCGCGTCGCTGCGCAGGCTCCGAGGGCGCGCTCGGGCCGGCTCCGCGCTGCCGTCGCGGCGCGTCGGCGCACCCGGCCCCGGGATCGGCTGCAGGCCCGTGGGGCCCGGCTCGGGCGCGCGCTCCTCGACGGCGCTCTCCCGCACCGGCTCCTCGCAGCCGGAGCAGCCGCCGAGCGCAGCGGCGGCTGCGGAGATCCAGATCGCACAGAGCCAGCGGAGCCCCCTCGACATCCCCTCGCCTCCGTGGCGGTTGTACCGGGCGACCGCGGCTCGCGCTAGGACCCGCTCCGGAGCCGCTTCAGCGCCCGCGCGACCGACTCCGCATCGGGGACCTCCCCGTTCGCGCCGGGCGGCGCGAAGCGCGCCCGCGACAGGGCGGCCAGCTGCCGCGCGGCCTCCGCCAGGGCGGGATTCAGGTCGTCGCGAGCCGCCAGGAGCTGGGGGTCGGCGCTCTGCTCCTCGGGGAGGTGGCGGCGCAGGCCGGCCCGCAGGGCGCGCTCCAGGGCGGCCAGCTCCGC
>CAZYOL010000066.1:0-20396 GCA_964649065.1 uncultured Spirochaetales bacterium
CCGGCCGCTGCGCTTCGACGAATGGGAGGCCCGCGCGCCCCAGCGGGTCTACGTCTCGGCGACGCCGGCCGACTACGAGCTGGAGCGCTCGCGCGGCGTCGTGGTCGAGCAGATCATCCGGCCCACCGGCCTGGTCGACCCCGAGGTGGAGCTGCGGCCGGCGGCAGGGCAGGTGGACGATCTGCTCGGGGAGATCCGCTCCAGGGTGGCCGAGGGCGACCGGGTGCTCGTCACGACCCTCACCAAGCGCATGGCCGAGGAGCTCACCGAGTACTACGGCGAGCTCGGGGTGAAGGTCCGCTACCTGCACTCGGACGTGAAGACCATCGAACGCATGGAGATCATCCGCGAGCTGCGCGAGGGGGTCTTCGACGTCCTGGTGGGCATCAACCTGCTGCGCGAGGGCCTGGACATCCCCGAGGTCTCGCTGGTGGCGATCCTCGACGCCGACAAGGAGGGCTTCCTGCGCTCCACGCGCTCGCTGATCCAGACCATTGGGCGCGCGGCCCGCAACGTCCGGGGCCGGGTGCTGCTCTACGCGGACCAGCGCACCGAGTCGATCGAGGAGACCCTCGGCGAGACCCAACGCCGGCGCGAAGCCCAGATGGCCTACAACCAGGAGCGGGGCATCACGCCCAAGACCATCGTCAAGAAGATCTCGAGCCTGCGGGACTCGATCTGGGAGCAGGACTACGTCACCGTGCGCACCGAGGGGGAGCAGAGCACGCGGGGCGCCCCGGAGGTGCCCGCCCACGAGCTTCCCCTGCTGCTGGACAGCTTGCGACGCGAGATGCGCGAGGCGGCGCGCGAGCTGCAGTTCGAGCGGGCCGCCGAGCTGCGCGACCGCATCCAGGAGCTGGAGGCCGAGCGCCTGAGGCTCGGCTAGGCGACGTGTCCCTGGAGGAGCGCGCGCAGGCCCTGCCCACCCGCCCCGGGGTCTATCTGTTCAAGAGCCGCTCCGGCCGGGTGCTCTACGTCGGCAAGGCGCAGAACCTGCGCCAGCGGGTGCGCTCCTACATCTCGGGGGCCGACGGCCGGGTCCAGGTGCCGCGGCTGGTGCGCATGGCGGTCGACGTGGAGGCGGTCGTGACCCCCAACGTCAAGGCCGCGCTGCTGCTGGAGAACGAGCTGATCAAGCAGCACAAGCCGCCCTTCAACGTGCGGCTGCGCGACGACAAGCAGTACCTGGCGCTGCGCCTCGACCCGAAGGAGCCCTGGCCGAGGCTGCAGCAGGTGCGGCGTTTCCGGCGCGACGGGGCCTGGTACTTCGGTCCCTACACCTCGAGCACCGCGATGCGCGAGGCCGTGTCCCGGCTGCGTCGCATCTTCCCGCTGCGCTCCTGCACGGACGGGACCTTCCGGGACTACCAGCGGCGGGGACGGCCCTGCATCGAGTTCGAGATGGGGCGCTGTCTCGGACCCTGCGTCGGCCGGGTGGACGAGGCCGGCTACGCCGAGCTGGTCGAGGGCACGGCCCTGTTCCTGCGCGGGCGTTCCGAGGAGCTGGCCGAGGACCTGCGGCGTCGCATGCAGGAGGCCAGCGACGCGCTGCGCTTCGAGGAGGCCGCCCGGCTGCGCGACCAGCTGGCGGCGGTGGAGCGGACCCTGGACCGACAGCCCATCGTGGCAGAGCGACCGGTCGACCGCGACGTCTTCGGCCTGTCGCGCCGCGGCGGCGAGGTCGAGGTGCAGGTGCTCACGGTGCGGGCGGGCCGGGTGGTCGGAAGCCAGAGCTTCGGCTTCTCCGACGTGCGCCTCGACGACGGCGAGGTGATGAGCTCCTTCCTCGGCCAGTACTACGGCGCCTACTACGGCGGCGCGGAAGGGGGAGGGGGGCGCGCCCTTCCCGCCGAGGTGTTGACGCCGGTGGCCATCGAGGACGACGGGGCCCTCGAGGAGTGGGTGTCGGAGCGGGCCGAGCGCCGGGTGGTGCTGCGCGAGCCCCAGCGCGGTCCGGCGGCCGAGCTGCTGCACATGGCCACGGCCAATGCCGAGCTCTCCCTGGCGCGACGCCTGGACGCCCGGGAGAGCGTCGAGGCCGCCCTGCAGGAGCTCGAGGAGGCGCTGCGCCTGAGCCGCAGGCCCCGGCGCATCGAGGGCTACGACGTCTCCACGCTCCACGGCTCGCTCACCGTCGCGAGTCGCGTGGTCTTCGAGGAGGGCCAGCCCGTTCCCGCCCGGTACCGCCGCTATCGGATCCGCGAGGCGGCCCCGGACGACGACTACGCCTGCCTGCGCGAGGTGCTGCAGCGCCGGCTGGCACGGGTCGAGCGCGAGCCCCTGCCCGATCTGTGGATGGTCGACGGGGGCAAGGGCCAGCTCGGCGTGATGCTCGCCGTGCTGGCCGATGCCGGCCTCCAGGTCGACGCCATCGGCCTGGCCAAGGAGCGCGACGAGCAGTCGCCCGGCCCGCGCGTGCGCCGCTCCGGCGGGCTCAAGGCCGAGCGCGTCTTCCTGGCGAACGTGCGAGATCCGGTGCTGCTCCCCCCCGACTCCCGCGGCCTGCTGCTGCTCCAGCGGGTGCGCGACGAGTCCCACCGCTTCGCCATCGAGTTCCAGCGCCAGCTCCGCTCGCGCACGCACCTCACCTCGATCCTGGAGGAGCTGCCCGGCATCGGGCCGACCAAGCGCCGGGCGCTGCTCCGGCAGCTAGGCTCTCTTCGGGCGGTGCGCGCAGCCGACGAGGCGACCCTGGCGGCCGTGCCGGGGGTCTCGGCCCGCGATGCCGTCACCCTGCGGCGCTTCTTCGACGCCGTCGACGCCGAGGGCTAGGGAACGCAGCTTCCCACAAAGGCCCGCTGCCGGCCCACCCGCGAGCTCGGGCGGGCCGCACGGCGTATCCGGTTTCTATCAATCTTTACGGGCTCTTAAGTCGACTCCTTTCAGGTTCCGTGTGAGTGGCACCGATCTTGCTCCTCGACCGCGCGCGGCCTACGGGAGGAGACGATGCGCGAGCGTGGACGAGCCGATGCGAGAAGCGGGGAGGGCGCCGGCGACGAGGTGCCGCTGCGCAGCCGCGAGCAGATCCGGCTCGACCTGGAGCGGCGCGGAGTGGCCCCGGAGTTCTCGCGGCCGGTGGCGGAGCGGCTGGCTCCGGTGGTCTCGGACCTGCACGAGGCGGGCTACCGGGCCGTGCTCCAGGCGGTCGCCGCCTCCCACGGCGTGCATCAGGACGACCTGCGGGCCCTGGGGCATCGCAGCGCCGACATCGAGCAGATCCAGCGACTGATGCGCGGCTTCGCCGGCGAGCTCCGCAAGCTCGAGGAGGCGATCCGGATCCTCAACGCCTACGTCACGCGCATGCGCACGCGAGCCATGCGCGAGCGGCCGCGCACGCTTCACTGATCGGGAGCTAGGCTGGGGCTCCCGGTCCCTCGGGCCCCATCACGAGCACACGGAGCTGGATTCCGCGGCTGGCCGAGCGCGCGCCGCCGCTCCTCGCCTGGCTGACCAGCGGGCTGGTGCTGGGCATCGTCCTGGCTGATCGGGGCTGGCTGCGGGCCGAGGCCGGCCTGGTGCTGGCGGCGAGCGGCCTCGCGCTCGGCGTCCTGGCCCGGAGACCGGGCTGGCGCGCCGGCTGGGCGGTGGTCGCGTGCGTCGGGGCCGGCGCGCTGGCCCTCGGGCTGCGCCTGGAGGCGGCCCAGCGCGGCCGACCCGGGCCGGCCGGTCGGGAGTGCTCGGTGGAGGCCAGCGTCGCCCGGGTGGTGCATCGCTCCTCGGGCACGCGGCTCCTGCTCGAGCGGGCCGCCGCGCTCGAGGCAGAGCCGGTGCCGCGCCGTATCGAGCTGCTCCTCGAGCCCGCCGGCCCGGGGGAGGCGGGGCTGGCCCGTGCCCTGCCCGGCGAGCGCATCCGCGCCCGGCTGCGGCTGCGGGCCCCGGGCTTCCGACACAATCCCGGGTCGCTTCGCAGCCGCCGCGACCCCATGCGCCGAGGCGTGGGCGCGCTGGCGCGGCTCGTCGATCCGGCCCTGTCCGTGCGGCTGCCCGAGCGCGAGGGCTGGCGCCCACTGGCCCCGCTCTGGCGCCTGCGTCGCGACCTCTCCGAGGGGCTGGCCGCTCGCGGACCGGCGGCGGGCCTGCTGGCAGCGCTGGTCCTGGGCGACCGGCGCGGCGTCTCGCCGCGGAGCCTCGACGCCTTCGCGGCCTTGGGCCTCTCGCACCTGCTGGCGGTCTCGGGCCTCCACGTCGGCCTCGTGGCCGGGGCCGTGCTGCTGGTGCTGGGGAGCGTCGGGCCCCGCATCCCGGGCCTCGCGTCGCGCCTCGACACCCGGCGCCTGGCCATCGCCGGGGCGCTGCTGGCGGCGACGCTCTACGCGCCGCTGGCGGGCGCGTCCCTGCCGGTGCGTCGGGCCCTGGTCTTCGCCTGGGCCCTGGGTCTCTCGCGCCTGATGGCGCGGCCGACCCGCCGCAGCCAGCCCCTGGTGGCCGCCGCCGCGATCGTCCTGATCCACACGCCGGAGGCGCTGTTCGAGGCCGGGGCACAGCTCTCCTTCGCGGCCTGTGCGGCATTCCTGCTGGCGCGGCCGAGCCCCGCCCGGACGGCGGAGCGCCCCGGGCCAGCCTGGCTCGCCGCCTGGGAGGCCAGCCTGCGCACGACGGCCACGGCGCTGATCGCCACCGCCCCGATCGCGGCCCACCGGCTCGGGGTGGGGACGCCGCTGGCCCTGCTGGCCAACGCGGTCGCCGTGCCCTGGACTGCGCTGGTGCTGCTGCCGTCGGGCCTGCTGGCGGTGGCCGCCGAGGCCGCGGGAGCCGGCGCGGGGCCCCTGCTGCTGCCGGGCCAGCTGACGCTGTGGGCCGCCGAGGGGCTGGCCGAGTGGGCCCACCGCTCGCTCCCCACCCGCGGCCACGTCGTGACGCCTCCCGCTCCGGGGTGGCTGGGGTCCGCGGCGCTGCTCGGCGGGCTGGCCCTGACTCGTCCCGGGACGGCGGTCCGGGTGGTGGGAGCCCTCGCGGTCACCGGGCTGCTGGCCTGGGCGCCGCCCCGCTCGCTCGCGCCGCCGGCGCCGAGGCTCGTCGCCCTCGACGTGGGGCAGGGCACGGCCGTGCTGCTGCAGGCGCGCCGGGCGGCGGTGCTCGTGGATGCGGGGACGGCCGTCCCGGGAGGCGTCGATCTCGGGAGGCGCAGCGTGGTCCCCGCCCTGGCGGCGCTCGGCGTGGATCGCCTCGATCTGCTCGCGGTCAGCCACGCCGATCTCGATCATCGCGGCGGGGTGCCCGCGGTGCTGGATTCGCTGCCCGTCGCCGAGCTGTGGCTGCCCTACGGCGGGCGAGCCGACCCGGCCTTCGCGGCCGTCCTCGCGGCGGCGGCCCGGGCGCGGGTGCCCGTGGTCGAGACCGGTGCGGGAGCCCCCGAGCGGCGGCTCGGGGGGCTGCGGGTCGCCGCCCTGTGGCCGCCCCGCGAGCCCGGGCCCCCGGCACCGGGCCACCGCAACGACCGCTCGTTGGTGCTGCGCCTCGAGGTCGCCGGCCGCCGCGTCCTGCTGCCCGGCGATCTGGAGCAGAGCGGTGAGCGCGCCCTGATCGATCGCGGCGCCGAGCTGGGCGCCGACGTGCTGCTCCTCCCGCATCACGGCAGTCGCTCGTCGTCGTCGCGGGCCTTTCTGGCGGCCGTGCGTGCCCAGGTGGCGATTGCGTCGGCCCCGCGCGCGGGCCGCTTCGGAATGCCGCATCCGGAGGTGTCGGCGCGGGCGGCCGCGGCGGGTGCCGCCCTCTGGTGGACGGGGCGCGACGGAGCGGTGGCGGTGGCCCTGGCCCCGGGACGACCGCTGTGGGTGCGGGGCTTCGGCGACGGTGAGCGCTAGGAGCCCGGGGGATCGGCGCTCTCGTCGGCGGGCTCGGGCTCGGCGGCCTCCTCCGGGCTCTCGGGCAGGCCGGGATCGGCCGGCGGCTTCGGCTCTCGGCTCGGTGCCCGGGTCCGTGACCGCTCGGGAAGGGCCTCGCGGCAGGTGTCGGAGAGCTCGTCCCGGTGCGAGGCGACACACCGCACGAGCTGCCGGGGAGCGCGGGTCTCGGAGCACCACTGCGCGATCTCCGCCTCGCAGGCGTCGCGGAAGGCGGCGAGGCGCTCGCGGGCGCGGTCTTGCCTGCCGCCGATCGCGCTCTGGCACTCGGGTGTCAGCTCGTCCTCGTGCTTCCGCAGGCACCTCAGCAGGGAGAGGAGGCCGCGCTCCCCACCGCTGCAGTGCTTCTCCGCGTCGGCGGCGCAGGGGCCCAGGCGGTCGGTCGGGGCCTCCTGCGCCCGGACCGCGGGGACGGACAGCAGCACGAGAGCGACCACCGGCCACAGGAGGGCCGCTCGGGGCGGATGCATGCGAGGCTCCTTCGCGAGGCCGGCGAGCGCCGTCGGGCCCGGTTCGACCGGACGAGCGCAACCCTTCGGACGCTGCCGGGTTCGAGTTCGAGATGGTACGAACTCTTCACCTGCAGCGCCTGGACGGCCGGGCGACCTTCGGCCCTCGCCCCGGGGCCAGCGCCGGGCCGGAGGGCGAGGAGCCGGGGGCCTGGGTCGACCGGCAGCTCGAGCTCGCCCGCCAGCCCGACCCCGCGCTGGACCGCCGTCTCGAGGAGCTGCGGCCGGGCGTCGGCTTCGATGCGCGCAGCTTCACCCGCGAGATCGGCGTGCGGGACATGCTGCGCTCCGAGGAAGGCCGCCGAGCCCTGCGCCGCCAGGGGCGCGACGTGGTGGCCGACCTGGTCGGGGCGCGCTGGGTTCGCGCCGTTCACGCACGCGCCGGTCTGTACGAGGTGATGGTCGACTTCTGGTCGAATCACTTCAGCGTGTTCGCGCGCAAGGGCTTCGTCAGCCTGCTGCTGCCCGCCTACCAGCGCGACGTGCTCGACCGTCACGCCCTGGGACGCTTCGAGGATCTGCTGCTGGCGGTGGCGACGAGCCCCGCGATGCTCGTCTACCTGGACGCCTGGACCTCGCTGGCGCCGCAGGGCATCGTGGCCCGACTGCCGCGCTTTCGCGACAAGGGGCTCAACGAGAACTACGCAAGAGAGCTGCTCGAGCTGCACACCCTGGGCGTGGACGGGGGCTACAGCCAGCGGGACGTGATCGAAACCGCCCGGGTCTTCACCGGCTGGAGCCTCGAGAGTCGTCACGATCCGAGCTTCGCCTTCCACCCGCGGCTGCACGACCCGGGGCCGAAGCGCGTGTTGGGGGAGCCCGTCCCCGGCGAGGGCCGGGAGCAGGGGGTGGCCCTGCTGAGGCGCCTGGCCCGTCATCCCGCCACCGCACGCCACATCGCGCGCAAGCTCGCGGCTCGCTTCGTCTGCGACGATCCGCCGCCGGAGCTGGTCGAGCGCGCGGCGCGCCGCTTCCTGGAGACCGAAGGCGAGATTGCGGCGCTGCTGCGCGAGGTGCTGGTCGCTCCGGAGCTGGCCGACCCTGCCCATCGAAAGCTCAAGACCCCGCTGCGCTTCGCCGCCAGCGCGCTGCGCGAGACCGGAGGCGAGACCCGGGGCGACCCCGAGCTGCTGCGCGCGCTGGGTCGCCTCGCCGAGCTGCCCTTCTTCTCCCGGACGCCGGACGGCTTCCCGGAGTCCGGCTCCGCCTGGATCGACCCGGCTGCGCTGCTGGAGCGCATGGGCCTGGCCGTCGCCCTGGCCCACGATTTCCTGCCCGGAGCGCGGCTGGGCCCGGTCGTCCCCGGTCGCCGGAGCGGCGCCGCGGGTGCCTCGCTGGCCGAGCGCCAGGCGCTGGCCCTGGGCTCTCCGGAGTTCCAGTGGGCCTGACGCGCCGGCACTTCCTGCGCGTCGGCGGGGCGGGCCTGGCCGCAGGGGCGGCGCTGCCGAGCTGGCTCTCGGCGGCGCCGGTGCGCGCCTTCACCGGAGAGCCCGGCGCTCCGCTGTTGATCGTGGTCTTCCTGCGCGGCGGGGCCGACGCCCTGCACCTCGCCCCGCCGCTGCGCGATCGCCGCTACCGACGGCTGCGCGGCGACCTGGCCCTGGAGCGGCCCCTCGAGGAGTCAGGCTTCTCCCGGGCCTTCGGGCTGCACCCGGCGCTGGCTCCGCTGCGACCCGTGATCGAGGCGGGCCGGCTGGCCCTGGTGCCCGCCGCGGGGTCGCCCCATCCGACGCGCTCGCACTTCGAGGCCCAGGACTTCGCCGAGCTCGGCACCTCGCAGGGGGTGCCGCAGGGCGAGGGCTGGCTGGCGCGCGGCCTGCGAGAGGTCGCCGACGAGAGCGCCTTCTCGGCACTGGCGATCGCCAGCCGCGCACCGCTCGCCCTCCGCGGCGCCGGGGCCTTTGCGCTCGAGGCCGAGGGCGGCCTCGGCCTGCGCGGGGCCAGCGGGGCGCTGCAGCGCGAGCTCGAGCGGGCCTACGCCGAGGCCTCGCCGGGCGATCCGGTCGCCGTCGCCGGGCGGCACGCGCTGGCGGTCGCCCGCGACTTCGAGCGCCTGCTGGGCCGCGGCGCGGGGCTGCGCTCCCGAAGGCCGGGGCGCGGCGGCTCGGAGCTGGAGCGCGCGGCCGAGCAGGTGCTGCGCCTGGAGCAGGCCGGGCTCCCGCTCCGCGCGCTGTGGCTGGAGAGCGGCGACTGGGACACGCACACGGCCCAGGGCCTCGAGGAGGGGCGCATGGCCCGCGCGCTCGGCGACCTGGCGCGGGCGGTGCTGCGCCTCGATGCCGGCCTCGCTCCCCGGCGCGACTACGCGCTCGTGGTGTCGACCGAGTTCGGGCGCACCGTGCGACCGAACGGCAGCGGCGGGACCGACCACGGCCACGGCAGCGCGCTGCTGGTCGCGGGAACCCGGGTGCGGGGCGGCGTGCACGGGGCCTGGCCGGGCCTGGGCGAGGCGAAGCTCCACGAGGGTCGCGATCTGCCGGTGGCGACCGATGTCCGCAGCGTGCTGTGGGAGCTGCTGCGCGCGCAGCTGGGCGGCGATCCGCCGTCCGACACCTTTCCGGGCTTCGAGGCCGAACCGCTGGGCCTGCTCCGCGCCCCGGCCTGAGGGGGGCGGCCCGCCGCTCGACGGCCCGGGGGCCGTAGGGGATCCTCGTGCCATGGACGATGCGGCGGTTCCGGTTCGCCGGCTGCGCTGGGTCGGCGAGCGCGCGACCGAGGGCGAGGACTTCGTCGCCTGGGAGGAGCCGCTGGAGATCCGCCTGGGGGATACGCCGCTGGCGGTCACCATGCGCACGCCCGGCCACGACGCCGAGCTCGGGCTCGGTTTCCTGGTCACCGAGCGCGTGATCGAGCGCGCCGACGCCGTGGCCTCCGTCGCCCACTGCCGGGTGGCTCCGGATCCCGAGGGCGCCGGCAACGTGCTGCGCGTCGTGCTCGAGCCCGGGGTGACCGTCGACCTCGAGAGCCTGCGCCGCAACCTCTACGCCAGCAGCAGCTGCGGCATCTGCGGCAAGGCGACCCTCGAGAACGCGCTGGCGGCGGCTCCCCCGCTGGAGGACCCGATCCGCTTCGACCCGGAGCTCCTCTACGAGCTGCCCGATCGCCTGGCGGCCCGGCAGCCGGGCTTCCGCCGCACCGGGGGGCTGCACGCCGCCGCGCTCTTCGCGCCGGACGGCAGCCTGCGCGTGGCGCGCGAGGACATCGGCCGACACAACGCGGTGGACAAGTGCATCGGCTGGGCGCTGCGCGAGGAGCTGCTGCCGCTGTCCGGTCACCTGCTGATGGTCTCGGGGAGGATCTCCTACGAGATCGTCCAGAAGGCCCTCACGGCCCGGATCCCGGTCGTGGCCGCCGTCTCGGCGCCCTCCTCGCTGGCCGTGGAATTCGCGAGCCGGGCGCGCATGACCCTGGTCGGTTTCCTGCGCGATCGCTCCGCCAGCGTCTACGGGGAGCGGTCGCGCGTCGGGGAGCTCGACTCGCGCTACGCTGCGCTGCGTGGCGGACGGGCGCGGTCGCAGCCCTGAACGCGCGGCCGGCGGCTTCGAGGCGGTGGCCGTGGCTCTGCGTCGGGCCGCGCGGGACATGGGGCTGCGGCGCAGCGTCGAGACCCTTCCCCTCGTCAATCAGCACGGGGGCTTCGACTGCCCCGGCTGCGCCTGGCCCGATCCGGAGCCGCGGAGCCGGGTCGAGTTCTGCGAGAACGGCGCGAAGGCCGTCGCCCACGAGGCTACGACCCGGCGCCTGTGTCGCGACTTCTTCGCCCGCTGGACGCTGCCGCGCCTGCTCGAGCAGCCCGACCCCTGGCTCGAGGCGCAGGGACGCCTGACCGAGCCGATGTGGAAGCCGCCGGGCGGCGACCGCTACCAGCCGATCGCCTGGGAGGCCGCCTTCGAGCGCATCGCCGGCCGGCTGCGCGAGCTGGACTCGCCGGACCGGGCCGTCTTCTACACCTCCGGGCGCACCAGCAACGAGGCCGCCTTCCTCTACCAGCTCTTCGTGCGCGAGCTCGGCACCAACAACCTGCCCGACTGCTCCCACCTGTGTCACGAGTCGAGCGGCGTGGCGCTCGGCGAAGTGATCGGGGTCGGCAAGGGCACGGTCTCGCTGGAGGATTTTCGGCGCACCGACCTGATCTTCGTCGTCGGGCAGAACCCGGGGACCAACCACCCGCGCATGCTGGCGACGCTTCAGGCGGCCGTGCGCCGCGGCGCCCGGGTCGTGAGCGTGAATCCGCTCCGCGAGCGGGCGCTGGTGCGCTTCGCGCACCCGCAGGAGCCGCTGGGCCTGCTGGGGCAGGGCACGGCGATCGCCGCCCACCACCTGCCGGTGCGGGTGGGCGGCGACGTGGCGCTCTTCAAGGCGCTCTCCCAGGAGGTGCTCGCGGCCGAGGAGCGGGCGCCCGGGCAGGTTCTCGACTGGCCCTTCCTGCGCGAGAAGACCCGGGGCTTCGACCGCTTCCGCCGCGAGCTGTCCCGGTACGACCCCGCCGAGCTGGAGCGACATAGCGGAGTGTCGCGTGAGGCGCTGCGCGAGGTGGCGGAGCTCTACTGCCGGGCCCGCGGCGTGATCGTCTGCTGGGCCATGGGCCTCACCCAGCACCGCCATGCGGTGGCCAACGTCCAGGAGATCGTGAACTTCCTGCTGCTGCGCGGCAACATCGGCAAGCCCGGGGCCGGGCCGTGCCCGGTGCGCGGTCACTCGAACGTGCAGGGCGATCGCACCGTGGGCATCACCGAGAAGCCGAAGCCGGCCTTCCTGGCCGCCCTGGAGGCCGAGTTCGGCTTCCGGGCGCCACGCCGGCCCGGCCTCGACGTGGTCGGGGCCATCCGCGCCATGCAGGAGGGAAGGGCGCGGCTGCTGTTCGCGCTCGGGGGCAACTTCGCGGTGGCCACGCCCGACAGCGAGGCCACGGCCGGGGCGCTGCGGCGCTGTACGCTGACGGCGCACGTCTCCACCACCCTGAACCGCTCCCACCTCGTGACCGGCGAGGAGGCCCTGATCCTGCCCTGCCTGGGGCGGAGCGAGATCGATCGCCAGGCCTCGGGGCCCCAGCAGGTGAGCGTCGAGAACTCGATGAGCGTGGTCTCGAGCTCTCGGGGCCGGCTGCCGCCGGCCTCTCCCGCGCTGCGCAGCGAGCCGGCCATCGTGGCCGGGCTGGCGCGGGCCGTGCTCGGCGAGGCGAGCCGCGTGCCGTGGGAGGAGCTCGTCTCGGACTACGACCGGGTGCGCGAGCGCATCGAGCGCACCGTGCCGGGCTTCGCGGACTACAACCGCCGGCTGCGCCGGCCCGGGGGCTGGGGGCTGCCCTCGGGCGCGCGCAGCCGGCGCTTCGAGACGGCGTCCGGGCGCGCGGAGTTCCGCGTGCATCCGCTGCCCGACGCCTCGCTGGCGCCCGGGCAGCTCCGGCTCACCACGATCCGCAGCCACGATCAGTTCAACACCACGGTGTACGGTCTGGACGATCGCTACCGGGGCGTGCGGGGCGATCGGCGTGTGGTCTTCCTGCACCCGGAGGACGTCGTCGAGCGCGGGCTTCGGGCGGGGCAGCGCGTCGACCTGGTGAGCGAGTTCCGGGGCGAGGAGCGCTGCGCGCGCGCCTTCCGGGTGGTCCCCTACGAGCTGCCGCGCGGCTGTGCCGCCGCCTACTTCCCCGAGGCGAATCCGCTGGTGCCGTTGGACAGCGTGGCCGAGGGCAGCCGCACGCCGACCTACAAGTCCCTGCCGATCCGCCTGCGGCCGACGGGCGCGCCCGAGGGGCCTCAGCCCGGGGGAAAGACGAGCTTCGTCTCGTAGAGCTCGAAGCGCTCGAAGATGCCCTCGACCACGTAGGGGTCCGCCTCGGCCTGGGCGCGCGCCTCCTCGAGGCTGCCGGCCTCGAAGACGATCACGCTGCCCCGGGGCTGGCCCGCGGCGTCGAGGAGCGGTCCCGCGTGGCGGACCCGCCCCTGGGCCGCCAGGGGCTCGAGCTTGGCGAGGTGGGCCTCGCGGTGCAGCTTGCGCAGCTCGCCGCCGCGGGGACCGTCGTGTCCGATCAGGACGTACCAGGGCATCTTCAGGCCTCGGGATCCGGCGCTCGGAAGCGCTCGAAGAAGGGCACGAGATCCGGGCCCTGGCGCAGCGTGTGTCCACCGTCGACGCCGATGCACTGGCCCGTGACCCAGCCCGACTCGTCGGCCAGCAGTGCGGCCACGAAGCGGCCGACGTCGTCCGGGTCGCCCAGCCTCCCGAGCGGAATGCGCCGCAGGTACTCCTCGCGCACCGAGGCGTCCGCCGTGAGGGCGGAGACCAGCGGCGTGTCCACCAGGCTCGGCATCACGGCGTTGACCCGCACGCCGTGCTCGCCGAGCTCGTCGGCCGCCATGCGCGTCAGCATGTTGACCCCGGCCTTGCTGACGCAGTAGGCGCCCATCCAGCGGTGGGTGAGGACCCCGGCGATCGAGCTGATGTTGACGATGCTGCCTCCGCCCGCCTCGATCATGGCTCGGGCCTCCAGGCGCAGGCAGCGGTACACGCCGACCAGGTCCGTCTGGAGGGCCTGGCCGAAGGCGGTGGCGTCGCTGTCGAGGATCGGGCCCCCGGAGCCGCTGGCGGCGGAGTTCACGGCCAGGCGCAGGGGGCCGAGGCGCTCCGCCGTGGCGGCCAGGGCCGCCTCCACCGAGGCGTCGTCGGTGACGTCGCAGCACACCCAGTCCGCGGCGGGGCCCAGGCCGGCGGCGGCCTCGCGCAGCACCGCCTCCCGCCGGGCCGCGAGCATCACCCGCCCTCCGCCCTCGACGATCGCGCGCGCACAGCCGAGACCGATCCCCGTCGCGCCGCCGGTGACGAAGGCGACCTTGCCGTCGAAGCGAGCCATTCGGGGCCGCATGCTATCACGCTCGCCGCTCAGTAGAGACCCAGCATGCGCCCGGCGAGCGCCAGCACGGCCACGGCCAGGACCGGCCGGATCAGGCGCTCGCCCGCCTGCACGGCCAGCCGGGCGCCGGCCGCCGCCCCCGCCACGAAGCCCAGGGTCAGCAGGCCCGCCGGCGCCCAGGCGACCTGCCCCTGCAGCACGAAGACCGGCACCGCGATCGTCGTCAACACCGCGGCGAGCACGGTCTTGATGGCGTTGGCGCGCACCAGGTCGAAGCCGGCGTGCTGGAGGGCGAAGAGCAGCACCACGCCGAGCCCCGCCTGGAAGGCTCCGCCGTAGAGCCCGACGCCCAGGTAGATGGCGTGACGCAGGGCCGGCGACCACGGCGCGGCGCCCGGCGCGGTACGGCGCGGCCGCAGGGTGGGGATCAGCATCAGCAGCATGACTGCGCCGAAGAGGCGCTCGAAGGCCGCATCGGGAAGCAGAGAGACGAGCACGGCCCCCAGCAGGGAGCCCAGAGCGACCGGGACGAGCACCGGAAGCGCGTCCCGAAAGCCGGACACGCCCTGGGCCCGGAAGCCCAGCGCGGCGACCCAGCTCTGGAGCAGGACGCCGATGCGGTTGGTTCCGTTCGCCAGGGTGCCGGGCAGACCGAGCATCACCAGCAGCGGAACCGTCAGCAGCGAGCCGCCCCCGGCGAGGGTGTTGACCACGCCGGCCAGCGCACCGGCCGCAACCAGCAGGGCGGCTTCGAGGACTCCCAAGGGGCCCTATGGTAGTCTGCCCCGCGCCGTGTCCCCCCCGCTTTCCGATCCCGAGCTGATCGAGGTCCGCGCCGACGAGCGGCTCGACGAAGGCCGGGTCGCCGCGTACCTCCGCGACCGCCTGCCCGGTGCGGATCAGCCGCTCACGATCCGTCAGTTCGGCGGCGGGCACGCCAATCTCACCTACCTGCTGCACTACGGCGAGGGCGAGAGCTCCGTGGAGTACGTGCTGCGCCGCCCTCCGCTGGGCCCGGTCGCCGCCGGCTCCCACGACATGCACCGGGAGTACCGGGCCCTGTCGCGGCTGTGGCGCTCCTTTCCGCTGGCGCCGCGCGCCTTCCTCTACTGCGACGACGAGACGGTCGCCGGGGCCAGCTTCCTGGTGATGGAGCGGCGCCACGGCGTGGTGGTGCGCGGCCAGGTGCCCGAGGTCTTCGGCGCCGGGCGCGACCCGGTCGCCAACCGGAAGCTCGCCGAGGTCGTCGTCGACACGCTGGCCGACTTCCACGCCGTGGATCCGGAGGAGGCGGGTCTCTCGGACCTGGGGCGCAAGCCGGAGGAGTTCCTGCGGCGCCAGGTGACCGGCTGGACGGATCGCTACCAGCGGGCCAAGACCGCGGAGCTGGAGGTCGCCGAGGAGGTCTCCCGCTGGCTCCTCGACCAGCTCCCCCGGTCGCCGGCCCCGACCCTCGTGCACAACGACTGGCGGCTCGACAACATGGCGGTTGCGGAGGACGACCCGGGTCGCTGCGTGGCGGTCTACGACTGGGACATGTGCACCGTCGGGGATCCCCTCTGCGACCTGGGAACCGTGCTGGCCATGTGGAGCGACCCCGGCGAGAACGCGGCCGGGACGAACCCGATGCCCACCCAGGAGCCCGGCTTCCTCCGGCGCGACGAGGCGGGCGCCCGCTACGCGGAGCGCGCCGGCCACGACCGCGGGACGCTGCCGTACTACACGGTCTTCGGAACCTTCAAGATGGCCGTGGTGCTGCAGCAGATCTACGTGCGTTTCCACCGCGGCCAGACCCAGGACCAGCGCTTCGCGGCCATGGGCCACGTCGCGGAGCAGCTCTTCGAGCTGGCTGCGGCCCGCCGGCCCTAGCCGAGTCGCGCCCCCGGCCCTCGCGCGCCGTGTGGAGTCGGCCCTTCGTCCTGTGCTTCGCGGCGAACCTCAGCCAGGGCGTCGCCTTCAATCTCTACCTCCACCTGGCGGGATTCCTGGCGGGCCTGGGGGCCTCGGACGTCACCATCGGCTGGATCTTCGGCGTCGGCGGTGCGGCGGCGATCCTGGCCCGGCCGCCCATCGGCCCCGCCATGGACCGCCGGGGGCGCCGCGGCATCATCCTGATCGGCGGGGCGCTGCACGTGGTCGCCTGCGCCGGCTACCTCGCCATCGACGCGATCGGCCCGGCGATCTACGGCCTGCGCGTGCTCCATGCGCTGGCCGAGGCGATGCTGTTCACGGCCCTGTTCACCTACGCCGCCGACTGGGTTCCCGCCGAGCGCCGCACCCAGGGCCTGGCCCTGTTCGGGGTCTCGGGGATGCTGCCCATCTCGCTGGGCGGCCTGCTGGGCGAGTGGATCCTGCCGCGCGCGGGCTTCGATGGCCTCTTCGTGGCCGCGGCGGCCCTGGCCGCCCTCTCGCTGCTCTTCTGCCTGCCGCTTCGCGACCAGCCGCGCAGCAGCGGTGCCGCCGAGCCCGCGGCGGGCTTTCGCGCTGCGCTCGGCCAGCGCGACCTGCTGCCCCTCTGGTGGATCGGAGCGGTCTTCGCCGTCGCCCTGACCAGCGTCTTCACCTTCTTCCGGCGCTACGTGGACGAGACGGGCCTCGGCAGCGTGGGTGGATTCTTCACCGCCTACGCCGGAACCGCCATCCTGCTGAGGCTGCTGCTCGGCTGGCTGCCGGATCGCCTGGGGCCCAAGCGGGTGCTGCTGCCGGCGCTGGCGTCGCTGGCGGGGGCCTTCGCGCTGCTGGCGCTGGCGCGCAGCGAGGCCCAGGTGCTGGCGGCCGGCGTGCTCTTCGGGATCGGCCACGGCTTCACCTTTCCGATCCTCTTCGCAATCCTGGTGACCCGGGCGAGCGATGCGGACCGGGGCTCGGCGATGGCGATCTTCACGGCGCTCTTCGATCTGGGGATGGTGTTGGGCAATCCGCTCTTCGGGGCACTGGTCGACGGCTTCGGCTTCGCCGCGATGTTCGCGAGCGCGTCCCTATGGGTGGGCGTGGGCCTGCTGAGCTTCGGGATCTGGGACCGGCGCCGGTGAGGCGGCAGCGGCCGTGGGCCCTTCCGGTCCTGCTGGCCGTCTGGGCCTGCGGCGCGCCCGGCTCCTGGGATCTCGGCGCCCTGCGCGAGCGGCACCCGGGCCTCGACGCGATCGACGGCCACCGGCTCGCCGAGATGCGGCCCTATCTGCTGCCCGCGCGCGGCGAGCTGCTGTTTCTGAGCTGCCGCTGGCCCGACGGCGCGGAGATTCCCGTCTCGCTGCCGCGGGACGCCACGGTGCCCGAGCAGAACGACATCCTGCGCGCGCTTCAGGCCTGGGAGTCGCTGGGGCTCGGCGTGCGTTTCGCGCCGCGCCGTGGCGAGATCGGCGGGCGGGGCATCGAGATCCGCTACACCTCCCGCGAGCTGCATACGGGGGGCGGACCGCGTGCGGCCACCGCGCTGGCGGACTGCGCGATCGCGGCCAGCGCCTGGGAGGAGCTGGCGAGCCCGGTGCTGCCGGCCGAGCTGAGCTTCGCCTCGCTGAGCCTCACGCGCGAGGGTTTCGACGCCATCGGCCGCGCGATCGAGTGGTCGCGCGCGGAGCGGCTCGGAGCTCTCCTCCACGAGCTCGGCCACGCGCTGGGCTTCCAGGGGCACGCGAGCCGGGGCGACACGGTGATGGTGGCCGAGACCTGGGAGGTGGAGCGGGCCGGTCGCCGGCTGCTCGGCGGCGAGCCCTTCGAGGATGCCACGCTGCGCGCGCTCTACGCCTTCCCGTCGGGCTCCGTGCTGCGCCGGGTCCCGGTCGGGGCGGAGCGCACCCGGCCGGCGGATCGGCTGGTGGTGCTGGCGGCGGAGCGCGGGCTCTCGGGTCCCTTTGCACAGATGGGAGACGGCGCGGCCACGCTGCTGTGGCGCTACCCGCGCGGAGCACCGGCCTCGCTGGTCATCTGGAAGGTGAAGGAGGTGCTTCGCAGGCCGCAGACCCTCCGGCTGATGGCACAGCCCCGCGCCGCGGCGCTGCTGGAGGACTGAGCCCGGCCTGCCGGGCGAGCCTTCTCAGGGCTCCTCTCCCGCCAGCGCCCGTCGCACCACGCCGAGGCGGAAGGCCGCCTCGCTGTTCTGGCCGTCGAGGGCGAAGGCGCGCTCCAGGTGCTCCCGCGCCCGCTCGGGCTCGGAGGGCAGCTTCTTGTAGAGCGCCCAGCCCAGGGCGGACTGATAGGCGCACTCGTCGGGCCAGACCTCGACGGCGGGCTCCAGGAACCCGAGGGCGCCCTTGAAGTTGCCCTGGCGCAGCAGCACCTCGCCCTTGCGGTAGAGCCCCTCCGCCGTGGCCAGCCGCTCGGCATCGAAGTCGGCGTCCCCGCTGGCCGACTCGTCGTAGTCGCGGCGCTTGCGGGGATCCGAGAGCACGGCGTAGGCCCGGCCGATCGCGGCGAAGAGCTTGTTGGCGCGCTGGCGGGTCTCCTCGGTGAGCCCGGCGCGACCCACCAGGTCCGGGTGGTAGCGCCGCGCGGCGGCCAGGTAGGCCTCCTTCACCTGCTCCTCCGTGGCCTGGGGTGACACGCCGAGGATCTCGTAGAGCGAGGCTGCGGCGAGGGCGGCGAAGCGCTGCTCGATTTCGTCGCCGAGGGCCTGGTCGAGCTCGGGCGCGCTGCGGCTGGCCGTCGCCCGCGGCGGGGGTGGCGTCGCGGTGGCCGACGGCTCGGGCGTCGGCCGCGACGCGACCACGATCTCGATCTGCGGCTCGGCGCTCGCCGGGGCCTGGCTGCCCGGTGCATCCGAGTAGCGGAGGGCGCCGGTCGCGTCGAGCAGCCACAGGGTGGCCAGCGCTCGCGGGCTGGCCGCCTGGCGCGTCAGCTGCCACAGGCTCTGCTCGCCGTCGATGGCGGCGAGCAGGGCCTGGCTCTCCTCGTCCTCGGCCAGCCCCGCGGCGACGCGCGCCGTGCCGTCGCTGCGCGACGGATAGCGCTGCATCCGGGCGGCCAGGTCCTCGAGCATGCGCTCGGCCGGCCAGTGCGTCGCCAGGCCCTCGCGAACCGTGGCGTAGACGTCGATGCGGAAGGGCTGCGCGCCGTCCGGAGGCGGGGAGCTCGGATCGAGGCGGAACTCGCCGCGCGACCAGCCGAAGCACTCGATGAGGCGCAGGCGCAGCTGCTCGCGCAGGGCGTGGAAGAGCGTCTTGGCGTCGACCATCCCCAGCGCCAGCAGGGCCCGTGCCTCGGGGCCGCCCTCGCGCTGCGCCGATTCCTCGGCCCGGGCGCGGTCCGCCGCGTCGAGGAGGCCGGCCTCGCAGAGGTAGGCCGTCAGGCCCTCGCTGGCGAGGTTCGACTCGGCCAGCAGCGGCACCCCTTTCTGGAGCAGGAAGCGCTTGCAGACGCGTTCGCGCGTGAGGGACAGCGCGCCCTCGAAGCGCTCGCGGTGCAGGTCGAGCAGGAGTCGCGGCAGCGGACGGGTCGCCAGCTCCCCCGCTTCGCAGGCGGCCATGGCGCTAGGCCGAGGTCCGTTGGGCGCGTGCCACCTGGAAGGCCGCGGCGATGGCCTCGTCGAGGTCCTCCAGCACCAGCAGCGGCGGCTTGGCCAGGCCGTCCAGGGCCTTCCGGGTGGGTGCCGAGGCGTCGGCGAGGAGCGTCTCGGCTCCCCAGGCCTCCGCGCCGTCGACGATCCGCTCCAGGGCGGCGGCCGCACAGGCCTCGTCGACCTCGGCTCCCGCCAGATCGACGACCACCACCGAGACGTCGCGGGCGCTCGGATCGCTGGCGATCAGCCCCAGGGCCTGAAGCGCCTGCTCCTCGCCGGCGAAGGGCAGCACCATGACGGGTCCCCAGATGTGGACCACCGCCTCTTCGCGGTCCAGCCCGACGGGAGGCTCCGCCTCGGGCGCCACCGGCTCCGGCTCCGAGCGGGCGAGCACGGCCAGCCGCAGCGCCTCGAAGGGCAGGGCGGCCAGCACCGCCTCGGCCCGGGGGTCACCGCGCCAGGCGCTGGCCTCGCGCGCCTCGAAGAGGCACTCGCAGGCGCCGGTGGCCGCGCATTCGGTCTCCAGGGCCAGCAGGTCGCCGTCGAGGTGGCCCGAGAGCCAGCCGGAGGTGTAGCCGGCCGAGAGGTGGCAGCCGCAGGCCCGGGCGTGGCCGCGCCGCGCCAGGCGCGCCGAGGCCTCGGCGCGCACCGGCCAGCTGCCCCGCGCCTCGACGCCGCCCGCCGGGCGCTCCGAGGGGCCGGTGCGCATCAGGATGGGCAGCGCCGTCACCATCAGGTCGCCCTCCAGGGCGCGCAGAGCGTCGCGGTAGCCGTGCACGAAGCCGATTTGCCGCAGCAGCTCTGCGCTCTCCGCGGGCCCGACCCGCTCCTCCAGCTCGCGCGCCAGGGCGTCCAGGAAGACCGGGTCCAGCAGCCCGCCGCTGTCGCGAATCGCGAGCAGGCCGGGGTCCAGACCGAGGGAGGCGAGGGAGTCGGGAAGCAGCGTCACGGCAGCCTCTGGGGGCCTCAGCCCTCGATGAACTCGTAGATGTCGAACTTGCCATCGCTCTGGATGAAGCCGTCGCCCTCGCGCTCGAGCAGGCGCAGCACCGCGTCCACGCAGGTGGGGTCGAACTGGCTCCCCGAGTACTTGGTCAGCTCCGTCACCACCACGTCCAGGGGCAGGGCGTGGCGGTAGGGGCGGTCGCTGGTCATGGCCTCCACGGTGTCGGCTACCAGGATGATCCGGGAGGGCAGCGGGATGCGATCCCCCGCCAGCCGATCCGGGTAGCCGCAGTCGCTGCCGTCGAACCACTCGTGGTGGTGGCGGACGCAGGAGACCACGTCGGCCAGGAAGTCGACGGGCTCGAGGATCTTCGCCCCGATCTCCGGGTGCTTCTTGATCTCATCGTACTCCTCGGGCGTGAGGCGATCGGGCTTGGTGATCACCGCGTCGCGCACGCCGATCTTGCCCACGTCGTGGAGCAGGCCGGCGATGTACACGCGCTCGATGAAGTCCTTCTGGAAGTTCATCTGGCGGGCGATCTTGGAGGCGTAGACGCCGACGCGCTCGGAGTGCCCGCGGGTGTAGGCATCCTTGGCGTCCACCGCCTCGGCCAGGGCGCGGATCGTCTGGATGTAGGCGGTGCGCAGCTCCTGGTGCTTGAGGGCCACCTGCTTGGTGCGATCGCGCACCTTCGCTTCCAGGTTCCGGTTCATGTCCTGGAGCTTGAAGTTCTGCTCGCGGGTGACCTGGT
>CAZYOL010000067.1:0-8561 GCA_964649065.1 uncultured Spirochaetales bacterium
GCGGCCGCCCGCCCCCTCCACCTCGGCCGCGACGTCTCCCACGCCGCGCCGCTCGGTGCCCTTGAAGAGCATGTGCTCGTGGAAGTGGGCCAGGCCCGCCTCGTCCGGGGCTTCGTCCGCCGAGCCCACGCCGACGAAGATCTGCAGCTCGACGACCGGGGCGAGGTGGGTCTCGCAGGTGAGGAGGGTGAGCCCCGAGGGCAGGGTCTCCCGGCGAATCTCTGCGCGGCTCACGGGTCGCTCGAAGGTAACGGATCCGCGGGGCCGGGCGATATGCTGGGATGCGGAAGCCGAGCCACGGGATGCAAGCCAGCGTCGGTGTCTACCTCCACGTCCCCTTCTGTGAACGGGTGTGCCCCTACTGCGACTTCGCGGTGGTCGCGGCCCGGCACCTGGCGGCCGATCGCGAGGCGCGTTACGTGGCGGCGCTGCTGCGCGAGCTGGAGGCGCGTCGGGCGGCCTTCGCGGACCGCGCGCTCGCGAGCCTCTACCTCGGGGGCGGCACACCGGCCCTGCTCCGCCCCGAGTCCGTCGCCCGCCTGATCGAGGCCGTCTTCGAGGCCTTCCCGGGCGGAGGCGCCGTCGAGGTGACCCTCGAGCTCAATCCCAGCACGCTCGAGCGCGAGCGGCTCCCCGGCTTCATGCGGGCCGGCGTCAATCGCCTCTCGGTCGGCATCCAGTCCTTCGATGACACGACCTTGCGACGCCTGGGGCGCGCCCACCGCGCCGACGAGGCCCGCCGCACCCTGCGGGCCTGCCGCGAGGCGGGCTTCGAGCGGCTCAGCCTGGACCTGATCTTCGGGGCTCCCGGCAGCGGCCGGGTGCAGCTCGAGCGCGACCTGGACGAGATCGCGGAGACCGCTCCCGAGCACGTGTCGGCCTACGAGCTGAGCTTCGAGCCGGGCACCCCCTTCGGCGAGGCCCGGGCCCGGGGGAGGCTCCGGGCCCTGCCCGAGCCGCAGCTCGTGGCGCTGCACGAGACGGTGGAGCGCCGGTTGCTCGCCGCCGGCTACCGCCGCTACGAGATCTCGAGCTACGCCCTCCCCGGCCACGAGGCGGTCCACAACCGGCGCTACTGGGAGCGGCAGCCGGTCCTGGGCCTGGGCGTCGGGGCCTGCTCCCTGGATCCCCCCGGAGAGGGGGCGCCCTTCGGGGCCCGCCGGGCCAACCGGCGCGATCTGACCGGCTACCTGGAGGCCATCGAGGGCGGGCGGTCCGGCGCCGCCGAGGCCTCCGAGGTGCTCGAGGCGGACGCGGCGCGCGGCGAGGCGCTGTTCCTGGCGCTGCGCACCGCCCGCGGGGTCGAGGCGCGGGCCTTCGCGGGCGAGTTCGGGGGCCCTCCCCGGGCCTTCGTGGGCCCGGCCATCGACGAGCTGGTGGCCCTGGGCCTGCTCGTCGAGGCCCCCGGCGGCGATCTCCGGCTGAGCCCGCGGGGCCGCCTGCTCTCGGACAGCGTCTTCGCGCGGCTCGTCTAGCCCGGGCGCGCCGCGTTGACGTCCGCTCGGACCGGTGATACCCCCTTTTTCGTACGGTTTTCCGAGGGTTGGGTGGATCGACCCGAGTATCGAGGTCCCGAGCTGAGCGAGCGCCAGGCGGTGGTCCTGCGTTCGATGGTCTCGTCCTATCTGGGCGACGGCGAGCCGGTGGGCTCGCTCACCGTCTCGCACCTGCTCCCGGTGCCGCTCTCGGCGGCCAGCATTCGCAACACCATGGCCGAGCTCGCGGAGCTCGGCCTGATCGAGAAGCCCCACGCCTCCGCGGGGCGCCTGCCGACCGCGGCGGGCCTGCGCCTCTTCGTCGATCGCCTGCTCGATCCGATCGGCCTGCCCAGCTACGAGAAGCGAGCCCTGGCCTGGAGCGTGGACGAGACCGACAGCGCCGAGTTCGCGAGCTGCGTCTCGGCCCTGCTCTCGGAGCGCACCCGCCTGCTCGGCTTCGTGGTCGTGCCCCGCATCGACCGCATCCGCCTGCGCCACGTAAGCCTGGTGCGCGTGGCCCGCGACCGCCTGCTCGTCTCTCTGGTCTCGCGCACCGGGGCCTCCCATCGCCGCTTCGTGGAGGCCGCGGGCGAGGGCGACCAGGCCGAGCTCGACCGCTTCGCCGCGCTGCTCTCCGAGCGCGTGGACGGTCTGACGCTGCCCCAGGTGCGGGCACGCCTGGAGGACGAGGCCCGCGAGCTGCGCAGCGCCGCGGATCGGGTCCTGGCCCGGGCCCTGTCGCTCGGCAGCCAGGTGCTCGCTCCCGAGGAGCCCAGCCCGGCGGATCTGGTCATCGCCACGCGCCTGGCGCTGCTGGACCAGCCCGAGTTCAGCGATCCGGCCCGGGTGCGGGAGCTCTTCGCGGCGCTCGAGGACAAGGAGCGCCTGATCGGGATCCTGGACGAGCTGATCGACGGCTCGACCGTCCGCGTCGCCTTCGGCGAGGAGGTCGACGCCCCCTCGCTGCGGCGCTTCGCCGTGGTCGCCACCTCCTATGGCGGAGAGCGCCCGCTCGGGGCGCTGGGGGTGATCGGGCCGAGCCGGATGGACTACGGGCGCGTCATCCCCCTGGTCGACTACCTCTCCCAGGTGGTCACCGAGAAGCTGAGCGCATGAACGAAGATCCCAAGCGACGCGAGGAGACCGAGGCGGAGGGCTGGGAGTCGCTGGCCGAGGAGTCGGCGGGCAGCCTGGCCCCGAACCCCGAGCTGGAGGAGGCCCTGCGCGAGGCCGCCGAGGCGGTGGAGGCCCGCGAGCAGGAGACGGGCGAGGGCGGCTCGGCGAGCGTCCAGGCGGTCTCCGACCAGCTCGCGGAGACCATGGACCGCTACCTCCGGCTGCAGGCGGATTTCGAGAATTTCCGGCGCCGCGTCGCGAAAGACCGCGAGGAGCTGCTTCAGTACGGGTACCAGAATCTCGTCAAGGACCTGCTCTCGACAGTCGATAACTTGGATCGTGCCATCGAGCACGTGAGGAAGGGTCGGGAGGCAGACTTCGAGTCCCTGCTGGAAGGGGTCGAGCTGGTTCGAAAGGACCTCCTCTCCGTCTTGTCCAACTGGGGCGTCGCGGAGATCGAGGCCCAGGGGAGTGTCTTCGATCCCAATCTGCACGAGGCGATGGCGCAGGTGCCGCACGAGAGCGCGGAGCCGAACTCGGTTCTCGAGGTGCTTCAGAAGGGGTATCAGCTTCGGGAACGCTTGATCCGTCCGGCGCGGGTGGTCGTGGCCGCCAGGCCCTCGGACGATGCAGACGAGAGCGATTCAGAGAGCGGTAAGGGGGAGGCCGCCGACTAGCGCCGGTTCGGCCCGACCTCCGTGGAGGTTTCGGACCGGATGGGCAAGGTCATCGGCATCGACCTCGGCACGACGAATTCCTGCGTCGCGGTCTTCGAGGGCAGCGAGCCGCAGGTGATCGCGAATGCCGAGGGGGCCCGAACCACGCCCTCGATCGTCGGCTTCTCTCCCTCCGGCGAGAAGCTGGTGGGCCAGATCGCCAAGCGTCAGGCGGTCACCAATCCCGAGCAGACCATCTACGCCGTCAAGCGCCTGATCGGGCGCAAGCTGGAGGTCACGGAGGTCCAGCGCTTCGCGGAGATGGCCCCGTTCCGGATCCAGGCGGCCGACAACGGCGACGCCCGGGTCGTCGTGGGCGAGCGCTCCTACTCGCCCCAGGAGATCTCGGCGATGGTCCTCACCAAGATGAGGGACACCGCCTCCGACTACCTGGGCGAGCCGATCACGGACGCGGTGATCACGGTGCCGGCCTACTTCGACGACTCCCAGCGCCAGGCGACCCAGGATGCCGGGAAGATCGCCGGGCTGAACGTGCTCCGGATCATCAACGAGCCGACGGCGGCGGCGCTGGCCCACGGCCTCGGCGACTCCACCAATCGCCGCGTCGCGGTCTTCGACCTCGGCGGCGGGACCTTCGACATCTCGATCCTCGACGTCGGCGACGGCGTCTTCGAGGTGCGCAGCACCAGTGGCGACACCTACCTGGGGGGCGAGGACTTCGATCTGGTGCTCTGCGAGCACCTGATCTCGCGTTTCCAGGAGGAGACCGGCATCGACCTGCGCCAGGACAAGATGGCCCTGCAGCGGCTCAAGGAGGCCGCCGAGCACGCCAAGCACGAGCTGTCCTCCGCCAGCCAGACCGACGTGAACCTGCCCTTCATCGCGGCCGACGACTCGGGGCCGAAGCACCTGGCGGCCACCCTCAGCCGCGAGGATCTCGAGACCCTGGTGGCGGATCTGCTCGAACGCCTCGCCGGCCCCTGCGAGGCCGCGCTCACGGACTCCGGCCTGGCGGCCCAAGAGATCGATGAGGTGGTGCTGGTCGGCGGCATGACCCGCATGCCCGCGGTGCAGCGCCGCGTGGAGGAGATCTTCGGAAAGCCCCCCCACAAGGGAGTCAATCCCGATGAGGTCGTGGCCATGGGCGCGGCCATCCAGGGCGGCGTGCTCAAGGGAGAGGTGCGTGACGTGGTGCTGCTCGACGTCACGCCTCTCTCGCTCGGCGTCGAGACCCAGGGCGGGATCTCCACGGTGATCATCCCGCGCAACACCACGATTCCCACCTCGCAGAGCCAGATCTTCTCGACCACCGAGGATGCGCAGACCGTGGTTCGCATCCACGTGGTCCAGGGCGAGCGCGAGCTGGCGGCGGACAACAAGACCCTCGGCCGCTTCGAGCTCGTCGGGATCGCGGCGGCCCCGCGCGGCGTGCCCCAGATCGAGGTCCCCTTCGTCATCGACTCGGACGGCGTGGTCAAGGTCTCCGCGCGGGACCTCGGCACCGGCAAGTCTCAGGAGATCCAGGTGACCGCCTCCTCGGGACTGTCGGAGCAGGAGGTGGACGCGCTGGTCCGCGAGGCCCATGACCACAGCGAGGCGGACCGGGACCGGCGCGATCTGGTGGAGCTTCGCAACACCGCCGACGGGCTGATCTACTCCACCGAACGGACGCTCCACGAGTTCGCCGAGCACGTCGGCGCTGCCGATCGCGAGGCGATCGAGGCGGCCATCCAGACCGTGCGCGAGGCCATGCAGCAGGACGACAAGGACAAGCTCCGCACGGCGGTTGACGAGCTGTCCGCGCTCACCTACAAGATGACCGAGAATCTCTACGCCGAGCTCGAGGGCGAAGAGGCCTAGCCGCAGACTCCGGCGGCACACTCCTGCGGGCGCGGTCTGCCGGGGGCGAAACCGCCCGACGGTGGTGCTAGGGTCCGGCCGCCTTTCGGGGTTTCGGAGCTCAGCCACCCACACCACTCGGCATCACCTTGGCCAAGCGCGACTACTACGAAGTGCTGGGCGTGTCCCGGCAGGCCGACGAAGGCGAGCTGAAGCAGGCCTATCGGAAGATCGCGCTCAAATACCACCCGGATCGCAACCCCGACGACCCCGAGGCGGAGGAGCGCTTCAAGGAGGCCTCCGAGGCCTACGCGGTCCTCTCGGACGCCGAGAAGCGCATGGCCTACGACCGCTTCGGCCACGAGGGCCTGGGCATGGGGGGCCGCGGCTTCCAGGACTTCGGCGACCTGGGGGGCTTCACCGACCTCTTCGGCGACCTCTTCGGCGATCTCTTCGGAGCGCGGGGCGGACGCCCCCAGGGCCGCGGCCGGCGCGGCGCGGACCTCCGCTACAACCTCGAGATCGACCTGGACGAGGTCCTCGAGGGCAGCGAGGCCCAGATCCGCATTCCGAAGACCCGCACCTGCGAGACCTGCTCGGGCTCGGGGGCGCGGCCGGGGACCCACCCGGAGCGCTGCATGCAGTGCAGCGGGACGGGCCAGATGGTGCTCCAGCAGGGCTTCTTCCGGATCAGCCGCCCCTGCGACGTCTGCGGCGGGGCCGGCGAGGTCGTGCGGGAGCGCTGCTCCGGCTGTCGCGGGGCCGGGCGCGTGGAGGGGCAGCAGTCGATCAAGGTCCGGATCCCCGCCGGAGTGGAGAGTGGGATGCGCCTGCGGCTGGCCGGCGAGGGCGAGGCCGGCGTGGCCGGAGGCCCTCCGGGAGACCTCTACGTGGTGATCTCCGTGCGCGAGCACGAGATGTTCGAGCGCGAGGGGCGCGACCTCCACTGCGGCCTGCCCGTGCACTTCGCCCAGGCGGCCCTGGGGGCCGAGGTCGAGGTTCCGACGCTGGACGGCCAGGAGGGCATCCAGATCCCGGAGGGGACGCAGTCGGGCAAGGTCTTCCGGCTGCGGGGGCACGGTCTTCCGAGCGTGCGGAACCCGGCACGCGGCGACCAGCTGGTCCACATCTTCGTGGAGGTCCCGACACGCCTCTCGAAGCGGCAGCGCGAGCTGCTCGAGGAGTTCGCGGCGGAGAGCGACACCTCGGTCTCGCCGCCCTCGCGGAGCTTTCTCAGCCGGCTCCGCGACATCTTCGAGTGACGCGCTCCGCGCTGCTCGGCGGCCTCGCGGTGGCCTGGCTGGCCGCGGCCCTGGCCTGTGCGGGCTTCTCGCGACCGGCCCTCACTCCCGAGGAGCGCAATGCCTACGAGGCCGCCCTGGCCGAGCTCGACAGCCAGCCCGCGGCAGCCGAGGCGGCCCTCGAGGACTTCGTGCGCCGGTTCCCGAAGAGCCGGCTCGCGGACGACGCGCGGCTTCAGCTCGCGGAGCTGGCCCTGGCCCGGGGCGACTCCGACGCGGCGCTCCGCGAGCTCGAGCAGATCCTGAGCCGCGACCCGAGCGGGAGCTCGTCCGATCTGGCGCGGCTGCGCCTGGCCCAGATCCTGATCCAACGCGGCCAGCTGGCGGAGGCGGAGCGGCGGCTCGCGGACCTGCGCATCCCGAGGCTCAGCCGCGGCGAGCAGCGCGATGCCTATCGGGCCCTGGCCGATGCGGCCCCGGATCTCATGACCCGGCTGCGCCGCCTGGTCGCCCTGCGTGGCTTCGAGAGCGACGAAGATGCCATCGCCCTGGTCGACGTGGAGATCGATCGGGTGCTGCTCGGGCTCGATGCCAGCCAGCTCGAGCGGGCCGCCGATCGCGTGGGCCGCGAGATCCCGGCCGCTCGGATCGTGCTGCGGCGCGCCGAGCTGGCGCTCGACGCGGGCGACCTGGAGTCGACGCGCCGAGACCTCGATCGCGCGGCGACGCTGCCGATCGCGCCGGCCTATCGGGGGCGCCTGGCGGCCCTCCGGGAGGCGCTGAAGCTCGCCGAGGCGGGCCTGGAGGAGACCCAGCCGCTGCCGCCCTACGCCGAGGTCCTCGGGCTGCCCACCCCGCGCGTGGCCGGGTCCGCGGGGACGCTCGGGGTGGTGCTCCCGCTCACGGGCTCCTTCGCGCGCTTCGGTGAAGAGGCGCTGCGCGGCGTGCTGTTGGCCGCCGGGGTCTTCGATGGGGAGGGCGACCGGGCCATCCGCGTGCTCGTCCGCGACTCGGCCGGCGACGCCGGACGGGCGGCGGCGGCAGTGCGCGAGCTGGCCGGGCGGCGCGCGGTCTCGGCGATCGTGGGCCCCCTGCTGGCCGCCGAGTGCGAGGCCGCCGCCCGGGCGGCCGAGGAGCTGGGCGTCCCGCTGCTGACCCTTTCCTCGCGAGCGGAGATCGCCGCGGGTCGCGCCTACGTGGCGCGCCTGCGCACGCGCGCCCACGAGGAGGTCGAGGCCCTGGTCGAGCACGCCGTGCGCGTCCTCGGAGCCCGCACCTTTGCCATCCTCTATCCCCAGGACGACTACGGCCGCGCCCTGCGCAACCTCTTCTGGGACGAGGTGGAGGAGAGCGGCGGCGCCGTCGTGGCGGTGGCTCGCTACGACCCCGACGCCACGGACTTCGCGGATCCCATCCGGCGGCTGGTGGGCTACGAGCTGCTGACCTCGGAGGAGCTGGAGGCCCTGGCCGAGCGGGAGAAGATGCAGCGGCGCGCGCGCCGGCTCCCAGACGCGGAGGCACGTGCCCTGCGCCGCGAGGCCGCCAACCTGACGGCGCCCGACGGCGCGCCCCTGCCCCCGATCGTGGACTTCGACGTGCTCTTCATCCCGGAGAGCCACGAGCGGGTCGTGCTGATCGCGCCGCAGCTGGCCTTCCACGAGGCCTCCGGCGCCCGGCTGCTGGGTCCCAGCGGCTGGGACCACCCCGATCTCGTGCCGATCGCCCAGCGGCACGTCGAGGGAGCGGTCTTCGCCTCGGACTTCTTCGAGGACAGCGCGCTGCCCGCCGTCCGCGCCTTCACCCGCGGCTATCGCGACACCTACGACGCCGCACCGAACGGCTTTGCGGCCCAGGGCTTCGATGCGGCCACTCTGGTGCTGGTCCAGCTCGCCGAGGGCAGGGGCTCGCGCGAGGCGGTGCGCAGCGGAGTGCTGCAGACGCGCGCCTTCCCCGGGGCCAGCGGCGTGCTCTCGATGCGAGCCGACGGCAACGCCCGCAAGCGGCCCTTCCTGCTGCGGGTCGAGCGCGGTGCCGTGGTCGAGGCCGAGCAAGGCGACGCAGCCGAGGCCATCGACTAGCTCCGCTCGCCTGCGACTCGCTGCGCGCTGCGCTTGCCCTCGCTGCGCGCACCTTCGGTGCAGGGCGTCACTGGGCTTCGCTCGCCGGAGTCTGACTCCGCTCGGCTGCGCCTCGCTGCGCGCACCTTCGGT
>CAZYOL010000067.1:8661-13929 GCA_964649065.1 uncultured Spirochaetales bacterium
GCAGGGCGTCACTGGGCTCCGCTCGGCTCTGCCTCGCTGCGCGCACCTTCGGTGCAGGGCGTCACTGGGCTCCGCTCGGCTCTGCCTCGCTGCGCGCACCTTCGGTGCTTGCTGTCTCAAGTCCGGGTTCGGCTGGGTCGATTCTCCCCGCATGCGAGACCCTGGCGCGCTCTCCGTTCCCGACGAGCTTCCGGTCATCCCGCTCCGCGAGATGGTGGTCTTCCCCTACATGGTGCTCCCCGTCTTCCTGGCACGGGAGCGCTCGATCTCGGCGCTCGAGGACGCCCTGGCCTCGGATCGCCTGCTGGTCCTGGTGGCCCAGCGCGATCCGCGCATCGAGGAGCCGGAGCCGGACGACCTCTTCACGGTGGGCACCGTGACCACCGTCCTGCGCAGCCAGCGGCTGCCCGACGGCCGCATGAAGGTGCTGGTCCAGGGCCTCGCCCGGGTCGAGATCGACGCCTACCTCGAGGAGGACCGGACGACCTGGGTGCGGGCCACAGCGCTGCCGGCGGACGACGAGGCCGCCTGGTGCGTCGAGGCGGAGGCGCTGATGCGCACCGTGCGCGGGCGGGTCGAGGAGCTGCTGCCGCTGAAGAACCTGCCGCCCGAGGTCCTCTCGGTCACCCAGAACGTCGAGGAGCCCGGCCGGCTCGCCGAGCTGGTGGCCGCGCACCTGAAGCTGCGCCTGGTGGAGGCTCAGGAGATCCTGGAGATCGTGGATCCGCTGGCGCGCCTGCGGCGCATCGACGCGCTGCTCCGGCGCGAGCTCGATGTCACGACCGTGCAGGCCGAGATCCAGTCGCAGGCCCACGACGAGATGAGTCGCAGCCAGCGCGAGGCCTACCTGCGCGAGCAGCTGCGCGCCATCCAGGCCGAGCTGGGCGAGACCGACCCGCGCAGCGAGGAGTCGGAGGAGTACCGCGCCAAGGTCGCCGACGCGGGGCTCCCGGAGGAGGCCTACGCCGAGGCCATGCGCCAGCTGCGCCGCCTCGAGCGCATGCACCCGGACGGACCCGAGGCCCAGGTCGTGCGCAGCTATCTCGACTGGCTGGTCGAGCTCCCCTGGGCCCGCAGCTCGGTCGACCAGCTCGACCTGAGCCGCGCCAAGGCCATCCTCGACGAGGACCACGCCCACCTGAGCCGGATCAAGGATCGCATCCTCGAGTACCTCGGCGTGCGCAAGCTGCGCGACGACTCGCGCGGTCCGATCCTGTGCTTCGTCGGTCCGCCGGGCGTCGGCAAGACCTCGCTGGGGCGCTCCATCGGACGCGCCATCGGCCGGGAGTTCGTGCGCATCTCGCTCGGTGGCGTGCGCGACGAGGCGGAGATCCGCGGCCACCGCCGCACCTACGTGGGAGCACTGCCGGGCCGCATCATCCAGGGCCTGAAGCAGGCGGGAACCTGCAATCCGGTCTTCATGCTCGACGAGATCGACAAGCTCGGGGCCGACTTCCGAGGCGACCCCTCCTCGGCCCTGCTCGAGGTGCTGGATCCCGAGCAGAACTCCAGGTTCAGCGACCACTACCTCAACGTGTCCTTCGACCTGTCGCGGGTCCTGTTCATCGCGACCGCGAATCTGGCCGACTCCATCCCGGGGCCGCTGCGCGATCGCATGGAGGTGATTCGCGTGCCGGGCTACACGCCGGAGGAGAAGCTCGAGATCGCGCGCTCGCACCTGATTCCGCGCCAGGTCGAGAGCCACGGCCTGCCCGAGGATCGGATCCGCTGGTCCGACGGAGCCATGCTGGACATGGTGGTCGGCTACACCCGCGAGTCCGGGGTGCGCGAGCTGGAGCGCCAGCTGGCTTCGATCTGCCGCAAGGCGGCGCGTCGGGCGGCCGAGGGCGACGAGTCGCCGATCTGCGTGGGCCGCCGCAGCCTGCCCCGCTACCTGGGGGCCCCTCCCTTCCTGATGGACGAGGTCCGGACGGGCGGCGAGGTCGGCGTGGTGAACGGACTGGCCTGGACCGAGACCGGTGGGGAGATCCTGACCGTGGAGGCGACCCTGCGCCGCGGCAGCGGGCTGGTGCTGACCGGACAGCTCGGGGAGGTGATGAAGGAGTCCGCCCAGGCGGCCCTGACCTACGCCCGTGGACGCGGAGGAGACCTCGGCTTCGACGACGCGCTCTTCGCCCGCAACGAGCTGCACGTCCACGTTCCCGCCGGGGCGATTCCGAAGGACGGGCCCTCGGCGGGCGTGGCCCTGGCCACCGCCGTGGTCTCGCTGGCCACCCACCGGCCCGTGCGGGCCGACGTGGCGATGACCGGAGAGGTGACGCTGCGCGGTCGGGTGCTCCCGGTGGGTGGGGTGCGCGAGAAGGCCCTGGCGGCCCTCCGCGCCGGCATGCGGCGCATGATCCTGCCGCGCCGCAACCTGCGCGACCTCGACGAGGTGCCGCGCGACCTCAAGCGGCGCATCAGCTTCGTGCCGGCGGACCACATGAACGAGGTGCTGGAGGCGGCCCTCGAGCCGCCGGCGCAGCGCCGCAGCCCGACCCCGCCGCAGCTCGGCCCCGGGCCCTCCACCTCGCCGGTGGCCTCCGCCAAGGGGCGCTAGCCCGGCCTGTGCTACGTCCCCGGCGTGGGGCTCGGCGAGCTGGGCGAGCGCGGGGTGATCGAGCGCATCGCGCGGGCCGCGCGGGCCCGGGGCAGCCGCTCCCCCGCCGTGACGCTGGGGATCGGGGACGACGCGGCGCTGCTACGCCCGCCCCGCGGTCAGGAGCTGGTGGTCTCGACGGACGCCAGCTTCGAGGACGTCCACTTCCGCTTCCGCAACGAGTCCGCGCGCAGCGTCGGCCGCCGGGCGCTGGTCGCCAACCTCTCGGACCTGGCGGCCATGGGCGCCAGGCCCCTCGCCTTCCTGCTGGCGCTGGCGGCGCCCGCCTCGCTCGAGCTGCGCCGGCTCGACGCCCTGCTGGCCGGCCTGCTCCACGAGTCGCAGGCCCACGGCTGTCCGCTGGTGGGCGGCAACCTGGCCCGCTCCCGCCAGCTCTCCCTCACCATCACCGTGCTCGGCTCCGTGCCGCGCGGCCGGGCGCTGCGACGCGCGGGAAGCCGGCTCGGGGATCGCATCTGTGTGACGGGGACGTTGGGCGGCTCGGCCCTGCAGCGGGCCCGCGCCGAGGCCGGGCGCGGGCGCATCCGGCACGTCCCCGAGCCCCGGCTCCGCGCCGGCCAGCGGCTGCTGGGGGAGGCCGCTCTGGGCGGCTGTATCGACGTCTCGGATGGTCTCGAGGCGGACCTGGAGCAGCTGCTGGCCCCGGCCGGTCTGGCGGCCGAGCTCGACCCCAGCCGGATTCCCCGGCCGCGCGGCTTCGAGGCCGCCTGCCGCCGCGCCGGGCTCGATGCGGAGCGGCTGGCGCGCAGCGGCGGCGAGGACTACGAGCTGCTCTTCACGCTGCGCCCGCGGGCCGCCTCGGCCGCCGTCCTGTCGCGCCGGCGCGGGGGGGCGGTCAGCGAGATCGGCCGGGTGGTCCGGGCTCCCGGGGGCGCTCGGCCCGGCCCGCGCGGCTATCGCCACTTCTGAGCCCCTCCCCGGCCCGGCGGCCGGCATCAAGCCGCGGGCGGGCGCCACCGATAGGCAGAGACGTGCGGATCGGCCTGACCTACAAGTTCGTTCTGGGCTCGCTGCTCGTCGGCGCCGCGGTCGTGGTTCTGCCCGCGTTGCTGCGCTCCAGCGGAACGGTCGTCGCCCCGTGGGTCTCGCCCTTCGTCGCGCTCGGGGCGGGCGCGGCCATCGGCTTCTTCCTCTCTCGCCGCCTGGCCTTCACGTTCCGGGAGCTCCACCGCGCCACCGAGCAGATCAGCCGGGGCAACCTCGCGACCCGGGTGACGGTCGACACCCAGCCCCGCTTTCCCGACGAGACCGACGACCTGGCCCGCAGCATCCAGGCCATGGCCAGCAGTCTGCGCGAGCTGGTGGGGCACGTGCAGACGACCGCCGAGCAGGTGGCCTCGGCGGCCCGCGAGCTCACCGGCTCGGCGCGCAGCGTCGAGACCCACAACGCCCAGATCTCCTCGACCGTGGCCGATCTCTCGCGCAGCGTGGAAGACCAGCAGAAGCTGCTGGGCGACGCCAACAGGCTGATCCACGAGATCGCCGCCACCCTCGACCTCAACGCCTCGCGGGCGCGCGAGGCCTTCGGCTTCGCGGCCGAGGCCAACCAGAAGGCCAACTCGGGCGTCGACATCGCGCGGCTCGCCATCGAGAAGATGCGCATGGTCTTCGAGCGGGTGGAGAAGAGCGTAGGACGCGTCTTCGAGCTGGAGGCCAAGACCCGTCACGTGCACCAGATCAGCGAGATCATCACGGGTGTCGCACATCGCACCAACCTGCTCTCCCTCAACGCCTCGATCGAGGCGGCGCGGGCCGGCGAGGCCGGACGCGGCTTCTCCGTGGTCGCCGACGAGATCCGAAAGCTCGCGGAGAGCGCGGGCCGCAGCGCCGAGGAGATCTCCAGCCTGATCCACGAGATCCAGACCGAGACCAACGAGGTCGCCGACGAGATCCGCGAATCGAGCGTCGGCGTGGGGGAGGGTCGAGAGGACGTCGACACCATCGCCCACTCCCTGGAGGCGATCCGCTCGGCGGTCAGCGAGGCCGCGGTGCGGGCCGAGGAGATCTTCCACGGAGCCGACGGCCACAGCCGCGAGCTGGAGCGGATGGTCGCCGCCATGGAGGAGATCGCGAAGGTGGGCGAGCGCAACAGCGGGGCCATCGAGGGACTGGTCCACAGCTCGCAGGAGCAGGTCGACTCGATGACCGACGTGGTGGCCTCCTCGGCCTCGCTCTCGGAGCTCTCGGAGAAGCTCGACGGCGTGCTGCGCCGCTTCCGCACCGGGGGCGAGGCCGCCGCCGAGGTCTCGCGCTCGTGAGCGCCCGGTCCGGACACGACTTCGAGGAGCGCCTGCTGACCTTCGAGATCGGCGCGGCCGCCTACGCCCTGCCCATTGCCGGGGTGCTCGAGGTGACCGAGGCGGGAGCTTCGAGCTGTGTACCGACACTGCCTCCGGGCCGCTTCGGCGTGCTGAACCTCCACGGCGATGCGCTGCCGGTGGTCGATCGCGCGGCCCTGCTCGGAGTCGACGCGCCCGAGCCGGCGGCGCCGCAGCTCCTGGTCGTCAGCGCCCGGCCGCCCGAGGGGGCGCGCCTGGGCCTGGTGGTCGACCGCGTGCTGGGACTGATCGACGGCCGCGCCGCACGCGCCGCCGGCCCCCAACCGGTTGCCGAGAGACGCAACGTCCACGGACGCCTCACCCCGCTTC
>CAZYOL010000067.1:13939-20295 GCA_964649065.1 uncultured Spirochaetales bacterium
GGGGGGGGGCGGGGGGGGGGGGGGGGGCCCTCGGGGGGGTGGTCTTGACCTCCGCGGCCGCGGCGCGGCGGGCGGGCGCCGATCCGGTTGCGGAGAGACGCAACGTCGAGGGACGCCTCACCCGGGTGCTCGATGCCGAGCGCCTCGTGGCGCGGGCGAGACAGGTCATCGAGAGCTCCTCGGCCGAGAGTGGCCGCTGAGGAGCAAAGGGGGGAGCCCATGGCGCGAATCCTGGTGGCGGACGACGCCTCCTTCATGCGGCAGATGATCCGCGAGATCCTGGAGGCCGAGGGGCACGAAGTGGTGGGCGAGGCCTCGGATGGAGTCGAAGCCATCGACGAGTTCAAGCGCGCCCAGCCCGACCTGGTGACCATGGACATCGTGATGCCCCGCAAGTCCGGCATCGACGCGGTGCGCGGCATCCTCGAGCTGGAAGGGTCGGCGCGGGTGGTCATGTGCAGCGCCCTCGGCCAGGACAGCCTCGTGCAGGAGGCGCTCGAGGCCGGGGCCCGCGGCTTCGTCGTGAAGCCCTTCAAGCCCCACGCCGTGCTCGAGACGATCGACCAGGCCCTGCGGGACCGATAGCCGTCGTGGACCTGGCCAAGTACCGGGCGATCTTCGTCGAGGAGGCGACCGAGAGCCTCGCCGAGATGAGCCGCGCGCTGCTCGCGCTCGAGAAGGACGCCCGGGGCAGCGAGAGCCTCGAGGCCGTCTTTCGGGCCGCCCACTCGATCAAGGGAATGGCCGCTTCTCTGGAGTACGAGGCCATCACCGCTCTGGCGCATGCGCTGGAGGACAAGATGCAGGAGGGCAGGGCCGCGGGCGCGGTCGACCCGCCCGACCTGCCGCTGCTCTTCCGCGGTCTGGAGGCCCTGGAGGGCATGGTGGCCGCGGTGCGCGAGGGGGGGGAGCCCGGGGTGCAGACCGAGCTGGTCGCCGCGCTCAGCGCCGGCCCCGGGACATCGGGAAAAAAAGCGCCGGGCCCGCCGCGCCGGGCCGCTCGACCCTAGCCCCGCCCCAGGCGCCGGCTCCCGAGCGGAGCGAAGCGCTCGAGGGAGTCGCGCCACCGCCCTCGCTGCGCATCAAGACCCACACGCTCGACCGCTTCCTCAGCACCGTCGGCGAGGTGATCCTGGCCTCTTCGCAGCTGCGGACGGCCGCGGAGGGCGGGGGGGAGCCGGACACCTCGCAGCTCACCGGGGGCCTCGATCGCATGGACCGCGTGGTGGGCGAGCTGGAGCGCCGCGCCCTGGCGCTGCGCACGACGCCGCTGGCGCGCATCGTGGATCCGCTGCCGCGCGTGGCGCGGGAGATCGCCCAGCGCCGCGGCAAGCGCGTCGAGGTCGAGATGCAGGGCTCCGAGCTGGAGCTCGATCGCTCCATTCTCGACCGGCTCTCGGACCCGCTCGTACACCTGGTGCGCAATGCCGTCGACCACGGCATCGAGGCTCCCGAGCAGCGCCGGGCGGCCGGCAAGCCCGAGGCCGGGCGCATCACCATCGCGGCCCGGCGCTCCAAGGACTCGATCCGCATCGCCGTGCGCGACGACGGGGGCGGCATCGATCTCGAGGCCGTGCGTCGCCGCGCCGTGGAGGCCGGCCTGCTGCTCCCGGATCTCGCGGAGGATCTGCCGGCCGACCAGATCGCGGCTCTGGTCTTCCGGAGCGGTCTCTCGACGGCGACGGCGGTCTCGGAGGTCTCGGGGCGCGGCGTCGGAATGGATGCGGTGCGGGCCACGATCGAGTCGCTGGGCGGGCAGGTGGAGATCCACAGCGAGCGCGGGCGGGGCACCGAGACGGCGCTCCGGGTCCCCATCACCGCCGCCGTGCAGCGGGTGCTGCTGCTGGCTCTGCGTCAGCAGACCGTGGCGATTCCGATCGCCAAGGTCGAGCGCATCGTCGAGGTCGAGGAGTCGGAGATCGAGAGGAGCGGCGGCGAGGCCTTCGTGCTGCTCGACGAGGAGCCGGTGCCGGTGCTGGAAATGGCCGAGGCCCTGGCGCTGGGACGCGGCGAGCCCGACGCGGCGCTCGCGACCCTGGTGCTGGTGGAGCTGCGGGGCGAGCGCGTGGCGCTGCGTCTCGACCGGGTCGTCGGCCAGCAGCAGATCTTCGTGAAGCCGGTGCCCCCGCTGCTCGCCGGCCTGCGCGCTCTCTCCGGATTGACACTTCTCGGAGACGGTCGGCCGGTCTTCGTGCTCGACCTGAACCAGCTCTCGTGAAGCATCCCGGCCGCGACCTGGAGCAGTGGCGGGCGCTGGCCGCGCTGGGAGCGGGCTCCGCCGCCCGGGCCCTGGAGGAGCTCGCGGGCAGCCCGCTGATGGCGGGCGCGCCCCATGCGGTGCGCGGCCCGATGGAGGCCGGGCCGTGGGAGGTCGGGGCCGTGGTCGAGCTGGAGGGAGCCCTGGGCGGGGCGGTCGGTCTGCTCTTCCCGTCGGCAGCGCGGGACGAGCTGATGCGGCGCATGCTCGGCGGGCCCACGCCCCCGCAGGAGCAGACGGACTCGGTGCTGCGTGAGGTGGGAAACGTGGTGGCCTCGCAGGCGATCTCGGCGATGGCGAACCACCTGGGCGCCCCGATCCTGCCCTCACCGCCGCACCTGGCCCGGAGCGATGCCGAGGCGGCCTTCGCCACCGTGGCCTCCCAGCACTCGAGCGACGCCGAGCCCCTTCGCTTCGAGTCGATCCTGCGCGACACCACCTCAGGCCTGCGCGCGATCCTGGTCTTCGCCCCCGAGCTCTGAGGCCTGCCTCTCGGGGCCTGCTACTGTCCGGCGCTCATGAACCGCGAGCGCCTGCGCGAGCTCCTGGTCTCCGTCCAGCGGGGTGAGATGAATCCCGACGAGGCGCTCGAGGGCCTGGCCCGGCTGCCCTTCGTCGACGTGCCGGATGCCCGGGTCGACACGCACCGGGCCCTCCGGCACGGCCTGCCCGAGGTCGTCTTCGCCCCGGGCAAGACCGCCGCGCAGATCGGCCACATCGTATCGGCGTTGAGAGGCTCCGAGCAGGACGTGCTGGTCACTCGCGTCGCGCCGGAGATCGCGGAGCCGGTCTGTCGGGAGCTCGGGGAGGGGGATCACGATCCGGTGTCGCGGACGCTGTGGTTCGGTCCCGCGGAGTCGCCGCTGCAGGGCCGGGGGACGATCGCCGTGGTCTCGGCGGGCACCGCGGACCTGCCGGTGGCGGCCGAGGCCGCCAGCGTGGCCCGGCGCTTCGGGAACTCCGTCGAGACTTTGGTCGACGTGGGCGTGGCGGGCATCCACCGGCTGCTGGCCTCGAGCGAGGTGCTGCGCCGGGCTCGCGTGCTGATCGTCGTGGCGGGGATGGAGGGGGCGCTGCCCTCGGTGGTCGGGGGCATGGTGGACAAGCCCGTTCTGGCCGTGCCCACCAGCGTGGGCTACGGCGCGGCCTTCGGGGGTGTGGCCGCCTTGCTCGGCATGCTGACGAGCTGTGCCTCGAATGTCTCGGTCGTGAACATCGACAACGGCTTCGGGGCCGCCTATGTCGCAACGCTCATCAACAGGCTCTAGCAAGCGCCGCGCCGCCAGCGTGGCGCGCGCAGCGAGCCGCCGGCGAGCGGAGTCGGACAGCAAGCGCCGCAGCAAGCGAAGCGCGCAGCGCGGCGAAGCCGCGCGAAGTCAGACTCGGGCAAGCGCGCAGCGCGGCGAAGCCGCGCGAAGTCAGACTGTGGCGCGCGCAGCGAGCCGCCGGCGAGCGGAGTCGGACAGCAAGCGCCGCGGCAAGCGAAGCGCGCAGCGCGGCGAAGCCGCGCGAAGTCAGACTGTGGCGCGCGCAGCTCGCCGCCCCGGCGGGACGGCGAGCCAGCGAGCGGGCCTGCGCGTCCTCCACCTCGATCTCTTCTCCGGCATCGCCGGCAACATGTTCCTCGCGGCCATGTTGGACGCGGGCCTTCCGCGCAAGCAGCTCGAGGCCGACCTGGCCGGTCTCGGCGTGGACCACGCCCTGCGCCTCTCCCAGGTGCGGCGCGGTGCGCTCGGCGCCCGCTATCTGCAGGTCCGCGTGCCCCGCGCCCGAGCGTCCGGAGGGCACACCCACCACGGCCGACACTACCTGGACATCGTGCGCGTCCTCGAAGGGGCGCGGCTGGAGGCGCCCGTACGCGAGCGCGCCCTGGCCATCTTCGAGGCCCTGGCGCGGGCCGAGGCCCGGGTGCACCGCACCCCGATCGAGAAGGTCCACTTCCACGAGGTGGGCGCCGTGGACGCCATCGTCGACGTCACCGGCGCCGCCATCGCGCTGGAGCGCCTCGGCATCCAGCGGGTGAGCGCGACGCCGGTGGCGCTGGGAGGGGGCAGCGTGGAGACCCAGCACGGGCGCCTGCCGCTGCCGGCGCCCGCCACGCTCGAGCTGCTGCGCGGCATTCCCAGCATTCCGGCCCACGTCGCCTGGGAGACGGTCACGCCGACCGGTGCCGCCATCCTGCGCACGATCGCCGACGACTTCGGCTCGCTGCCGGCCATGACCGTCGAGGGCGTCGGCTACGGGGCGGGCGACGAGCGTCCCGGGCCCATGCCCAATCTGCTGCGCGCCGTCCTGGGTCGCAGCTCCTCGCTGGCGACGGACCGCGTGGCCGTCCTGGAGACCCATCTCGACGACTGCATTCCCGAGCACTTCGACTACCTGATGGAACGGCTCTTCGAGGCCGGCGCCCTCGACGTCTCGCTGCAGCACCTCCAGACGAAGAAGAACCGACCGGGCTTCGGTCTGCGCGTGATCGCACGGCCCGCCGAGCGCGAGGCCCTGGCGCGGCTGCTGCTCTCCGAGTCGACGAGCCTCGGCGTGCGCGTGGCCGAGCAGGATCGCCTGGTGCTGCATCGCGAGCTGCGCCGGGTCCGGACCCCTTTCGGAGTGATCGGGGTGAAGCTGCTGCGCGACGGGGAGGGGCGGCCGCAGGTGACCGCCGAGTACGACGACTGCAAGGCCGCGGCCCGCCGGTCCGGCAAGCCCTTGCGGGAGGTGGTCCGCGCCGCCGAGGAGGCCGGCCGAAAGCTTCACTGAGGAGTCGTCCCGCAACCGGCCTCCCTTCCGGCCCTCGGCCAGGGTGCTAGGCTCGCCGGGCGGGTCGGCGCCGCCGGCCCAGCCAGGAGGGATTCGGATGGGGGACCTTCCCAACGCGGTGGTGAAGCGGCTTCTGACCAAGCATGCCGGAGGCCTGCGCGTCTCCGGCTCGGCGCTCGACAAGGCCGTGGCCGCCGCCGAGGACTACATCTCGCGGCTTGCCCAGGAGGCCCAGGCTTCGGCCGAGGGTGCGCGCCGCAAGACGCTGATGGACGACGACATCGACGCGGCCCGCTCGAAGCTCGGCTGATCGCCGGCTCGGCGGAGCCCAGGCACGACGAGAGAGGCCCCCGGGCGTGAGCCCGGGGGCCTCTGGCGTTCCAGCCTGTACCGGCCCGCAGGGCCTTGCTACATGCCCATGCCGCCCATGCCGCCCATGGCCGCGGCCGGATCCGGCGCGCCACCGGCGCCCTTCTCCTCCGGCTTCTCGGCCACCATCGCCTCGGTGGTGAGGAGCAGGGAGGCCACGCTCGCGGCGTTCTGCAGCGCCGTGCGCACGACCTTGGTCGGGTCGATCACGCCGGCCTTGAGCAGGTCCTCGTACTCCTCGCTGGCAGCGTTGAAGCCCATCGCGCCCTTCTGGTTCTTCACCTTGTCGACCACGATCGAGCCATCGATGCCGGCGTTCTCGGCGATGCGCCGCAGCGGCTCTTCCAGGGAGCGCGCCACGATCTTGACGCCCGCCGCCTGCTCCTCATTCTCGCCGATGCCCTCGAGCACGCGCTGGGCGCGCAGCAGGGCCACGCCCCCACCGGGGACGATGCCCTCCTCGACGGCCGCGCGGGTGGCGTGCAGGGCGTCCTCGACGCGGGCCTTCTTCTCCTTCATCTCGCTCTCGGTCGCGGCGCCGACGTTGACCTTCGCCACGCCGCCGGAGAGCTTCGCGAGCCGCTCTTCGAGCTTCTCTCGGTCGTAGTCGCTGGTGGAGTTTTCGATTTCGCGGCGGATCTGGTCGATCCGGCCCTTGATGTCGGTCGACTTGCCGGCGCCCTCGATGATCGTCGTGTTGTCCTTGTCGATGATCACCTTCTTGCCGCGGCCCAGTTCCGCGAGGCCGACCGCCTCGAGCTTGATGCCGAGGTCCTCGAAGATCGCCTGACCGCCGGTCAGCGTGGCGATGTCTTCGAGCATCGCCTTGCGGCGGTCGCCGAAGCCGGGCGCCTTCACGGCCGCGACGTTGAACGTGCCGCGGAGTTTGTTGACGACCAGCGTGGCGAGCGCCTCGCCCTCGATGTCCTCGGCGACAATTAGCAGCGGCATGCCGCTCTTGCCGACCGCTTCG
>CAZYOL010000068.1:0-20265 GCA_964649065.1 uncultured Spirochaetales bacterium
GCTGACGAAGGCGAGCACGAAGTACTCGTGGAGCGACGTCGTGGGGTCGGGCGGCCCGGCCCCGGAGCCGGCCGCGGGGGAGTGTGGGGTGAGGGGGGGGGGGCCGCTGGGCCGGCCCAGCGGAGGGAGGGATGAGCCAGATCGCCGTGATCGGGGCCGGCGCCTGGGGAACCGCCCTGGCGGCGCACGCGGCTCGCCGGGGGCACCGCGTCGTCCTCTGGGCCCTCGAGGCCGAGGTGGTCGCAGACGTGAACGAGCACCACCGGAACTCCGCCTACCTCCCCGAGCAGCTCCTCCCCGAGGACATCCGGGCCACCCCCGACCCGGCCCGAGCCGTGGCGGGCGCGGAGCTGGTGGTGCTGGTGCCGCCCTCCAGATTCCTGCGCCCCGTCGCCGAGTCGCTGGCCGGCTCCGTCGAGCCGAGCGCCGTGCTGGTGGTCGCCAGCAAGGGCATCGAAGAGGCCTCGCTCAAGCTGATGTCCGAGGTCCTCGGCGAGGTGCTTCCGGAGGTCTCGCCGGAGCGCCTCGCCTTCCTGTCGGGGCCGAGCTTCGCCAAGGAGGTGGCGCGAGGCCTGCCGACGGACGTGGTGATCGCCTCGCGGGGCGGCCGGGCGGCCCGGCAGGTGCAGCCCCTGCTGCACGCCTCGGCCTTCCGCACCTACTCGAGCGACGATCCCGTCGGCGTCCAGGTCGGGGGCGCCGTCAAGAACGTGATCGCCGTGGCGGCCGGCGTCTGCGACGGCCTGGGCCTCGGCACGAACGCCCGCGCCGCGCTCATCACCCGCGGCCTCGCGGAGATGACGCGCCTCGGAGTCGCCCTGGGAGCCGACCCGCTCACCTTCCTCGGCATGTCGGGCGTCGGCGATCTGATCCTGACCTGCACCGGCGATCTGTCGCGCAATCGAACACTCGGCAGGAAGGTGGCCGAGGGCGAGGATCCGGCGAGCTACCTCGCGGGCCAGCGCACCGTCGCCGAGGGCTTCTTCACGGCCGCGGCCACCCACGCCCTGGCGCGCAAGCTCGGCGTGGAGATGCCGATCACCGAGAACGTCTACCACGTCCTCCACGAGGGGCGCCCCCTCTCCGACGCCTTTCGGATTCTCGTGTCGCGCGGCTTCAAGGAGGAGCTGGCCGGCATTCGCGACGCCGGAGGCTGATCCGCCTGGTCGCCTCCGCCTCCCCTGCGCCGGCTCGCGCGGACTGCGAGGCCTGGCTGGGCCCGGGGCCCTTGCTGGCGATCCTGGGCCTGCTCCTGCTGGGGGCCTTTCCCGAAGTGCTCGGCGGCCGCGAGACCTTCGTGCACCGCGACTTCCTGGGGCAGACCTATCCGGCCGCCCACTATCTGCGCCTCTCCCTGGCGGCGGGTGAGATTCCGCTCTGGAATCCCTACAACGCGGCCGGCATCCCCTTCCTCGCCCAGTGGGCCACGGGCGTGCTCTACCCGCCGATGTGGCTCTCGCTCGCCATTCCCGAGCCGTGGTCACTGGGGCTGCTGTGCCTGGCCCACGTCCCGCTGGCCGGGCTGGGGATGTACCTGCTGGCGCGGGCCTGGACCGACAGCCAGCTGGCGGCGGCCGCCGCCGGGCTGAGCTGGGCCTTCGCTGGGGTGGTGCAGGGCAGCCTGCACCTGCCCGCCTCGATGGCGGCCCTCGGCTGGGCGCCCTGGGTGCTCTGGCTCGTCGAGCGGGCCTGGCGAGGCGGCGGGCTCGCACTGCCCTGCGCGGCCGCCGTGTCGGCGCTGCAGATGCTGGGGGGCCTGCCGGAGTTCGTGCTGCTCACCTGGGTGCTCGCCGGTCTGCTGGCCCTGGGCGCGGTCGTCGGCGAGGGGCTGCCGGCCTCGCGCACGCTCGGTCGCCTGGCGCTCGTGGCCGGCCTCGGCGCCGGCCTGTGCGCCGCGCAGCTGCTGCCCTTCCTCGAACTGCTCGCCGCCTCGCACCGGGGCACGGGCTTCGGGAGCCAGTCGGATCCCTGGTCGCTGGCGCCGGCGGCCTTGCCGACCCTGCTGGTGCCTCACTTCGGAGCGCTGCGCTCGCTGCACGGCGTCTACTTCGTGCCCGGCCAGGAGCTCTTTGCGAGCTGCTACGGGGGCATCGCCGCGCTCGGACTGGCGCTCTGCGCGCTGCTGCGGATCCGACACTGGCGCGTGTGGGTGCTGGGCGGCGCCGTCGCCCTGGGGCTGCTCTTGGCGATGGGAGAGCACGCGGGTCTCTACGGTGCGCTGCGCCGGGTCTTCCCGGCGCTCGGAGCGTCGCGCTACCCGATCAAGCTGGTGATCCTCGCGAGCCTGGCCCTGCCCCCGCTGGCCGCCCTGGCGCTCGCGGCCTACGTCCGGGGCGAGCGCCGAGCGGGGCGTGGCGAGCTGGCGGTCCTGCTCGCCCTGCTGGCGGGCATCGCGGCCTGCATCGCCTGGGCGCGCGCCTGGCCGACGCCCCCCGAGCCCTGGACCACGACGGCGGCCAGCGGCGCCCTGCGCAGCGCCCTGCTGTTGGCCGCGCTGGGCAGCCTGGCCGTCGCGCTGCACGCGGGAGTGCCCGCGCTGGCGCGTCGAGCCGCCGCCTGCCTCGCCGTTCTGTGGCTCGGGGTCGACCTGGCGAGCCTGGCGCCGGGCCAGAATCCCACCGTTCCGGTGGCGGCCTGGGGGCCGGAGCCTCCGCGCATGGCGTCGCCCCCGGCGCTCGGCGAGGGCCGGGCGATGCTCTCCCCCGCGGCCTACGCCACCTTCGACCGGAGCGGCAACCCGGACCTCCGGCTCCACCTGGCGGGCCACCGCCTCGCCCTCACCGGGAATCTCAACCTGCTGGGGCCGATTCCGGTGGTCGGCGGACACTTTTGGGTGTATCTACGCGGAGACTGGGATCTGCGCAACCGCCTCTACCGCGAGGGCGTGCTGCCGGCCGAGGGGCTGGTCGACTTCCTCGCGGTGACCCACATCTCGGCGGCCGACGAGCTCTTCGGCTGGGAGCGTCGCCGCGGCGCCCTGCCGCTGGCCACCGCGGGCCAGCAGCCCCGCTTCGCCGACTACCCGGAGACGCTGGTCGCCGTGACCGCGCCCGGCTTCGATCCGAGGAGCGAGGTCTACCTGCCTCCGGAGGCCCGGCACGAGGCCGCGCGATCCGGCCCGGCGCAGGTCCGGCTGAGCCGTTTCCAGGCCCACGCGGTCGACCTGGAGGTGGAGGCCGAGGCCCCGGCCTGGGTGGTCGTCTCCCAGGCCTTCCACCGGCCGTGGCGCGCGCGGGTCGACGGCACGCCGACGACCCTCTACCGGGCGAACGGCGCCTACCAGGCCCTGGCCGTGCCGCCCGGCGAGCACCGGGTGACGCTTCGCTACGAGGATGGGGCCTTCCGGTTGGGCGCGGCCGTCTCCGGGGCCAGCCTGCTCGGCTGCGCCGGGCTGGCGCTGGCGCAGCGGCGCCGTCGCTGACTCAGCCCTCGGCGGCCGAGGCGATGCAGCCGCCGTGACACAGCGAGCGGGGCGTCTCCTCGGCGAACTCCTCGGGCTCGATCTGGAGGGTGGCGTGGTCGATGCCGAAGCGGTCTCCCAGCAGCCGATAGGCCTCGGCGAGCAGCTCCCGGTCCGAGCCCGCGGGCCGCGCCACCAGGTGGCAGGACAGCGAGACCTCGCCGCTGCCGATCGTCCACACGTGCAGATCGTGGACGTGGGCCACACCGTCCAGTCCGGCCAGCGCCGAGCCGATCTCCTCGAGGTCCAGGTGCCGGGGAGCGGCCTCCATCAGCACGTCCACGGCCTCGCGCAGCAGGTGCCAGGCCGATAGCAGGATCAGGGCACTGATCGCCAGCGAGACCACCGGGTCGGCCCAGAAGATGCCGAAGCCCCAGATCGCGATGCCGGCCAGCATGGCGCCCAGGCTGCCGAGGGCATCCGAGAGCACGTGCAGCCAGGCCCCGCGCAGATTCAGGTCGTGCTGGTGGCCGCCCCGCAGGAGCCGCAGGCCGATCAGGTTGACCACCAGGCCTCCGCTCGCGACGAGCAACATCCCCGGCCCGTGGACCTCGCGCGGGCTGCCCAGGCGCTCGAAGGCCTCGAAGACCACCAGCAGGGAGATCGCCACCAGCGCCGCCCCCTGGGCCAGCGCCGCCAGGATCTCGGCGCGGGTCAGGCCGTAGGTCCAGCGCGGGCCGCCCGGCCGCGAGGCCAGCCAGCCCGCGAAGAGGGCCAGGCCCAGGGCCGCCACGTCCGAGAGCATGTGGCCGGCGTCGGCGAGCAGGGCCAGGGAGCCGGTCCACAGCCCGCCCACGAGCTCGGCCGCCATGTAGCCCGCCGCCAGCAGCAGCGTGGCGCCCAGGCGGCGCTGGCGCTCGCGTCGGTCGAGGGGGCTCCGGGGCGGCATGGTCGGGAGAGCATAACGCGGCGCACTGGGCGGGAGCCGCGGCGCCCGCCTATGATCGCCCCGGAGGTGCCGTCTTGAGCGACCCGCAGCGCAACCGTCAGTGGATCCTGGTGAAGCGACCCGAAGGAGCGCTGGAGGAGAGCTGCTTCGAGTGGAGGGAGGGCCCGGTGCCCGAGCCGGCGGACGGGCAGGTGCTCGTGCGCAACCTCTGGCTCTCCTTCGATCCGACCCAGCGCGGCTGGATGACCCGCGACACCTACATCCCGAAGATCCCCCTGGGCGAGGTGATGCTGGCCGCAGGCGTCGGCCAGGTCGTGGCCAGCCGCAAGCCCGGCATCTCCGTCGGCGATCTCGTGACCGGGGCCTTCGGCTGGCAGGACTACTGCGCGACCGACGGCTCCGGCGTGCTCGGCATGCGCGTGCTGCCGCCCCGGACGCCTCCGAACCTCGCCCTGTCGCTGCTCGGCATCACCGGGCTCACGGCCTACTTCGGCGTGCTCGAGGTCGGGCGACCCCGGGAGGGCGAGACCTTCGTGGTCTCGGGAGCGGCCGGAGCCACCGGCTCGGTGGCGGGCATGATCGCCAAGATCCAGGGCTGCCGGGTCGTCGGCATCGCCGGCGGTCCCGCGAAGTGCGCCTGGCTGACCGACGAGCTCGGCTTCGACGGGGCGATCGACTACAAGAACGAGGACGTCGCAGCCCGGCTGACCGAGCTGTGCCCCCAGGGCATCGACGTCTACTTCGACAACGTCGGCGGCGAGATCCTCGACGCGGTGCTGGCCCGCATCGCCCGCCGTGCGCGGATTGCCCTGTGCGGCGCCATCTCCCGCTACGAGCAGGGCGAGGACTGGGGCCCCGGACCCAGCAACTACTTCAACCTGGTGCTCCAGCACGGCACCATGGAGGGCTTCCTGGTGCTCGACTACGCCGAGCACTTCCCCCAGGCCATCGTCAAGCTCATGCGCTGGCTCGCCGAGGGCAAGCTCGTCAACCGCGAGGACGTCCAGGAGGGCCTGGAGAACGCTCCGCGCACCTTGATGCGCCTGTTCCGTGGCGAGAACACGGGCAAGCAGCTGCTGAAGATCGCCGATCCGAGCTGAGCCGTCCTCCGGGCCCGGGGCTCAGACGAGCTTGTGCCAGAAGCTCTTCAGCGCCTGGCGCAGGTCCGAGTACGCGACCTCATCCGACCCGGCGCCGGCCTTCTTGGCGCCGGCCCGTTTCCTGCCGGCCGTCTTGCGGGCCGCGGGCCGCTTCCGGGCCGCGCGCTTCTTCGCGGCTCCGGACTTGCGTCGCGCCGGCTTGCGCGCCGCCGGCTTGCGCCCGCTCTTCTTCGCCGTTCGCTTCCGCGCCGTCATTTCGCCCCCCTGTGCGCCTCTCGTTGGCTTACTGGCTCGCGTCGTTCGCGTCATCGGCTCGCCCGGCCTCCGGCTTCGCCCGATCGACGGCATTCTACTGCGCTTCGATTCCGGCGACGAGGCGCATCGGATATGGTCCGGTCGTGCACGTTCCCGACCTCTCCGATTCGCGTCGGCGCACCCTGCACTCCCTGCTGCGCCTCCAGGCCGATGCGATTCCCGACGCGACCTATCTGAGGGTCGACGATCGCCGCAGCAGCTACGGCGAGGTGAATGCCCTCGCCAACGCCTGGGCCGCGGCGCTGGCGGGCCTCGGCATCGGGCGCGGGGATGCCGTCGCCTTCCTGCTGAGGGGCGGTCCCGAGTTCGTCCACGCCACCTTCGGCTGTCTCAAGCGGGGAGCCGTCTGGATCCCGACCAATACCGACTACCGGGGCGCCTGGCTGCGGGCGAGCCTCGAGGACTCGGCTGCCCGCGTGCTGGTGACCGACGCGGATCTGGTCCCGCGCCTCGCGGAGCTGGGAGGAGCGCTGCCCTTCGAGCAGCTGATCGTCCGCGGCGGCCCCGTGGAGGCGCTGGGGAAGGAGCTGGGGCTCTCCGCGCTGGCCGTCGACGAGATCGAGGCGGGCGCGGCCACGGCTCCCGAGCCCGACGATCCGGGCACCGGCTTCGGCGACGTCGCCTGCGTGCTCTTCACCTCCGGCACGACGGGCCGCTCCAAGGGCGTCATGCAGAGCCACAATGTCTGGATTCGGGCCGCCCTCACCGGCGCGGTCAGCTCGGGGATCCGGCGGGGAGATGCGCTCTACGGCTGCCTCCCCATGTACAACTCGGCCGCCTGGGTCTCCCACGTCTACCGCGCCCTGGTCATGGGCATCCCGCTGGGGCTGGATCCGGCCTTCTCCGTCCAGAGCTTCTGGGATCGCTGCCGCCACTACGACGCGACACAGATCTTCACCCTGGGCGCCATGCACATCTACCTCTGGCAGGCTCCCGGGCGCCCGGACGATGCCGAGCATCGGGTGCGTCACGCGAGCTGCATCCCGATGCCCGAGCCCCTGATCGCGCCCTTCAAGCAGCGCTTCGGCCTGGAGACCCTCGACCAGGCCTACGGCCAGTCGGAGGTGATGGGCCTGCTTCAGCGCCCCGACCGCGGTCGGGCCGAGAAGCCCGGCTCCCTCGGTCAGCCCCTGCCGGGGGTCGAGGTGGCGCTGCTCGACGGCGAGGATCGGCCGACCCCGGCCGGCGAGGTCGGCGAGCTCTGCTGCCGTCCCACCGAGCCCTTCACGATCTTCTCCGGCTACTGGGGGAGCCCGGAGGCGACCCTCGGAGCCTTCCGGAACCTCTGGTACCACACCGGAGACCTGGCCCGGCGGGACCCGGACGGCGACTGGTTCTTCGTCGACCGCAAGGCCGACTACGTGCGCCACAAGGGGCGCAACATCTCCTCCTTCGAGGTCGAGCGGGCCTTCGCCGCCCACGAGGCGGTGGCCGAGGCGGCGGCCGTGGGGGTTTCCGCGCCGGAGCTCGAGAGCGAGGCGGAGCTGATGGTCTTCGTCACCCTGGCCGAGGGCGCGAGCGCGAGTCCCGAAGAGCTCGCGCGCTTCGTCAACGACACGGCCCCGCACTTCTTCGTGCCGCGCTTCATCGAGCTCGCGCAGGAGCTGCCGCACACGCCCACCGGCCGCATCCAGAAGTTCCGGCTCCGCGAGCGGGGTCCCGGAGCGCAGACCTGGGACCGCGTGAAGGCGGGCTTCGAAGTCAGGCGCTGAGCGGACTCAGGCGACCACGCCGCGCTCGCGCAGCTCGCGGATCCGGCTCTCGCCGACTCCCAGCTCGGCCAGCACCTCGTCGGTGTGCTGGCCGTGCTCTGGGGCCATCGAGCGGGGCGCCCAGGCCGTGCCCCCGAAGTCGGCCGGCGTCGACGGGAAGAGGCTGGTGGACTCCCCGTCGGGGACCTCGCAGAGGCCGCCGGCGGCCCGGACCTGGGGATCCGCGAGCACCTCTTCCACGTTCTGCACCGGGGCCCACCAGAGGTCCGGCTCGGACTCGAAGACCTGCGCCCACTGGTCGCGCGATCGCGTGGCGATCACGGCGTCGATCAGGGCCGTCAGCTCCGCGGCGTGCTGCGCGCGCGCCGCAGCACTGGCGAAGCGCTCGTCCTCGATCCACTCCGGGTGCCCGAGGGCGCGCGCCAGCGGCGGCCAGTGGCGCTCCGCCTCCAGGCCGACGATCCACAGCCAGCGCCCGTCGCGGTCCCGGTAGACGTTGATCACCGGATTCGGCATGGACCGGCGGTCCGCCACGCCGAGCGTCACGCCGAAGCGAAGCGCCACGGAGAGGTCGAAGGAGAGCGTGTACAGGCCCTGCCGCAGCAGCGAGGTGGAGACGAGCTGGCCCCGGCCGCTCCGCTCGCGGGCGAAGAGGGCCGCCGAGATCGCCCCGGCCAGGGTGGAGCCAGCGCCGTGGTCGCCCATGCCGCCCCTCTGGAAGGGCGGCGCGCCGCCCGGCGGGCTCAGCATGTGGGCGATGCCCGAGCGCGCCCAGAAGCCGGCGATGTCGTAGGCCGCCTTGTCCCGGTCCGGGCCTTCCAGGCCGTAGCCGGTGATGATGCCGTAGACGAGGCGCGGGTCGCGGCTCAGCAGGCTCTCGGGGTCGAGGCCGAGCCGGGCCAGGGCCGCCGGCCGATAGTTGGTGACGAAGACGTCGGCGCGGGCCAGCAACTGCTGCAGCAGGGCCAGCCCCTCCGGCTTCCGCAGATCGAGGACGATGCTCCGCTTGCTGCGGTTGTCCATCTCGAAGGGCGGGTTCCAGGGCAGGTCGGCCCCGAACATCGCGCCGAAGAGGCGCGCCGGGTCGCCGATACCGGGCGGCTCGATCTTGACGACGTCGGCGCCCCAGTCGGCCAGGATGCAGCCGGCCGCCGGGCCCGCGACCCAGGCCCCCATCTCCACGACTCGCACCCCCTGCAACGGACCCATGACGCGCCTCCCGACGCGCCAGGGTAGTCGAAGGGACCGCCGTCGCTGGCCTCAGTAGCTGCCCCGCTTGCCGGAGATCTTCGGCCAGTTGGCGTCGGCCTTGGCGACGTAGCCCTCCACGTCCCCCAGCCAGCGCTTCTGGATGCCCTCGTTGAGGTTCAGGTAGAGCTTGCCCTCGTGGATCTTCCAGGCCTCCGGATCGATGCCGGCGGTGCTCCCCTGGGCGACGGCGTAGGCGCAGTAGCCGCCGTACTGGGGCGCGTAGCGCTCCGGATCCGCAGCGAAGAGGTCGCGGTGCTCGGCGCTGGCGAAGTGCCAGGTCGCCCCCTGCCAGCGGTGGCTGAGCTCGCGGCTGCCCTTCAGGGGCCGGCCTTCCGTGAAGTAGGCCACCACGTCGTAGCCCTTCACCGCGACACCGGCGCGGGTCGTGTTCACGGGGTCCACCCGGGCGGCGGCCGGCTGCAGCGCGCCGAGACCCAGGGTCAGGGCGGCCACCAGAGCCGCCAGGGGAAGCACTCTCGGGATCATCTCGACTCCTCCTGAATGGGTACGTCGGTCCGATGCCGATGCGATCGACGCGTTTCGGGCGGGACGCCGCCGGCCGGGAGGGGCTCAGGCCGCCGCCTGCTCGTCCCCCGAGGGCCCGGGCTGGCTGCGGAAGCGGCCCTGGAGATCGTGCCAGTCGATGAAGAGCTTGCCGTTGGCGACCTTGTGCTGGCTCTCCCAGCTCATCAGCAGGTCGATGCAGGCGTGATCGATGTAGTCGAGCTCGTCGATGTGCACGTGCAGATGGGTGCTGGGCGGAATCTCCTCCAGCAGCGCTGCCAGCTTCGGCAGGCGCAGCACGGTGGCCGCCCCGCGCATGTGCAGATCCAGGCGGCCGGCTTCGCCGCCCGGACGCAGGTCGAGATCCAGGTGCGAGACGCTGTAGAGGATCTTCGCGAGCGAGAGCCCGATGCCGATCAGCACGCCGGTCAGCAGGTCTGCGCAGACGATCCCCAGCAGGGTCGCCGCGTAGATGCTGACCTCGCTCCGGCCGAAGTCCGCCAGGCGCCGGATGGCCGCCACGTTGACCAGCTTGTAGCCCGTGAAGACCAGCACGGCGGCCAGGGCCGAAGTCGGGATCCGGTTCAGCACGAAGGGCAGTGCCGCGCAGAAGAAGAGCAGCCAGACGCCGTGCAGGATCGCCGCGTTCCGCGTTCGGGCTCCGGCCTCGACGTTGGCGCTGCTGCGCACGATGACGCCCGTCATCGGCAGGGCGCCGACCAGGCCGCAGAGCAGGTTGCCGATGCCCTGGGCGCTGAGCTCGCGGTCGTAGCGGGTGCGGGGGCCGTCGTGGAGCTTGTCGACCGCGGTTGCGCAGAGCAGCGTCTCCGCGCTGGCCACGAAGGCCAGGGCGACGCCCGAGGTGAACAGGCCCGAGCCGAGCCGACCCAGGTCTGCGAAGGCCGGCAGGCTCACGGCCTCGAGCAGGTTGCCGGGGACGCTCACCTGCTTCACCCCGAGCGAGAGCAGCTCGGCGAGCAGGGTCGCCAGGAAGACCGCCGCCAGCGGCGCCGGGAGCACGCGCAGGGAGCGGGGGGCCAGGGGGCGCCAGGCCACCATGATGACCAGGGTGACCGCCCCCACCATGGCCGCCTGGAAGTGCACCGAGCCATCCGCCGGTGCCAGGCCCTTCCAGACCGCCGTCGGAATCGCCAGCAGGTTCGCCAGGCCGTTGCCGCGCGGCTCGTCGTCGACCATGACGTGGAACTGGCTGGCGAAGATCAGCACGCCGATGCCGGCCAGCATGCCGTGGATCACGGCGGGGGAGACGGCCCGGAACCAGCGCCCGAAGCCGACGACCCCGGCCGCGAGCTGGACGGCTCCCGCCACCATGACGATCCAGCCCAGGGCGGGCAGACCGTGGCTCTGCACCATCTCGTAGACGACGACGCTGAGGCCGGCCGCCGGCCCGCTGACCTGGAGGGGCGAGCCGGCGATGACGCCCACCACGATTCCGCCGATGATTCCGGTCAGCAGCCCCGCGGCCGGGGGCACGCCCGAGGCGATCGCGATGCCCATGCAGAGCGGCAGGGCCACCAGGAAGACCACGACCGAGGCCAATAGATCCTGGCGCCAGGGGCTCTGGCTCCTGGATCCCGTGGGAGCGGTCGCCATCAGCGGCTTCCCCGGCTGCGGGTCTGGATGCCGGTCCTCCCAGCTCGCTCGTCAAGGGTCGCCCGCGTTCCGGGCGACGGAGGCCTCGCCGGGCTGCGTCGGGCTGAGCAGCGCGGGGTCGATGCGCGGGTCCCGCGGCGGATTCTCGTCAAGATGGCCTCGATCGGCGGGAGCGGTGCAGCCCCTTAGAGTCGCTTCTCCTCCATCCCTGAGGCAAGCACGAAATCCCGAAGAATTCGTTAGGTTAAAGCGAATTGGGGGCTCGTCCGTGCAGTGGCTCAACTACCACCACCTGCTCTATTTCCGCGCGGCCGCGCGCGAGGGCGGCGTCTCCGAGGCGGCCCGGCGGCTGGGGGTGAGCGCGCCCACCGTGAGCGGCCAGATCCGCCAGCTCGAGGAGCAGGTCGGCGACAAGCTCTTCACGCGCAAGGGGCGCCGCCTGGCTCTTACCGACGTCGGTCGCACCGTGCTGGGCTACGCCGACGACATCTTCGCCCTCGGCGAGGAGCTGAAGGCGGCCATCCGGCACGGCGGCGACTCGCGGCCCGGGCGCCTCTCCGTCGGGGTCTCGATGGTGCTGCCCAAGCTGGTCGCCCATCGACTGATCCGTCCCGCCCTCGACCTGCCCCAGGCCATGGAGATCGTCTGCGTCGAGGACACCACCGAGCGGCTGCTCGCGGCGCTGGCCACCCACGACCTGGACCTGGTGCTGAGCGACGCGCCGCGCGGAGAGGACGTGGCCGTGCGCGCCTACGACCACTACCTCGGCGAGTGCAGCGTCTCCTTCTACGCGGCGGCCAAGCTCGCGGAGGGCCTGCGCCGCGGCTTCCCCCGCTCGCTGGACGGGGCGCCGATGCTGCTCCCGCGCTCCGGGACGGCGCTGAGGACGGCCCTGGACCGTTGGTTCGTCGACCTGGGGATCCGGCCGCGCACCGTGGGCGAGTTCGACGACTCGGCGCTGCTGAAGGTCTTCGGCTCCTCGGGCTGCGGGGTCTTCCCGGTGCCCACGGTGATCGAGCGCGAGGTCTCGCGTCAGTACCGGGTGCAGCGTGTCGGTCGGGCCCCCGAGCTGGTCGAGCGCTACTACGCGATCTCGGTGGAGCGCCAGCTGCGCCATCCCGCGGTGGTCGCGATCTCCGAGCGGGCGCGCGGCGAGCTCTTCGGTCCGGCACCGGGCTGAGTCCGGCACCGGGCCGAAAACCCGCGCCCCGCGAGCCGCTCCCGGTGTACCCTTGCGGGCACCGCAGCTGGCCGAGGGGAGTGGCGCACCGGCATGCAGCAGCCCACGCGGATCGATCTCGTCATCCGCGCGTGCGTATCCCGGGCCCCCTGGGTACTCGCATGCTTCGCCCTGGTCTCCGGGGCCGCCCTCCTCGCGATCGTCGATCCGCTCAGCGGGCGCCCGAGGCTCCTGCTCGATCCCTCGGTGGGCAGCCTGCTGCCGGAGGGCGACGAGGGGCGCCAGACCCTCGAACGCGTCGAAGAGCTCTTCGGCTCGGGCGAGCCGCTGCTCGTCGCCCTGGTCGACGACGACGTCTTCCGTCCGGAGAGCCTGGAGGCGATCCGTCGCATCAGTGAGCGCCTCGAGTCCCTGGAGCTGGTGTACCGCGTCGCGAGCCTCTCCTCCGCGCTCCACATCCGCGGCGAGGAGGGCTCCCTGCGCATCGAGCCCTTCTACGAGGTCGTGCCGCGCGATCCGGCGGGCCTCGCCGAGCTGCGGCGGCGCGCGCTGTCGGACCCGATCTACGGCGGAAACCTGGTCTCGGAAGACGGCCGGGCGGCGCTCGTCAGCGTCTACCTGCTCGACCTCCCCGAGGCCCAGATCCTGGAGAGCCGCGTCGACGAGGAGATCGTCTCCATCGCCCAGGAGCTGTGGCCCGGAGAGCAGGTCTGGGTGGCCGGCAGCCCGCGCGTCTCGGCCGAGCTGAGCCGCCTGCTGATGCGAGACCTGACCCTCTCCGTCCCGCTCGTCTGGCTGGCCATGGCCGGGGTGGCCTTCGCCTCCTTCCGCACCCTGCGCGGGGTGCTGGTTCCGATCCTCACCATCGGGATCTCGGTGCTCTTCACCCTGGGCTTCATCTCGCTCTGGGTGGGCTCGCTGAATCCCGTGACGATCGCCGCGCCCGCCATCCTCACCGTCGTCGGCTTCGCCTATGCCATCCACGTGCTCTCGGCCTATTACGACGTGTTGCGCGGCGCCCACGGACCCTGGCAGGACCGCAACGAGGCGCTCTTCCTGACCCTGCGCCACGTCGCCATGCCGGTCTTCGTCACCGCGGTGACCACCGCGGCGGGCTTCTTCTCGCTCACCGTGAGCCCCCTGGGCGCCATCGACCAGTTCGGTGTCTTCGGGGGCGTGGGCGTGCTGGCGACCCTGGTCGTCTCGCTGGGCTTCGCCCCGGCTCTGCTGCGCCTGCTGCCAGTGCCGTCCCGGCGGGTCGAGAGCCGCGGGGAGGACGGGCTCGACCGGCTCTTCGGCCGGCTCGCGCTCTTCGACGTGCGCGAGCGCCGCCGGATCCTGGCCGTGGGCGCCCTGGTGACCCTGGTCTCCCTGGCGGGTCTGCAACGCATCGAGATCGGCACCGCCACGGTGAGCAACTTCAAGCGCGACAACCCGGTGCGGCTCGACTTCGAGAGCGTGAATCGGCAGCTGCAGGGAGCCAATGCCTTCCGCGTCGTGCTGGAGACGAGCTCGCCGGAGGCCTTCAAGGAGCCCGTGAACCTCGAGGTCGTCGACTCCCTGCAGGACTTCCTGGCCGAGCAGCCCGAGGTGGGCGGCTCGACCTCCGTCGCGGACTACCTGAAGGCCATCCACCAGGGCTTCCAGGACAACGCGCCCGAGGCCTTCGCGATCCCCGAGTCGCGCCCCCTCGTCGCCCAGCTCCTGCTGCTCGGCGCCAACGAGGAGCTGGACGAGTTCGTGGATACGGCCTTCGAGGTGGCCAACGTGGTCGTGCGGACCTCGGCCATGGACAGCGCCGAGCTCGTCGATCTGACCGAGCGCATCGAACGCTACCTGGAGGAATCCGTCCCCCCGCACCTGTCGGCCGCGGTGACCGGGAATTCGGTGCTGCTGGCCCGCACCATGGACGAGATCGCCATCGGTCAGGCCCTCAGTCTGCTGGCGGCCCTGGGCATCATCTACGTGATCCTGTGTCTCCTCTTCACCTCCCTCCGGGCCGGCCTGCTGGCGCTGATCCCCAACGCCCTGCCCGTCGTGATCTACTTCGGCCTGCTCGGCTGGTCCGGCGTCACCCTGAACACGACCACGGGGCTGGTGGCCTGCGTCGTGCTCGGCATCGCGGTGGACGACACGATCCATCTGCTGGCCCAGTTCAACACGGCCTCGAAGCGACTGGCCGACCAGCGCCGGGGCATGGAGGAGGCGCTGCGCAGCGTGGGCCGGCCGGTCACCTTCACGAGCCTCGCCCTGTGCCTGGGCTTCCTGATGCTCGCCACCAGCGGCATGAACAGCCAGGTCGAGTTCGGAATCCTGTCGGCGGTGACGCTCGCTGTGGCCTGGCTCATCGACGTGACCTTCACGCCCGCCCTGGCCTCCCACATGCGCATCGTCACCCTTTGGGACGCACTCACGCTGAACCTGGGTCGGCAGCCACAGCACGAGATTCCGCTCTTCCGCGGGCTGCGCGCCACCCAGGCCCGGGTCGTCGCGCTGATGTCGGAGCTGCGCAGCGTGCGCGCCGGCGAGCAGCTGATCGAGAAGGGGGCCTCGGGAGACGAGATGTACGTGGTCCTGGACGGGCGCCTCGACGCCAGCGTCCAGCGCGAGGGGCGGCGGGTCGTGCTGAGGACGCTGCAGCGCGGCGACCTGATCGGGGAGGTCGGGATGCTGCGGGGCACGCGCAGTGCCGACGTCCTGGCCGAGACCGACGCCCGGCTGCTCTGCATCACCCGCGAGAGCCTGGCCCGCATCGAGCGCCGGCATCCGCGGATCGCTACGCGGCTGCTGGCCAACCTGAGCGGGGTGCTGGCCGGCCGGCTCGACAGCCTGACCCAGCGCCTCTCCTGAGGCACGCTGGCTCGCGAGTCCGGCTCCGCTCGATACCCTCGCGGCGCGGAGGTGAGGCAGCGTGTCGGCCCCCAGCCAGATCGTGATCTTCGGAGCCAGCGGCGATCTGACCCGGCGAAAGCTGGTGCCGGCCCTGGCGCGCCTGGCGGCGGAGGGTCGCCCCAAGCAGGGCTTCTCGCTGCTGGGCGTCTCGCGCCGCGCCAAGAGCGACGAGGCCTTTCGCGCCGAGCTGGCCGAGGCCCTGCCCGCGGAGCTGCGCCCCGCCTTCGAGGGCCTGGCGCCGAGGGTCCACTACCTGGCGGGAGACGTCTCGAGCTCCGAGGACATCCAGCGCATCTCGGATCGCCTCGATGAACTGCCCGGCGGGCGCGAGACCGGTCGCCTCTTCTACCTCTCGATCAAGCCCGAGCTCTTCCCGCTCGCCGTCGAGGGCCTCGCCGAGCCGGGCCTCCTGGCGATGCGGGAGGGCGACCCGGTGGCCTGGCGTCGGGTCGTGATCGAGAAGCCCTTCGGCCACGACCTGGAGAGCGCCCGCCGCCTCAACGAGCTGCTGCACGTTCCGCTCCGCGAGTACCAGATCTATCGCATCGATCACTACCTGGGAAAGGAGACGGTCCAGAACCTGCTCGGCTTCCGCTTCCACAACGCCATCTTCGAGCCGCTCTGGAATCGTCACCACGTGGAGCTGGTGCAGATCACGGTCGCCGAGGAGATCGGCGTCGAAGCGGGGCGCGGGGGCTACTACGACGGCGCCGGAGCGCTACGCGACATGCTCCAGAACCACATGCTGCAGATCCTGGCGCTGGTGGCGATGGAGCCGCCCGCCTCGCTGGCGCCCGAGGCCATTCGCAACCAGAAGGTCGAGCTGCTGCGCGCCGTGCACTTTCCCGATCGGGACGACGTCGCCGAGAGCTCCATCCGCGCCCGCTACGCGGCCGGGGAGCAGGGCGGACGCTCCGTCCCCAGCTACCTCGACGAAGAGGGCGTCGCGCCCGACTCCAGCACCGAGACCTACGTCGCCGTGCGCGCGGAGGTCGACAACTGGCGCTGGAGCGGCGTGCCCTTCCTGCTCCGTCACGGCAAGCGGCTCCCGCAGAAGTTCACCGAGGTCCAGGTGCAGTTCCGCACGCCGCCCATCGAGCTCTTCAACCGCCCCGAGTCGATGAGCGACGCCGAGTACCGACGCCAGCTCCGCAGCGGCTCGCTGTGCCAGATCCGCCCGAACGTACTCACCCTGGCCATCCAGCCGCGCGAGGCGATCGGGCTCTCCTTCGGTGTCAAGCAGCCCGGCGCCGCGATGGTCATGTCGCCGGCGCGGCTTCACTTCGACTACCGCGCGCACTTCGACCGCGCTCCGGCGGAGGCCTACGAGCGGCTGCTGCTCGACGCCCTGGTCGGCGACCAGACCCTCTTCCTGCGCGGCGACGAGATCGAGGCCTCCTGGCGCTATGCCGACGCCGTCCTGGCCGGCTGGCGGAGCGAGCGGCCGCCGCCGCTGCTGGAGTATCCGGCGGGCAGCTGGGGGCCTCCCGAGGCCGAGCGTCTCTTCCGCGGCTGCGAGGGCGCCTGGTCGCGCGGCCCCTCCGCAGAGCCGGCCTAGGAGACCGCGGCCCGCGGCTCGCGGGCCCCGCCGCGCAGCAGCCGCCGCAGCCGGCGCCCGGCTGCCTCCGCCGCGTCGTCGAAGAGCAGGTAGAAGACCGGCACCACGAGCAGGGTGAGCAGCGTCGAGGAGAGCATGCCCGCGGCCGTGGCGATCGCCATGGGGGCGCGGCTCTCGGCGCCCGGTCCGATGCCGAGGGCGGCCGGCAACACGCCGAAGATCATCGAGAGGGCGGTCATCAGCACCGGCCGCATGCGCACCGGGGCCGCCGTGCGCATGGCGCTGCGCTTGTCCATGCCCTCGCGGCGCAGCTGGTTGGCGTAGTCGACCAGCAGGATCGAGTTCTTGGTGACCAGGCCGAAGAGCAGCAGGATCCCGATGAGGCTGAAGAGATTGAGCGTGTGGCCCGTGAGCAGCAGCCCGCCCAGGGCGCCGACCATCGCCAGCGGCAGGGCCAGCATGACCGTGAGCGGGTGGACCAGGCTCTCGAACTGCGCCGCCAGCACCATGTAGATGACGAGCACGGCCAGGCCGATGGCGATGGCGAACTGGTCCATGCCCTCCTGCATGCTCTGGGCGTTCCCGGCCGGGGTGAGCGTCACGCCGGAAGGCAGCAGGCCCTCCGCGATGCTCTCGATCTGCTCCATGGCCGGGCCCAGGCGCAGGCCGACCAGATTGCCCGAGAGCGTCACGCTGCGCTGGCGGTCGGTGCGGGTGATCGCCGACGGGGCCGCGCCGGTCTCGATGCTCACGAGGTTGCGCAGCTCCACCACCTCGTTGCGGGCGTTGCGCACGTAGAGGCTGCCGATCGCCTCCGGGTCGGCGCGATCCTCCTCCTCGAGGCGCATGCGGATGTCGTAGCGCCGGCCCGCCTCCTTGAAGTGGCCGACGTCCATTCCGCCGACCATGCCCTGCACGGCGCTGGCGACACTGCGCGCGTCGACGCCCATGGAGGCGGCCTTCTCCCGGTCCGGGATCACCCTCAGCTCGGGAAGCCCGAGCTTCAGGCTCTTGTCGACGTCGACGAAGCCCGGCCGCCCCTCGAGCTCCTTCTGGAAGGCGTCCGCCAGGGCGTCGAGCTCCGAGAGCGGCAGGTTGCCGCGGATCTCGAACTCGAAGCCGGCCGGCCGCCCCGACATGGTCTCGCCCATGCTGAAGATGCGGATGTCCCGCCCCGGGACGCGACCCAGCTCGGCCCGGGCGGCGCCGATCACGTCGAAGACGCTGCGTTCCCGCTCGCGGGCGGAGGAGAGCATTCCGAAGACCATGCCCGTGTGGGAGAGCGGTACCGAGTGGCCGCCGGCGGCTCCGGCGGAGGAGAACATCCCGACCAGCTCCGGCTGCTCGAGCATGTAGGCCTCGTCGCGCGCCAGGTACTCGAGGGTGGCATCGATGGAGGTGCCCGGGGCCGCCTCGAGCTGGGCGAAGAAGATGCCGGTGTCGGTCGGCGGGAAGAACTCGCCTTCGAGGCGCGAGCCGAGGAAGAGCGCGAAGGCGAAGCTGGCCAGCGCGATGGAGACGGTCACCGCGCGGCGTCGCAGCGACCAGTCGAGGATGCGCTGGTAGGCCCCCTCCAGGGCCCGGAAGGCCGTCTCCAGGCGCTGGTAGATGCTGCCGTGCGCCCGCTCCGCCGGAGGAGGCATGCGCGCGGCCAGCATCGGGGTGAGGGTCAGGGCGACGAAGAGCGAGATCAGCACCGAGCCGGCTACGGTGAGCCCGAACTCGCCCAGGAAGCTGCCGACCAGGCCCTCCACGAAGACCACCGGGAGGAAGACCACCGCCACCGAGACGGTGGCGGCCGTGGCGGCGAAGGCGATCTGCCGGGTTCCGGAAGAGGCCGCCTCGCGCGCCGAGGCGCCTCCCTCGCGGTGGCGCTCGATGTTCTCCAGCACCACGATGGCGTCGTCGATCACCACCCCGACGGCCAGGGTCATGCCCAGCAGCGTCATCGTGTTCAGCGTGTAGCCGAAGAGCCAGACCAGCCCGAAGGTGGCGATCAGCGAGATCGGAATGGCGGCCGCGACGATCAGCGTCGGTCGCGTGCGCCGCAAGAAGACGAAGACCACCAGCACCGCCAGCAGGGCGCCGAAGACCAGGGCGAACTCCGTCTCCTGCACCGCCTCGCGCACGCCCTGGGAGAAGTCCACCCAGCCGGCCGGGTCGGCGATGCTCATGCCCTCCGGCAGGATCTTGCGGATTCTCGGCAGCTGGCGGTAGACCTCGTCGACGATGGCCACCGTGTTCTCGCCGGACTTCCGGCCGACCCCCATGGCGATGGCCGGACGCCCGTTGTAGTGGGCGATGGTCTGGACGTCCTCGGCGCCGTCCTCCACGCGGGCCACGTCGCGCAGCATCACCGGCGCGCCCTTGTCGTGGGCGATCACCAGGGACTCGAGCTCGGCCAGGGTCCGGAACTCCGCGTCGGTCTTCACCGAGTACTCGACCCGACCGCTCTCGACCACGCCGCCCGGCACCTCGACGTGCTCGCGGGCCAGCGCCCGCACCACGTCGTTCGAGGAGAGCTGGCGGGCGCGCAGGGCGTCGCCGTCGAGCCAGATGCGGATGTTGCGGTCGCGGGCTCCGAACATGCGCAGCCCGGCCACGCCGGGGATCGTCTCGATCAGGGGCGCCAGCTGGCGGTCGGCGAAGTCGGTGGCCTCGGAGATCTGCCGCGTCGTCTCCAGCGGAAACCAGAGCACGGGCTGTTCGTTCGGATTGAAGTTCCCGACCACCGGGGGCTCGAGCTCGGAGGGCAGCTCGCCCCGCACGCGGCCGATGGCGTCGCGGACCTCCTGGGCCATCAGGTCGAGGTCGGTGCCCAGCGAGAACTCCACCACGATCTGCGAGGAGTCCTGGTAGCTGGTCGAGCGCACGCTGCGGACCCCGGAGAGGGTGGCGAGCTGCTCCTCGATCGGGTCGACCACGTCCTCCTCGATCGACTCCGGGCTGGCCCCCGGCAGCGTGGCCGTCACCGTGAGCACCGGGAACTCCATGTTCGGAAACTGGTCGACGCCCAGCCGGTGGTAGCCGAGCACGCCGAAGACGATCAGCGCGAGCGTCATCATCCAGGTGAGGATGGGGCGCCGGATGGCGACGTCGGAGAGGGTCACGTGCCGTCCCCGTGGCGCTCGAGGGCCACCTCGCCCAGGGCCGTGCCGTCCGCGCTGCGCAGTGAGACCACCGAGCCGTCGATGAGGGCCGTCTGCCCGCGCACCACGATGCGATCGCCCGCGTCGACCTCGCCGCGGACCTCGACGAGGGCGTCGCGGTAGCTGCCCGTCTCCACGCGCAGGCGCTCGACCCGGTCCGTTCCCACCAGGCGGAAGACCACGGAGCCGTCGGAGCGCTGCAGGACGGCCTCCTTGGGAATCATCACGACTCCCTCGCGCTCGGCGACGCCCAGGTCGACGCGGGCGAAGGTGCCGGGCAGGAGCCGGCCCTCGGGATTCGCCACCAGGGCCTTGACCCGGCGGGTACGGGTGGAGGCGTCGATGGTCGGCGAGACCACGCTGACCTCGGCCGCGAAGACCTCGTCGGGGTAGGGCGCCACCCGCAGCTCCACGGCCTGGCCGACCGCGACCCGGGCGGAGTCCACCTCGGGCAGGTGGAACTCCACCTCGACCGGATCCAGCGCGACCAGCTCGAACAGAGCCTCTCCCGCGCGCACGAACTCGCCCGTGTTGACGTGGCGCCGCGCCACCAGCCCGTCGAAGGGGGCCACGACGCTCGCGTCGCGCAGGGCGCGCTCGGCGAGGCCGCGCCGCGCCCGGGCCTCGCCCCGCCGCGCGCG
>CAZYOL010000069.1:0-19392 GCA_964649065.1 uncultured Spirochaetales bacterium
CCCCAGCTCCCAGATGCTCATCCAGCCCGCGGTGACGTGGCGCGGCCAGTGGCCGGCGCCGCCGGCCGTGTACCAGGGCAGCTCGTGGCCCTCGTTGCCGCCGCCCAGGTCGTAGCCCGCAGAGAAGCACTTGCCGGCGCCGCGCACGATCATCACGCGCACCTCCGGGTCGGCGTCGGCCTCGCGCAGGGCCTCGATGACGCCGCCGCGCAGGGCGTGGTTCAGGGCGTTGCGCTTCTCCGGACGATTCATCGTCACGCGCCGGACCTGCGGCGCGGGGTCGTCCACCAGGACTGCCTTCGAGCTCATGGTTCTCCTCTCCTCGGCCGGGGGGCCGGGCGGAGCGTAGGGCGCCTGGCGCGACGGGACGAACCCGCGGCCCGCCGGCCGCCCGGGCGCGCCGAGGCCGAGCTGTGGTACCTAGGGGCCGGAAGCCACTCCGTTGTCCGAGTCGAGCGAAGTCTCCGCCCGCCAGGCCTTCCTCGGCCGCGCCACCGAGGCGACGATCCGCATCGGCCTGCTGATCGCCCTGGTGGGCTGGTGCTTCAGCATCGTGCGGCCCTTCGTCACGCCCGTGGCCTGGGGCGTGATCCTCGCCGTGGCCCTGCACCCGGTCTACCGGTTGCTGCAGGCCCAGCTCGGCGGCCGCTCGCGCCTCGCGGCGGTGGGGCTGGTGCTCGCGAGCCTGGTGGTGCTGATCGTTCCCACGGCCCTGCTCGCGGGCACGCTGGTGGAAGGCGTCCGGATGCTGGCGGAGCGACTCGATGCGGAGACGCCGTTGATCCCGATGCCGCCGGAGTCGGTGCAGGGCTGGCCCCTGGTCGGGGCGAAGGTCTACGAGGTCTGGCTGCACGCCTCCGGCGATCTCCCGGCCACGCTGGCGCCACTGCGGCCGCAGCTGCTGTCGCTGGGCAAGGAGCTGCTGAGCACCGCCGCCGGGGCCGGCTTCGCCTTCCTGCAGACGCTGCTGGCGGTAGGCATCGCGGGCGCGCTGCTGGCCAACGACCGGGGCGGGATGCGGCTGGCCAAGTCTCTCGGGAGGCGCCTGGCGGGAGAGCGCGGCGAGGATTTCAGCGAGCTGGCCGGCGCCACGGTGCGCAGCGTCTCTCAGGGCATCCTCGGCGTGGCGCTGATCCAGTCGCTGCTGGCGGGGCTCGGCTTCCTGGTGGTGGGCGTGCCGGGGGCGGGCCTCTGGGCGCTGGTCGGCCTGCTGCTCTGCGTGATCCAGCTCGGGGTGATGCCGATCGCCCTCCCGATCATGATCTACGTCTTCGCCACCGCCGAGCTCTGGGTGTCGATTCCCTTCGCCATCTGGACCTCTGCGGTCTCGCTGCTCGACAACATCCTCAAGCCGCTGCTGCTGGGCCGGGGCGTCCGCGTCCCGACCCTGGTGATCTTCGTGGGCTCGATCGGCGGCTTCCTGTCGGCGGGCATCATCGGCCTCTTCGTCGGCTCGGTGGTGCTGGTGCTCGGCTACACGCTGATCGCGGCGTGGCTGGCCGAGGCGGAGGGCAGCGCGGAGGGCGCCTGAGTGCAGCTTCCTAGCTGCGGGGAGGGCTCGGCGGCGGCGTGGTAGGCTGGCGGAGCCCGCATCGATGGAGGAGCTCCCGCTGTCGCTCCGGCTGCGCATCGAGCAGGCCTTCGGGCACTGGGGACGCTTCGTGGTCCGGCGTCCCTGGCTCCTCATCCTGATCACGGCGGCGCTCACGGGGGCGCTGGTCTCGAAGCTCCCGGAGATCCGCTACGACAACTCCGACGACGCCATGCTGCTGCCGGGGGATCCGGCGCGGCTGCGCTACGACGCCTTCCTCGAGCAGTACGGCGAGGACCATCAGGTGGTGGTGCTGCTGCGGCCCCGGGCGGTCTTCGACTTCGACTTCCTGGAGCGGCTCCGTGCCCTCCACGAGGAGATCGAGGCGGAGGTGCCCTACCTCGAGGAGGTGACCAGCCTCGTCAACGCCCGCAACACGCGAGGCGAGGGCGACGAGCTGATCGTCGAGGATCTCCTCGAGCAGTGGCCGGAGACTCCCGCCGACCTGGCGCTGCTGCGCGAGCGGGTCTTCGAGAACCCGCTCTTCGTGAACGTGCTGGTGACCGAGGACGAGGAGCACACGCTCCTGCGTCTCAAGCCCAATGCCTTCTCGAGCCTGGTTCCCGAGGGCGAGCTGCTGGGCGGTTTCGGGGAAGGAGAGGGCGAGGACTTCAGCCCGCCGCTGGGCCTGAGCGACCAGGAGGCCTTCGCGATGGTGGAGGCGCTCCGAGAGGTGCTGGCCCGGCATGCGGGGCCCGACCTCGAGATCCAGACGGTCGGAGGCCCCGTCTTCGAGTACCAGCTGATGGGGGCGATCCAGCGCGATGCGTCGATCTTCATTCCCCTGTCGATCGTGGTCATCATGGCGGCGCTCTACGCGCTCTTCGGCCGCCTCAGCGCCATGCTGCTGCCCATCCTGATCGTGGTGAGCGCCATGCTCTCGACCATGGGCCTGATGGTGTGGCTGGACATTCCCTTCTCGGTGACGCTCAACATGCTGCCCACCTTCCTGCTGGCCGTGGGCGTCTGCGACTCGATCCACCTGCTGACGATCTTCTACCGCGAGCTGGGAGCCGGGCGCCGCAAGGAGGAGGCGATCGTCGCGGCCCTCGCCCACTCGGGGCTGGCCGTGGTGATGACGAGCTTGACCACCGCGGCGGGCCTGGCCGGCTTCCTCTCGGCCGCCATCGCCCCGGTGGCGCAGCTCGGGCTGCTGGCGCCGGCCGGCGTACTGCTGGCGATGCTCTACAGCCTCTCCCTGCTGCCGGCGCTGCTGGCGGTGGCACCGTTGCGTGGCGGGGCGGCGCGCCGCGGCGCTGCGGTGCGTGCGGCCTTCGACGCGCTGCTGTCGCGAATCGGCGACCTGGCCACGCGGCGACCGCGTTGGGTGGTGGCGGGGGCGGGCCTCGCGCTGCTGGCGGCGCTACCGGGGGTGGCCAGCGTGCGCTTCTCCCACGACGCGATCCGCTGGCTCCCCCCCGACGACACGCTGCGGCTGGCGGTCGAGACGCTGGATCGCGAGTTCAAGGGCGCCGAGACCCTCGAGCTGCTCGTGAGCACCGGCGTCGAGAACGGCCTCCACGAGCCCCGAACCCTGCGCTCTCTGGAGCAGGTCATGCGCCACAGCGAGACACTGCGCGTCGACGGGCGGCCCGTGAACAAGGCCATCTCGCTGGTGGACGTGGTCAAGGAGACCCACCAGGCCCTGAACGAGAACCGCAGCGACTTCTACGTGCTGCCCGGCGATCGGCAGCTCGTGGCGCAGGAGCTGCTGCTCTTCGAGAACAGCGGCAGCGACGATCTGAAGGACTTCACCGATCCCCTCTTCGAGACGGCCCGGGTGACGATCCGGGCGCCCATGTCGGACGCCCTCCGCTACCAGCCCTTCCTGGGCCGGCTCAGCGCCGACGTCGGGCAGCTCCTGGCTCCGGGGCTCCGCTTCGAGCTCACCGGGGGCCTGGTCATGTTCTCGCGCATCTTCAGCGCCGTGATCGAGTCGATGTCGCGCTCCTACGTGATCGCGCTGCTGCTGATCACGCCGATGATGATCCTGCTGATCGGAAGCCTGAGCCGTGGCCTGGTGGCGATGATCCCGAACCTGATCCCGGTCTATCTGGTCCTGGCGCTGATGGGCTTCACGGACATTCCCCTGGACATGGCGCAGCTGCTGATCGGCGGGATCGTGATCGGTCTGGCGGTGGACGACACCATCCACTTCATGCACAAGTTCAGCCGCTACTACGAAGAGAGCGGCGACGCTCGCCGGGCCGTTCACCAGACCCTGGCCACCACCGGCTCGGCGCTGCTCTTCACCTCGCTGGTGCTGATGCTGGGCTTCAGCATCCTGATGCTGGCCTACATGATGAACACCTTCTGGTTCGGGCTGCTGGCCGCCAGCGGCATCGCCATGGCCTTCGTGGCGGACGTGGTGCTGGCGCCGGCGCTGATGGTGCTGGTCTGCGGTCGCCGGCCGGCCCCGGCTCAGGGCGAGTACCAGATGGGCGAGGTCCAGGCGCGCTCCTGAACGGTCCGGGGGATGCGGGGGTCGCTGCAGCCCGACGGTCGCTCCCCGGGAGCGAAGGCCAGGCACTGCCAGGTGCTCCAGCGGCAGCTCGGGTTCTCCAGGATGCGGGCGTAGTAGACGGCGGGTCGGGCGGGGTCGAAGTCCGGGTCGGTCCAGACGCCACACAGGCTCTCGGCACCCGGGCCCCGCGGCTCGCAGGTCGCGAGGTCGACCGACCCGCGACCGGCCTCGCCGGCCACGTCGAAGACGGCCTGGTGGGTCGCACCGGCCTCGCCCACCCAGCCCTTCACGATCTGGATGCGCTCGAGGAGGCCGCCGGGCCGCTCGCGACTGCCCGGGTCGCGCAGGGCCGTCAGCAGGAAGGTCGGCGCGGCCCCGGGGCCGCCGCGCGCGGGCAGCAGGTCTCCCATCGGCACGCCCAGGGCGTAGCCCCGTGCGATGGCGTCGCCCCGCTCGCAGAGGTCCGCCGGTAGCTCCCAGGCGCCGAAGAGGCGCGGGCGAATGCGCGGCCCACTGGTCGCGAAGGCCTCGCGCCGGCGCATGGCATCGAAGAGCGCGTCGCGGGTGTTCTCGGGCGCGTAGAGGCCGACCAGGCCGCCGGGATTGCGAAACAGGGTAGGGCCGAGGCCGGGACTCCTGCCCCGGTCGAGGCGCTGGCGCGCGCTTCGGTCGACGCGTCCGAAGGGCACGTCGGGGCGGGCCTCGTCGACGGCGCCGGGCGTGGCGCTGTGGCTGTCCGTGCTCCCGATCAGTCCGAAGCGGTAGGGGTTGACGCCGATCCGCGCCTCCTCGCGCAGGCCCTCGACCAGGGCGTAGCGGGCGTAGTCGAGCCGGGAGATGCAGCCGCGGCCGGCCTGGCCGCCGCTGCCCGTGCCTTCGCCACAGGACCGGACCTCCGGGCCCGGCAGGTCGCGGTACTTCTCGAAGTCGCAGAGCTCGTCCGGGGCGCCGGCCACGTCGGGCAGCCCGTTGCGGCACTCGGACTCGCCCTTGATCTGCATCATCTCGAGCAGCGGCTCGAGCTGGGCGCGCAGGCGGGCCTCGCTGCGCTGCACCTCGAGCGGCTCGTGACGGGTCTCCACGACGAAGGTGCGGCCATTCGCCAGGTTCGGATTGTGGGGGATGGCAATCGCGTCGCAGCCCGAGCCGCTGTCCAGGCAGAGCCTCCTCAGCTCGTGGCGCAGCTCGCGCGCCGTCGGCGTGTCGATCCACGAGAGGGGCAGCTCCGGGGCGATCTCGCTGCGCAGGATCACGTTGCGGTGCACCTTGCTGTTGGCCGGTGTCTCGCTGTACTCCCAGGCGACGAAGGTGGTGAAGCGGCAGGCGCTGCTGCGGTCGTACCAGCGCTCGGCGGCGGCCCGGGTGGCGGCCCAGGCGTCGTAGAGCGCCTCTCGGCAGCGCCGGGCTCCGTCTCCGCAGATCGCGCGATTGCGCCGAAAGGCCCCGGCGATGCCCGGCATGCGGCGGGCCATGTCCCGCAGGCCGAGCAGGCGCGCCAGCCACGACTGCGTCTCGCCGCGGAAGATCCGGCAGCCCCGATCGTCGTAGACCGATGAGCCCGGAGTCGTGCACAGCGCGACCTCGGCCATCCACTCCGCGTGGTCGGTCACGGCCGCGAAGTCGAGCGGCCGCTCGAGCCGGACGCGGCGCGTGGCTCCCGTCTCGGGATCCGGAAGCTCGATGGCCTCGCCGAGCGCAAACCGATAGGCGTCGTCGGGCGTCGCCGCCAGGCCCCAGACCCGGGCGTCCATCGAGAAGCCGGTGTGGACGTGGAGATCGCCGAAGTAGGCGCGTCGCAGTAGCGCGCGGGCGGAGCAGGGCTCCCGGGGCGCGGCGGCCGAGGGTGCGGCGGGGGCGGGGGGCGGCTTCCAGTCTTCGAAGCCCGGGCGCTGGAAGCGCTCGCAGGCGAGAGCGGCCAGCGCCAGGACGAGCAGCCCGGCGCGCCGGGCGCGAGCGCGGCGCGGGAGCGAGGACGCTTCGGTCGGGCCCGGACCCGGCGTGCTCGGCGTCGCTTCCAGCCCCGCTCTCCAGTCGCCAGTGGCCGCGACCATAGCACCCTCGAGATCGCGCCGAGCCATTGACGGCGCCCTGGCCGCGCTGGATGCTGGCTGCCATGAGCGGCCTTCGGGCTCGGCTGGCGTTGCTCGTCTGGATGGCTGCCGGGCTGCCCGGCTGGGCGGCGGCCTCGGGCCTCGAGCCCGGGGATCTGGTGGTCAGCGACACGCGACGCAAGCAGCTCGTGCGGGTCGACCCCGAGAGCGGCAGCCGCGAGCTCATCACGTCCAACGAGAGCCACCCGGGCCCCAAGCTCGCGTACCCGGCCGACCTGGCGGTGGGGCCCGGCGGCCGGCCGCTGCTGGTGATCGACACCAACCTGGGCGCGCTCTTCGCCGTCGATCCCGACACGGGTGAGCGTCGTCTGGTGACGAGTCGGGAGCAGCAGGTGGCCTTCCAGGGGCGGCCGCGCTCGGTCATCCTCGGCACGGACGGCGCGGCGCTGATCGGCCTCTCCGGGCCGCCGGGCAGGATCCTGTGGGTTGACCTGGCGACCGGCGGGCTGCGGCCCGTGGTGGTGCCCGAGCTGGGCCAGGGCCCCGCGCTCGTGAACCCGATCGGGCTGGCCCTGGCCGCCGACGGGGCGCTGCTGGTCGCCGACAGCCGGCGCGGGCTGCTGCGCGTCGCGTTGCCCGGTGCGCAGCGGAAGCTGCTGCGGGGCCTGGGCGCCGAGCTCAGCGAGCCCTACGACCTGGCGCTCGGCTCCGCGGGCGAGATCTACAGCGTGGACAAGGCCCGCGCCCTGGTGCTGCGGCTCGATCCGGGCTCGGGCCGCTCGCAGGTCGTAACGGGAGCGGGGGTCGGCCGGGGACCGGAGCTGGTGGAGCCCCACGGCATCGCCCTCGATGGCGCCGGTCGCGCCTACGTCGCCGATCGCAGGGGGCGGGTGGTGTGGCGCGTGGACCTCGCGACGGGCCTCCGGGCGGTGCACTCCTCCGCCGACGTCGGCTCGGGGCCCGGCTTCGGCTCGCCGCGGCGCGTGGCGGTGGTTCCGCCGGCTGCCCCGAGGGAGGCCACCTCCGCGGGAGGCGACCTTCCGCGCCCTGCCGGTCTCCTCCTGGCGTGCGGCGTCGCGGCCCTGGCGCTGCTGGGCCTCTGGCGCTGGCGTCGAGCCGCGGGGGGAGCTGCGTGACCGGGCTCCGCTCGCTGCCGCGCCCGCTGCGCGCGGTCACCTTCGACTGCTGGAACACCCTTCTCTACGAGAGCCAGCCGCAGGAGTCCGCCCGCCGGCGGGCGCGCGCCGTGGCGGAGATCGCCTCTCGCCACGGCTGCCCGACCCACGAGCGCGCGGCGGCGGCGGCACTCGACAGGGCCTGGCAGCGCCACATCCGGCTCTGGGAGCGGGGGGTGGTGACCGGCCCCGAGGACCTGGCGGTCTGGGGGCTCGCGGAGCGCGGGCTGCGCGGCGGCGGCGCCGAGCGCGAGCGCCGCGCCGCGCTGGCCGAGGCGAGCCTGGCGGCGGACATCCGCGCCCTGGCGGGCGCGGCCGAGACGCTTCAGGCCCTCGCCGCCAGGGGGGTGCGGCTGGCCCTGGTCTGCGACACGGGGCTCTCTCCCGGTCGCGTGGTCCGCCAGCATCTGCGTCGCAAGGGCCTGGCGGAGTGGCTCGAGTGGCTCGCCTTCTCCGACGAGCTGCGCGTCCCGAAGCCCCATCCCCGGATCTTCCGGGAGACCCTGCAGGCCCTGGGAGCTGCGCCCCGGGAGGCGGTGCACGTGGGCGATCTGCGCCGGACCGACGTGGCCGGGGGCCGCGGCGTCGGTATGGCGACGGTGCGCATTCGCGATCGCCACGACGATACCACGGCCCTGCCCGAGGCCGACGCGGTGGCGGCTCACCACGCGGAGCTGCGCGATCTGCTGGGGCTGGGCTGAGCCTCAGCCCTGCCTCTCGAGCTCCTGGTCGATCAGGCGCTTGAAGTTGGCGAAGGGCTGGGCGCCCGACAGGAAGCGACCGTTCACGAAGAAGGCCGGCGTGCCGGTAACCTCGAGACGCTCGGCCTCCTGGAGATCCGCCTGCACCCGGCCCTGGACCTTCTGGTCGGAGCGGTCCTGCTCCCAGCGCTCGACGTCGAGGCCGATGCGCTCGGCGTACTGGGCGTAGCGCTGGTCGCTCATGCCGGCCTGATCCTGGAAGATGGCGTCGTGCATCTCCCAGAACTTGCCCTGCTGGTGCGCGGCCTCGGCGGCCGCGTGGGCTCCGGGCGCCTTGGGATGGATCGAGAGCGGCAGGTGCTTGAAGACCACCCGCACGTCGTCGCCGTACTCGTTCTGGATCTGGCGCAGGGTGGGGTTCACGCGGTTGCAGAAGGGGCACTGGAAGTCGCTGAAGGCGACGATGGTGATGGGCGCCTCCTCGGGCCCTCGGATGGGAGAGCCATCGACGGAGATCTCGTAGCGGCGGTTCGGGTCGGGGCCGCGCCGCCGTGTCGGCCGGGCGGCGGCGGGCTGGGCCCGGGCCAGCTGCTGGACGTCGCCTCGCAGCGCGGTGATCTCCTCGCGCGCGCTCTCGAGGGACTGCTGGACGAGCACGCCCGCCACCACGACCGCAGAGGCCAGGATGAGCGAGGCGACGATGAGTACCGCGTCGGAGCGCATGGGCTCTCCTCCTTGGGCTTCGAGGGGCGTGGGCGCGGGAGTCTAGCCCGTCGCGCGGCCCCGGGCGGGCTCCTCTCCGGGGCTGCCTCCCCGGCGGATCGGGTCGCCGCAGCGCGCGATTGGCAGCCGCGGGGCCCAGTGGTACACAGGGCGCCGTGGCGGGCTCGGATCCCCGAACGATCGGAAGCTTCGGGGAGCAGTGGGCCGAGGACCCGAGCAACGAGGGCTACTACGGCTCCCACGAGCTCTTCCTCGACATCGTGAGCCCGGTGCTCGAGCCCGAGGAGCTCCAGGGCGCGCGGGTGGCGGAAATCGGGAGCGGGGCGGGCCGCGTCGTCCGCATGCTGCTCGAGGCCGGGGTTCGGCACGTCACGGCGCTCGAGCCCTCCTCCGGCGTCGAGGCCCTGCGGGCCAACACCCGGGAGGTGCCGGCGCAGGTCGAGATCCTGAAGGCCACCGGCGAGGCCCTGCCGGCCGGCCTGGACCTCGACTTCGTCTTTGCCATCGGGGTCCTGCCCTTCGTGCCCGACCCGGGCCCGCTGCTGCGGGCGGCGCGCGGGTCCCTGCGGGAGGGCGGGCGGATCGTGGTCTGGACCTACGCCCGGGAGGGCACCGCGAGCTATCGGCTCTGCCTGGCGCCGCTGCGGGCCCTTGCCGCGCGGCTGCCGCGGGCGCTCTTCGGGGCCCTCTGCGAGGCCCTCACGGTCTTGCTCGATATCTACATCTTCCTGTGTCGCTGGCTGCCGCTGCCGCTGCGCAGCTACCTGCTCGGCACCCTGGCCCGGGTGTCGCGAGACAAGCGCCGGCTCACGATCTGCGACCAGCTCCACCCGAGCTACGTGCACTTCCACAGCCGGGGGGAGCTGGAGAGTCTGCTGCGAGAGGCGGGCTTCGGGCAGCTCCGGCTCCGGTACCGCCGCGGCTACAGCTGGACCGCCAGTGGCACGAAGGATACGCTCGGCCGCCGGGGGGAAGAGCCCTCGTGAGCGCACGTCCCGAGCATCCCCTCGTCTCGATCGTCGTCCCCGTCTACGACGAGGAGGGCTGCATCGACGAGCTGGCCCGTCGCCTGAGAGAGGCGATGAGCGCGGCGGAAGCCCGCTACGAGATCCTCTTCGTCGACGACGGCAGCCGGGACGGCACGCCGGAGAAGATCGAGGCCCTGCGCGCTCTGGATCCGCAGGTGCGCAGCCTGCGCTTCACGCGCAACTTCGGCCACCAGGCTGCCATCGTCGCCGGGCTGCGTCACGCGTCGGGAGATGCGGTCGTCACCATGGACGGCGATCTGCAGCATCCCCCGGAGCTCCTGCCGCTCCTGGTCGAGGCCTGGCGGGGCGGCAGCGACGTCGTCAACACCGTGCGACGCCCGCCGGCGGGCCAGCCCCCGGATTGGAAAGAGCGGACGGGCGACCTCTTCTACCGGATGATGAGCCGGGTGAGCGGCGTTCCGGTAGTGCGCGCCGGTGCCGAGTTCCGCCTCCTCGATCGACGGGTGGTGGATGCCTTCAACAGCCTGCAGGAGCACTACGTCTTCACGCGCGGCCTGATCCCCTGGCTGGGCTTCGGCGAGTCGCGGGTGGAGTACGAGGTGGGCGAGCGCTTCTCGGGGCGCAGCAAGTACGACCTGTGGCGCATGCTGCGCCTGGGCATCGACGGGGTGCTCTCCTTCTCGATCCTGCCCCTGCGCCTGATCACGCTGCTCGGCATGGCGACCGTCCTCTTCGGCGTCGGCTTCGGGATCTTCGCGCTGATCGCCCACTTCACCGGGCGAATCCAGGGCAGCGGCTGGACCTCGCTGGTGGTGCTGGTGCTGCTCTTCGGAGGCGCCCAGCTGCTCTCGCTGGGGCTGCTGGCCGAGTACGTCGGACGCACCTACGACGAGGTGAAGCGCCGCCCGCGCTACGTGATCGACCGGACGAGCGGCGTCGAGCCTCCGTGAGCTGTCCCGTCTGTGCCGCAGGGCGGACGCGGCACAAGCTCGAGAAGCAGGGCGTGGAGATCCTCGAGTGCGGCGTCTGCGGCCTGGCCTGGTGGGTGCCGGAGGCGGGCTTCGATCCGAGCCGGGTCTACGCCGCGGACTACTTCCAGGGCTCCGAGGTGGCCCAGGGCTACGACGACTACGCCGCCCTCGAGCCCTCGCTGCGCCGCACCTTCGCCCGGCGCTTCGCCCGGCTGAGGCCGCCTTGCAGCGGCGCCCGCCTGCTGGACCTCGGCGCCGCTTACGGCTTCGCCGTGTCGGAGGCCCGGCGCGCGGGCTGGTGTGCCTTCGGCCTCGAGATCTCGCGGGCGGCCGCGCGGGCCGGGATGGGGTCGCTGGGCGTCCCGGGCGTCGTCGCCAGTGGACTGGCCGCCCCCTTCGCAGACGCCAGCTTCGACGCCGTGAGCCTCTGGGACGTGCTGGAGCACCTGCCCGATCCGCACGCCGCCATGGCCGAGGTGAGCCGGATCCTGGCGCCGGGCGGCACTCTTGTGCTCTCCACCGGCGACGTCGGGAGCTGGGCGGCGCGCCTCTCCGGCGCCCGCTGGCACCTCTACACCCTGCCGGAGCATCTCTTCTTCTTCTCGCGGGAGAGCCTGCGGCGCCTGCTCGCGGCCCACGGCCTGACGGTCGTGCGCGTGCGCGCCGAAGGCGCCGTCTACACCGCGGGCTACCTGGTCGAGCGCCTGCGCAAGACCCTGCTGGGCAGTCGCCGGCCGCTCGCCTTTCCCGGCTCGCACTGGCCGGTCCCGATGAACCTCTTCGACATCGTCACCGTCGAGGCCGTGCGCGCGGGCCGCTAGCCCCCGTCGCGCATCAGCGCGCGCAGGGCGCGCATGCCCAGCGTCCGGATGCCCTCGCGCTCCAGGGCCTTGCGACCCTCCTCGCCTCCGTAGAAGCTGCGCTCGAAGTCCCGGCAGTGAGCGTCGGTGGTCGCCGCCGAGAGCTCCTCGCCGGCCCGGGCGGGATGGCAGATCAGGTAGCTCACGCCGCGGGGCAGGCCGGCCAGGCGTCGCCGGTTGTGCTCCAGGCCCTGACCGGGTGCGAAGCCGAGGGAGTTGGCGTCGAAGCCGTCGAGGACGGGCACGCCCTCCGCCTCGAGCTGCTCGACGATGCTGCGCAGGACGCCCTCGGCGGCCGCCATGCCCCGGGCCTCGAGGGCCTCCCGATCGGGGCGGGCTGCGAAGACCGGCAGCCGGTAGTCGCGCGCCAGCCGCACGTAGACCTCCACGAAGGGGGGGAAGAGCACGGTCCCCATGTGCGCGTCCAGGTGGGTCACGTCCACGCCGGCGGCCAGCGCCCGCTCCACCTGAGCCCTCAGCTCGATCTCGACCTCCTCCGGGCGGGCGTGCTGGACGACCTCGAGGCTCGTCGGGTAGAGGTAGCCGTCCGCCGCGACCAGCGAGGGCACGCTGCCGGCACCGGCGACGGGCCCCCAGCGCAGGCCGGGCCACTCGGAGTTGAGGGTGAGATGGACGCCCAGGTCGAGCTCCGGGTGCTCTCGCGCGTGCTCGGCGGCGGCTGGAAACCAGGGGCAGGGCACCATCAGGCTGCCGCAGGTGGCTGGTCCTGCCGCCAGGGCTTCGAAGGCGCCCTGGTTGGCCGCATGACACATTCCTATGTCATCGCAGTGGATGATCGCGACGCGGTCGTCCGGACCGAAGCCGAGGCGTTCGACGAGCGGGCTTGCCAAGCGGCTCTCTCCCGGGGGGCAGCGTACCACGCGGCTCCGGAAGCAAGTGGGTGTGAAGCCCTGCGGTCCGAGCTCTCGCGCCGGTGAAGATCCGGTGATGGTCCCCCCCGTCGGGACCGGCCCCTTGCGGCCCGGGGAAGCGCCGGCGTAGGCTACCGAGTGGGCCACCCAGCGTCCTCTTCCTGGCGTCGTCTTCCTGGCGTCCTCTTCCTGTTTGGGGGCCTCTTTCATCGTGGTCCACTCGGCTCGGACTCTCCCTCTGCTGCTCGTTCTCGGGGTCGCCCCGCCGGCGCAGGCCGTCGAGAACCTGCCTCCCGAGCATGCCCTGTGCCTGGTCGGTATCGGCTCGGCCGTCGTGGAGGTGGCGGCGGCGGCGCACGATCGTCTGCTCTCCTGCATCGACTCCGAGCGGCCCAGCGAGTGCCTGGTCGGGGATCCGGACGGGCGGCTGGCCCGGGCGCGGCGAGCGGCGGCGGATGCGGAGCAGAAGTACTGCCAAGCCCTGCTGCCCCGGCGCCCGGCCTTCGGCTACACCAGCGCCGCGCAGGCCGTGCACACGGCCGAGGCGGCCGGCCTCCAGCTGGTCGGAGAGCTGCTGGGCTCGGATCCGGAGGGAGCGCTGCGGACGCGGCTGCCGGCGGCCCCGTACCTGTGTCAGCGGATGGGCCTGACGCTGGCCTCCGAGGTCTATCGGGAGGCGTGGATCCAGGCGCGGACCGGGCTGCTGCACGCGCTGGCAGGCGGGGGACGCCGGGGCGCGCCCGCCTCGGGAGGTCCGGTGGGCGACGCCGAGGAGCTCACCGACGAGATCCTCGCCTGGCTGGTCGAAGACTTCCGCGGCGCCGCTCGTGCGCCGCCGGTGGCCCGGATGGCGGAGCGCTACTGCAGCGATGCCAGCTCGATTCGACAGGCGCTGCCGGGCGTCTGCGCGGGGGCCTCCGACGGCGCTGGACTCGCTCGCTGTGCCCAGGAGCGCGGGCGTCGGCTCTTCTACACCAGCCTGGCTCGGGTGCACGGCCTCCCGGTGGCCTGTGACCTCACCGACGACGGCCGCTTCGACCTCTCCTGTGCCGAGGCGTCTCTGGTCGAGCACGTGCTCTCGCGCGCCGGCTACGGTCCCGACCCGTGGTCCCGCGGGCGGGTCGCCGCGTTGGGGCTGGAGGGCTACCTGCGGGAGCAGCTCGCCCCCGGGTCGATTCCCGATCCCGTGCAAGCGCAGCTGGTCTCGCTCTATCCCTCCCTCGAGCTGTCGCTGCAGGAGCTGCGCGACGTCTATCCGCGGGATCCGCCGAGCTCGGGTGGTCCCGGCCGGGCGCGGGTCCCGATCGAGCTGCGCGAGGCGAAGCTGCTGCGCTCCGTGGCGACGCGCCGCCAGCTCGCCGAGCTGCTGGCCGACGTCTTCTTCAACCACTTCAACGTGAACGGGGCCTTCGGCAGACGGCAGTGGGATGTCACCCACTACGATCGCCGCGTGATCCGGGAGGGCCTCCTGGGCCGCTTCGGCGATCTGGTGCTCGGCGTGGCGCGCTCTCCGGCGATGCTCGACTACCTCGACAACGGAGCCAGCCGCATCGGCGCGCTGAACGAGAACTTCGCCCGCGAGCTGATGGAGCTGCACACCCTGGGCGTGGAAGGGGGCTACGACGAGGCCGACGTCCTGGCGGTGGCCCGGGTCTTCACGGGCTGGACCTTCGACGACCAGGCCCCCGACGGCTTCGGCTTCCGACCGGGCTGGCACGACGCCGGAGCGAAGCAGGTGCTGGGGCTGGACTTCGCGCCGGGCGGCGGTGAGGAAGAGGGGATCCGGCTGATCGAGCACCTGGCGGCCCAGCCGGCTACCGCCGAGCGGGTGGCCCGCCTGCTGGCGCGGCGGCTGGTGACGGAGCAGCCGCGACCGGCGCTGGTGGCTCGGGGCGCGGAGGCCTACCTCGCGAGCGACGGCAACCTGGCTCGCGTGACGGAGGCGCTGCTCTTCTCCCCGGACTTCCTGCTCTTTCCCGGCTCTCGGCGCTCGAAGGTGAAGCGTCCCCACGTGCTGGTGGCCAGCGCGGCGCGAGCCCTGGCGGTCGATCCCGCAGCGCTGGATCTGAACGCGCTGCGCGATCTGGTCCGCCGGCTCGGCGAGGACCTCTTTGCCGCGCATCCACCCACCGGCTATCCGGATGCGTCGGCCTTCTGGAGTGCCCCGGGCTCGCTCGTGATCCGGCTCAATCAGCTCGATTCCATGGCTCGCGGCCAGAAAGGCTTCTCCTTCGAGCTGGGGATCTCCGACGGAGACGCCCACCAGGTCTCGGACGCCCTGGTCCGGCAGCTGTTGCCCGCCGGCGTCTCGGAGGCGACCCGAAACGAGCTGATCGTGCTGCTCGAGCAGCTCGGAGGCGAGCCCTTCGAGAGGCGCGCCGAGGCGGGCTTGTCGCTGCTGCTGAGCTCGCCCGAGTTCCTGCAGCACTGAGTGGGAGGAGACGGGGCGATGCGACTCGATCGACGTGAGCTCCTCGGGCGCGGGGCCGCCGCGCTGACGGCGCTGCTGGTGCCGAGCTGGCCGCGCCGCGCCGTCGCGGCGGAGTCGCCGGTGCTGGTGGTCGTCTATCTGCGCGGCGGAGCGGATGGGCTGCAGCTCGTGATCCCCCACGCGGACCCGGACTACTACCGAAAGCGGCCCAGCATCCAGGTGCCGCCGGGCGAGGAGCTCGACCTGGACGGCTTCTTCGGCCTGCATCCGGCGCTCGGCGACCTCGAGCCCCTCTATCGGGACCGGGCGCTGGCGATCGTGCACGCCTGCGGCAGTCCCCATCCGACCCGCTCCCACTTCGATGCGCAGGCCTTCATGGAGACGGCCGCCCCGGGCGACAAGTCGGCGAGCCAGGGCTGGCTGAACCGCTTCCTGGAGCTGGCCGGGGCCTCCCAGCCGATCGAGGGCGTGGCCCTCACCCGCGGACGAATCGCCTCTCTGGAAGGGCCCGCGTCGACCGTGGTCTTCGATCGGATCGAGGACTTCCGGCTCACGGGACGCTATCGGAGCGAGCGCTCCGAGGCCCTGGAGCGCCGCTATGCGGCCCTCTCCAGGCCGCTCGGCGAGGCCGTGGGCGAGGCCTTCGCGACCCTGGAGGCGGTGCAGTTGGCTCCCGTCTCGAGCTCGGTCGCGTATCCCGACGGCGCTTTCGGCCAGCACCTGAGGGACGCTGCCGCACTGATCCGGGCGGGGATCGGCGTGCGCGTCGTCGCGCTCGACCTGGGCGGCTGGGACCACCACCGCGAGCTCGCGGCGGGCCTGGAGCAGCTCGCTGCCAGCTTCGCCGCCGGCCTGGCGGCCTTCCACGAGGATCTCGGAGCCTGCCGAGACACGACGCTCACCCTGTGCATGACCGAGTTCGGGCGACGCGTGGCAGAGAACGGCACCCTGGGCAGCGATCACGGCCACGGCGGCATACTGCTGGCCCTGGGCGGAGGAATCGCCGGCGGGCGCGTGCTGCTGCGCGACGGCCTGTGGCCCGGCCTGGCCGATGCGAATCTGCGCAGCGGCGACCTGGCGGTCACCACCGACTTCCGGAGCGTCTTCGCCGAGGTCCTGGAGCGGCATCTGGGTCTGCCCCGCTCGCGCCCCTTCTTCCGCGGCTACAGCCCGACGAGCGCGGAGTACCCGGGCCTCTTTGCCTGATCAGCGCCGCAGCCAGTCCACCATGGCCGCGACGGCGGCCTCGCGACCGGAGTCGGCCGGGAAGCCGTAGTGGTCGGCCTCGATCGCCACGCGCTGCAGGTCGCGGCTGGCCAGAGAGTCTGCGATGCGGTCGTGGTCCGACGGAAAGATGCAGTGGTCTCCCGTGTACTCGATCATCAGGCAGGGCAGCGTCATCCGCTGGCCCGTCGCGGCGATCTCCGCGCGGGAGGAGATCCCGGACCAGGTGGACAGCCAGGCCTCCGGCGAGACCACCCGGGAGAATCCCACCGCCCCGTAGTTGATCCAGTCGGGCCGCAGGCCCCACAGCGAGCCGTAGCTGCGGCGCGAGGGATCGAGGGAGAGGTCCACGCAGCGCGGGTCCGCGTCCGTCCTGTAGACCAGGAGGAAGTCGGTGGCCAGCGAGCGCCGCCGATCCAGGACGCGACCCTCCCGCTTCCAGCGCCGGCGCGCCTCGCGGCGCAGGGCGACCCGGCGGCGCGCCGCGCGAGCGATGCGCTCGACGCGCGCGCGCTGGGCCCTCCGGTAGCGTTCCAGGAAGTCGGCGGCGTAGCGGCTCTCTCGGGGGGGCGGCTGGAAGCCGTTCCCGGGGTCGTAGAGATCCAGGCTCGGCTCGCACGAGGTGGGGTCTCCCTCGTCGACGAGCGAGGGATCGATGGCGGAGAGCAGGAAGTGGCCCTCGCCGGGATGGGCCGCCAGATAGATCATCGCGTCCGCACCCGGGAGCTCGAGTCGATCGAGGCGGAAGGGGTCGCCCGCCGGGGTCTCCCGCAGGCGCTCCTCGGGCCGGCTCCCGGCCTGACTCAGGTAGAAGGTGAAGAGCGAGCCTCCGCCGGAGTTGCCGCAGAGGACGACGCGTTCGTAGCGGCTCCGGGCGAAGGAGAGGCCGGCCGCCACGTCGAAGAGGAGCTGCTCGTGGACCAGCGTGGCGTCGTTGTTGAGCCAGCGGCTGTTGATGCAGAGCACCGCGAAGCCCGCCTCCACCAGCCCGGGGACCCCGTAGTGGCGGGAGAAGTTCGCGCGCGGGTGCATCAGGCAGACGACCGTGTCCTCGCCGCCTCGCGCGTAGAGCCAGCCGTGCGCCACGGCCCGGTCGGCGGTCTCCAGGCGCAGCGGGATGCAGCTCGCGCCAGCGGGCGGGTCGCGGTGCCACTCGGCGACGAGGTAGGGATTCTGGTAGCGGCCGATCCGCGCAGGCACGGCGCTACCTAGACGATCCGCGATTCCCGGTTTCCCCAGTAGCGGTCCTTCAGCAGCCGCTTGTAGAGCTTGCCCGTGGGGTGCCGCGGCAGCTCGGCTTCGAAGTCCACCGAGCGCGGGCACTTGATCTTCGCCAGGCGCTCGCGACAGAAGGCGATCAGCTCCTGCTCCAGCTCGGGCGTCGCCAGCGACATGTCCACCGGCTGGACGACCGCCTTCACCTCCTCGCCGAAGTCCTCGTGGGGAACGCCGAAGACGGCCACGTCGGCGACCGCGGGATGCGTGACCAGCACGTTCTCGGCCTCCTGCGGGTAGATGTTGACGCCGCCGGAGATGATCGTGTTGGCCTTGCGGTCCGTCAGGTAGAGATAGCCCTCTTCGTCGAGGTAGCCGATGTCGCCGAGGGTCGACCAGCCGTCCCGGCTGCGGGAGGCCTCGGTCTTGTCGGGCGAGTTGTGGTACTCGAAGCGGCCGCCGCCCGCGAAGTAGACCCCGCCCGGCTGGCCCGGCGGCAGCTCGCGGCCCTCCTCGTCGAGGATGTGGATCTCGCCGGCCAGGGAGCGGCCCACCGAGCCGCGGTGGGCCAGCCACTCCTCCGAGGTGATGGCGGTGAAGCCATTCGACTCGGTTCCCGCGTAGTACTCGTGCAGGATGGGCCCCCACCACTCGATCATCTGCTCCTTCACCGGAATGGGGCAGGGCGCCGAGGCGTGGACCGCGACCCGCAGGCTGGACAGGTCGTAGCGGCGCCGCTCCTCCTCCGGGAGCTTCAGCATGCGCACGAACATGGTGGGCACCCATTGGCTGTGGGTGACCCGATAGCGCTCGATCAGCTCGAGGGCCTGTCGCTCGTCGAAGCTCTGCATCAGGATGCAGGTGGCGCCCAGGCGCTGGAAGCCCATGGTGAAGCGCAGGGGAGCCGCGTGGTAGAGGGGGGCCGGCGAGAGGTAGACCGTGTTCTCGTCGATGCCGTAGAGCGCCTTGCCCAGCAGCGTGAGTGGGCCCGGGGTGCCGGCGGGGCGCGGCTCGGCCAGCAGCCGCACGCCCTTCGGGCGACCGGTCGTGCCGGAGGAGTACAGCATGTCGACGCCCTCCATCTCGTCGGCGATGGGCTCGGCCGGATGGGCGGCGGTCGCCTCCTCCCAGGAGCCGAAGCCGGGCAGGGCCTCGTCGACCATGAAGCGGTCCAGGTGAGACAGCGGGCCCACGAGCTCCCGGGCGACGTTGCCCAGGGCGCGCGAGGTCACGAAGACCTTCGCGCCGCAGTCGCGGGCGATGTACTCGACCTCGGGAGCGGTCAGTCGCGAGCTGATCGCCGTGTAGACCAGGCCCGAGCGCTGGGCCGCCCAGCAGATCTCGAGGAAGCGCGGATGGTTCTCCATGTGGATGGCGATGCCGTCTCCGGGCCCGACCCCCAGGGCGCGCAGCAGCTGGGCGCCCCGGTTGGAGGCCGCGTCCAGCCCGGCGAAGGTCACCGTCTCGCCGCTGCCGGCGATCACGAAGGCCGGGCGGTCGGGAAGCGTCTTCGCCAGGGTTCCCGGGTACATGGATCAGCTCCTCTCGATTCGAGTAGAAGTCTCTGGGGCTCGCGTGGGCTCGGAGCGCGGCGCCTCAGGCCTGCTCCGCCAGCGCCTTCTTCAGGTTGGCGGTGATGCGATTGGGCTGGTCGAGCAGGCCCGGCTTCTGCTCCAGGGCCTCGCGCTCGCGCGGGCTGAGCCAACGCAGCGCGGTGCCGCTCTGGCTCTTGACCACGCTCTTGACGAAGAGCATGGGGCCCACCTGTATGGCGATGGCCTCCAGGTCGGCGACCAGCCGCTCGAGGCGGCCCCGGATCTCGCTGAACTCCGAGACTCCGAGGGCCTTGCCGGTGCCCTCGTCGCGGGCCGCTGCCAGCTCGACCAGGGAGCCCAGGCCCGGGAGCCGGCGCTGGGTCGCGAAGTCGACGATGCTGGCCCGCAGGCCGGCCTCCACGTCGGAGAGCTTGCGCCCGCTGGAGACCCGACCGATGCGAATGCGGTCGGCCGGGGGCAGCGGCGCTTCGGCGGCGGCGGTCGCCGGGGCACGGCGCTCGGGGCCGGAGGTCGCCGCAGCCGCGGGCGACCGGAGCAGCCGGGGCCGCTCCGGCCCTCGGCTGCCGCTC
>CAZYOL010000070.1:0-19372 GCA_964649065.1 uncultured Spirochaetales bacterium
GCGCTACCAGACCGTCTTCGCGCGCGTGCCCGGCTCGGTCGCGGCGCCGACCGCCGGCCTCCACCTCTCCGATCGGCTGCTCGGCGCCCTGGCCGCCCGGGGGATCGAGCGCGCCGAGGTCGTGCTGCACGTCGGGCCCGGCACCTTCCGCCCGCTGCGCGCGGAAGACCTGCGCCGCGGCGCCCTGCACGCCGAGCCCTTCGAGCTGCCCGAGGCGACGGCCGCCGCCGTGGCGCGCGCCCGGGCCGCGGGGCGTCGCGTGGTGGCGGTCGGCACCACGAGCACCCGCGTGCTCGAGGCCCGGGCCCGCGACGACGGCGGCGTGGAGCCCGGCCGGGGCAGCACCGAGCTCTTCCTGCGGCCCGGCTCCAGGCTCCGGGTCGTCGACGCCCTGCTGACGAACTTCCACCTGCCGCGCTCCTCGCTGCTGCTCCTCGTCGCCGCCTTCGCCGGGCGCGAGCGGGTGCTGGAAGCCTACGCCGACGCGGTTCGGCGCGGCTACCGCTTCTACTCCTACGGCGACGCCATGCTGATCCTCTGACGTGCGCCCCGGCTTCGACTTCACCATCCAGGCGCGCGACGGCGCGGCCCGCAGCGGCGTGCTCCGCCCGCCGCCCGGCGAGGTGCCCACGCCGGCCTTCATGCCGGTGGCCACCTACGGGGCGGTGCGCGGGGTGTCGGTCGAGGAGCTGTCGGGCCTCGGCGCCCACATGCTGCTCTCGAACACCTTCCACCTGCACGAGCGCCCGGGCGAGGGCGTGGTGGAGAAGCTCGGGGGCCTGCACGGCTTCACCGGCTGGCGGGGCCCCTGGCTCACCGACAGCGGCGGCTTCCAGGTGACCTCGCTGGCCGACCGGCTGTCGATCGACGAGGACGGCGTGACCTTCTCGTCGCCCCTGGACGGCGCGCGGCGCCGGCTGACCCCCGAGACGGCGGTGGCCATCCAGGAGGCCCTGGGCGCGGACGTGGCCATGGTCCTCGACGAGTGCCAGCCACCGGAGGCCGGCGAAGAGGTGCTGAGGGCCGCCAGCGAGCGGACCCTGCGCTGGGCGGAGCGCGCGCGGCGGGCCCACCGGCGCCCGGATCAGGCCCTCTTCGGCATCGTCCAGGGCGGTCCCTCGCCGGCCCAGCGCCGCGAGCACGCGGAGCGGACGGTCGCCCTGGACTTCGACGGCTACGCCCACGGCGGCCTGGGCCTGGGCGAGGCGCGGGCGCTGCGCGGGGAGCTGGTCGGCGCGGCCCACCTGGCCCTGCCGGAGACCGCGCCGCGCTACTTGATGGGCCTCGGCAAGCCGCGCGACCTGGTCGAGGCCATCGAGGCCGGTGTGGACCTCTTCGACTGCGTGATTCCGACGCGGCACGCGCGCCACGGCGTGCTCTTCACGCGAGCCGGCCTGCTGCGCATTCGCACCGCGCCCTTCCTCGAGGACGACGCACCCCCCGATCCGGACTGCGACTGCCCGACCTGCGGGCGTCACTCGCGTGCGTACGTGCGCCACCTGCTGCGGGGCGGCGAGGCCCTGGGCGCCCGCCTCGCCTCGGTCCACAACCTGCGCTTCTACCTGGGCCTGATGGAGCGGGCCCGCGCCGCGATCCGCCAGGGTCGACTGGCCGCGCTGAGCGCCGAGATCGCCGACGCCTATCCCGATTGAGCGCCGCCCCGCGCCTCAAGCCGCGCCCCCGCCGGGCCGATCGGCTCGCGAGGGCCGGTCCCGGCCGGAGGGGGATTCACTGAGCGACCAGGCCGTCCAGAATTGGCGGGGCGCAGCAGGCCTGGCCCGGGCCGTCCCGATGGCCGCCGGCTGCCTGGCCGTGGGGCTCGGCGCCCTGGCCCTCGCCTGGGCCGACGCGGCCATGCTCGCGAGCCTGGCCGTGCTGCTGCTGGGCTCACTGGGCCTCGGCGCCGCTGCCGCCCAGCTCGGTGCGCCGGGACGCGCGCGCGTCGAGGCGCTGGAGACCGGGCTGCGGGCCCTGCTCGGAGCCGACACCGGGCGGCGTCTGCCCGTGGAGTCCATGGGCGAGCTGGCCCCGGCAGCCGCCCTCTTGAGCCAACACCGGGAGGAGCTGCGGTCCACGTCGCAGCGGGTCCTCGAGCTGGTCCGTCACCTGGAACACCTGCCCGCCGAGCTGGTCGCCGCCTTCGAGCAGATCCAGGAGAGCTCCCGGGAGCAGGAGGCGACCGTCGAGGAGACGGCCTCCCTCCACGCGCACGTGAACAACTCCGTGCGGGGCATCGACGAGGAGGTCGAGCGGCTGGCGCGCTCGAACGAGGAGACCGCCTCCTCGATCCTGCAGATGAGCGGCTCGATCGAGCAGGTGGCGGTCAGCTCCGCGAACCTGCAGCAGACCGTGGAGAGCTCCACCTCATCGATCCACCAGCTCGGCGAGAGCATCCGGCGCGTGGCCGAGAACGGCGGCTCGGTGCAGCAGGTCGCCGAGGAAACGGCGGCGGCCATCGCCCAGATGGACCGCAGCATCCAGGAGGTGGGCCAGCACGTAAAGGAGGCCTCGACGCTCACCTCCGAGGTGAGCGGCAGCGCCGAGGAGGGCTCGCGGGCGGTCGGCGCCACCATCGACGGCATCGCCGCCATCCGCGACAGCACCCGAGAGGTCAAGGGCGCCCTCGAAGGCCTGGCCACCCGGATCGGCGAGATCGGCAAGATCGCCACCGTGATCGGCTCGATCAGCGACGAGACGAACCTGCTCTCGCTGAATGCGGCCATCATCGCCGCCCAGGCCGGCGAGCACGGCCGGGCCTTCGCGGTGGTGGCCGACCAGGTCAAGACGCTGGCCCAACGCACCACCGGCAGCACCCAGGAGATCGAGCGACTGATCCAGGCCGTCCAGGCCGAGTCGGCCAATGCCGTCCGCGCCATGGAGGGCGGCATGGCCAGTGTGGACGCGGGCGTCGAGCGCTCGCGCGGAGCCGGCGAGGCGCTCCAGCAGATCCTGCACTCGGCGAGCGAGGCCAGCCAGCGCGTCTCCGAGATCGCCCGGGCCACCGAGGAGCAGGGGCGCAACTCCCGACACGTGGCGGAGTCGGCCCGGCGCACCTCGGAGCACGTCCACGAGATCTCGACGGCGGTCTCGGAGCAGGCCGCCGCCAGCCAGCAGCTGCTCGAGAACGCCAGCCACTCGGTGGACCTCTGCCGCCAGGTGACCCGGGCCACCGAGGAGCAGCGCGAGACCGGGCGCTACATCAGCGGCAACATCGAGGCCATCACCGAGATGATCCAGGGCGTCCAGCAGAACACCCGCTCGCAGTCTCAGTCGATCCGGGCCATCGCCGACAACTTTGCGGCGATCCTGGAGAACAGCCAGAAGGGCGGCCACCGGCTACGCGAGCTCTCCCCCCTCGTCGAAGCGCTGCGCACCCGGGCCGCCGAGCTGGCCTCCCAGGTGGAGCGCTTCGAGGCGACGCGGATCTAGCCGCGCTCTTCCGCCGCGGCCAGGGCCACGCAGACGCCGGCCAACGTGCCGCCACTCTCGCCGAGCGCCGCCGGCACGATGCGCAGCCCCTCGCCGAGCACCGGCCACAGCTCGGCTCGCACGCGCTCCCGGACGGGACCCAGGCACAGGGCCTCGCCCGCGGCGCTCGGGATGGTGCCGAGCACGATCGCTTCGGGAGCCAGGGTGAAGACCAGGTTGACCAGCCCCCGCGCCAGGTAGCCGTTGTAGCGCTCGAGCTCGGCGAGGGCGAAGGCATCCCCCTCGCGGGCCGCCCGCAGCAGGTGCTCCGGACGCGCCAGCGCCCGCCCGCCGGCGAGCTCCGCCACCCGAGAGCCGGCGGGCGTCTGCTCGCGCAGCCGCCGGGTCCAGCTCGCGCCGCCGCAGTAGGCCTCGAGACAGCCGCGGCGACCGCATCCGCAGGCCTCCCCGGGCCACTCGACCCGGCTGTGCCCCAGCTCGCCCGCATTGCCTCCCGCCCCGCGGTAGGGCCGGCCCGCGAGCACCAGGCCCGCCCCGATGCCGGTGGACATGGTGAGGAAGGCCAGGTGCGACGCGCCCTGCCCCGCCCCGAAGCGCCACTCGGCCAGCGCGCCCGCGTTGGCGTCGTTGTCCACGGCGACCGGAATGCCCAGCTCCTGCTCCAGGATCTCGCGCAGCGGCACCCGCCCCCAGCCGGGCAGGTTGGGCGGCTCCAGCAGCACGCCGTCCGCCTCCAGCGGGCCAGGCGCGGCGACGCCGGCGCCGGCGAGATCGCGCGGCTCCACCCCCGCCTCGCGCAGCAGGGCGCGGGCGTCGGCGGCGATCCGGCGCACGTCGGCGACACCGTCGGCGGTCGCCTCGGCCGGCCGGCGGCGGCTGCGCAGGACCCGGCCCGTGGCCTCGGCCAGGCCCCAGGCGAGCTTGCTGCCGCCGATGTCGATGCCGAGCCAGAGGGAAGCCAAAAGCTCAGCGATTTCCAGCTCTTGCAGGCATGGGACGCGAGCGTATCACAGCCCCCTCCAGCTCCGATGTGCAGCGGCCGATGAAAAGGCCAGCGCCGGCCGCTGGCTCCCCAGGCCCTTGCCGGTCGGCGAGCAGGAGGGACCCATGGGACGTCACACCGCCATCGCGCTCCTCAGCGCCCTCGTCGGGCTCGGCTGCGGGGCCACCTTCTCCGATCCGCTGGGACGCACGAACTCGCTGGAGGCCGCCCAGGAAGACTACACCCAGCTGGTTCGCTGGGGCGAGATCGAGCGCGCCAGCCTCTACGTCGATCCGGAGCTCCGCGACGAGTACCTGAAGTTCGGCCGCACCCTCGAAGAGATCCGCATCACCGATTACGAGAGCGGCGAGTTCGATATCAACGAGGACGAGAGCGAGGCGTCGGTGGTCGTGACCTACCGGGCCTTCTCGCTCACCACGGCGGTGGACCGGGCCCTGCGCGAGGAGCAGGCCTGGCATCGCGAGAAGGGCAACAAGTGGCTCGTGCGCTCGGATCTGCCGCGGCTGCTGCAGGAGCACGGGGAGCGCCCCTGATGGAGCCGGCGCCCGGCCGGCTCATCCTGGTGGCCGACGACTCGCCGCTCTTCCGGGACCTGGAGTCGCTCTTCCTGGCCCGCTCCGGGCGGGTGCTGACGGCCGCCGACGGCCAGCGCGCCCTGGCCGTGCTGCGCAGCGAGCGGCCCTCGGTGGCCGTGCTCGACCTGCACATGCCCGGCCTGCCCGGCGACCGCCTGTGCCGGATCGTGAAGAGCGATCCGGAGCTGGCCGAGACGCCGGTCCTGCTGGTGATCAACGGAAGCTCGGCGGAGGAGCGCGAGCGGGCCGTGCGGGCCGGCGCGGACGACGTGATCGCGAAGCCCATCAGCCGCATCGGCCTCACCCAGGCCGTCGGCCGCCTGCTGCGCGACCGGCGAGCCGGCCTCACGCGGGTCCCCTTCGAGTCCGAGGTGCGGCTCTCGCCCCTGGCCAGCGACGGCGAGGCCTCGGGCATCGCCCGCAACCTCTCGCGCGGCGGCATGTTCGTCCAGCTCTCCGACCCGCCCTCTCCGCACACCGAGCTGGCGCTGCGCTTCACGCTGCCGGACTCGAAGGAGGAGCTGGCGCCGACCGCCGTCGTCGTCTGGACGCGCCGACGCGTAGCTGGCGCGCCGGCGGGAATGGGCGTGCAGTTCCTGCGCGTCGACCGCCAGAGCGCCGAGCGCATCGAAGACTACGTCTACCAGAACGAGCCCCTCGAGCCCGTCGGAGGTGCCCTCGCATGAATCGCGTCTGGATCGGAGTGCTGCTCTTGCTCTGCCTGATCGCCACGATCGCGCCGGCGCGCGGGTCCGAGCCCGCCGGCCCGGAAGAGGCCCAGCGCGCCTACTGGCAGGAGCGGGCTCGCAGCCTGCACGCCGCGGTGCGCGACGCCCGCTCGCGGGTCTCGGCGGCCGAGGCCCGCTACACGCGGTTGCGCAAGAAGATCCGCGCGCGCGGCGACAAGAAGGTCGAGGCGGTGAGCGAGCTCGAGGAGGCGCGCCGCGAGCTGGCGGACGCCGAAGCGCGGCTCGAGGCGCTGCCCGACGAGGCGCGGCGGGCGGGTGCCCTGCCCGGCTGGATCCGGGTGGAGGAGCCCGCCTCGCCCGCGCGCTGAGCCCGGACCGGCCTAGAGGTCGTCCTCGTCACCGAAGTCGGTGATGTTGGTCTGGTTGGCCTGGGGCTTGATCACCGTGAGGATCCGGTCGCCCTGGCGCACGATGGTGTTGGTGCGCGTGACCGAGCCGTTCTCGGCCACGTAGCGGCGCTTCTCGATCACGATCGGCTCGGCCTCGTTCGCATCCGGGGTCACGTCGATGACCTGGGAGTTGGCCCCTCCGGTGCGCACCGAGACGGTCGGGCCGCGCCCGGGCGCCGAGCGCTGCGGCGGCGCCTCGAAGGCCTGCAGGCGGCTCGGCTCCGGCTCGGGAGCCCGATCGGGCACGCGCTGGGGCGTCGCGATCCGGGTGTAGCGGCGGTACTCGGTGAGGCCGAGCATCTCGCGCTGCTTCACGCGATCGCGGTAGCGGGTCGGGATGGCCTTCTCGTCGTCGGTGAAGGCCAGGGTGCCCTCGTCGGTCACCCACTGGTAGACGGTGCGGCCCTCCGCGGCGGCGGGCGTGGTGAGAAGGCAGCCCGCCACCACGGCAGCGGCCACCAGAGCGAGGGACGCGGGGTCCCGGAGCGGAATCAGGAGCTTCGACACGGGCTACCTCCTGCCGGGGAAGTGGCCGAGCCGAACGAAAAATGTCAATAATTCCAATGTCTTGAGAGGCAATTCCGGCGCAGCGAGGGCGCAGCTCGGCGAGTTTGACAGGCGTGTGAAGGGCGGATAATACTCAGGGTCCCTTTGCTGCGGGGTAGAGCAGTCTGGTAGCTCGTCGGGCTCATAACCCGGAGGTCGGGGGTTCGAATCCCTCCCCCGCTACCACTCAGAAGCGCCCGGAGGCCTCGGTCTCCGGGCGCTTTCACTTCCCGGGCGGGCTGCGGGATTCCGGCGTCCGCGCCGACCTCGAGCGCCGGTCGATCGTCCATGCAGCCACCCTCGGCGCACTCGGGCTCGGGTTCCTGGCGGTCGCGGCCCTCGAGTCCCGCGTGCGCAACGTCGTCATCGCGACGACGGGATCGCGTTGGGCCTCCCAATTCGTGCGTCCTAGATTTCGGTGGCGAGGGATCGCAGATGGCTCACGCGAGGACGCCCTTCCATGCTCGACAACCTGCTCTCCGCCCCCGTGCTCTTCTTCGGGCTCGGGCTCTTCGCGCGGTGGGTCCGGTCCGATCTCGAGATTCCGCAGCCCGTCGCCCGCTTTCTCTCCCTCTACCTCTTGCTGAGCATCGGCCTCAAGGGCGGCGTGGAGCTCCACGAGGCAGGGATCTCCAGGGACGTCGTGGCCGGTCTGGGGGCCGGCCTCACGATGGCATTCGCCGTCCCGGTGTGGACCTTCTTCTTGCTTCGTCGGAGTCTCGGTGCGGTCGATGCTGCCGGGGTCGCCGCCACCTACGGGTCGATCTCGGCAGTCACCTTCGTCGTCGCCTCGAGCTTTCTGGGCGAGCTGTCGGTGTCTCATGGGGGACACATGGTCGCCGCGATGGCACTCATGGAGTCCCCTGCGATCGTCATGGGGCTGGTGCTTGCGCAACGTTTTCCGGACGCCCGGGAAAGTGGCGGTGAACCGCCAGCGCTCGCCTGGAGCCCGCTCATGCACGAAGCTGCGTTCAATCCAGCCGTCCTCGTGCTGTTGGGATCGATGGCCATCGGCCTCGTGATCGGACCGCGCGAGTTCGAGGAGATCGCACACTTCGTCAGCAAGCCCTTCAAAGGCGTGCTCTGTCTCTTCCTGCTCGAAATGGGGCTCCTCGCGGCACGCCGACTGGGCGACCTGCGAGCCGCCGGTGCGACGCCCATCCTGTTCGCGCTGGCGGCACCACCGATCCACGCCGCCATCGCCATCCTGCTCGGATGGGTCGTGGGGCTCCCTGCCGGCGACTCGCTGCTCCTGGCCGTGCTGGCCGGGAGCGCGAGTTACATCGCGGTTCCGGCCGCTCTTCGACTCTCACTGCCCGAAGCCAACCCGAGCCTCTACGTTCCGATGTCGCTCGCGGTGACCTTTCCCTTCAACGTCGTTCTCGGGATTCCGCTCTACTGGTGGGCGATCGGCCTCCTCCACAACGCCGGGAGCTAGCGCATGCGAGACGTCAAGCGAATCGAGATCGTCATCGAAGCCGCCCAAGAGGATACGATCCGCCAGCTGATCGAAGACGCCGGAATCGACGGCTTCACTATCCTGCACGCCGCCGCCGGGCAGGGGCAACGCGGCGAGCGAAGCGGAGACGGCCTCTCCGACGCCTTCCAGAACGTTGTCTTCGTGATCGCGACCCCAGAGGAGCGGGTGGCCGGGTTCGTCGCGGCCGTCCGGCCAGTTCTGAAGCGGACCGGCGGCATCTGCCTCGTCAGCGATGCGCGCTGGCTCAAGCACTAGGAGTTCAGCCCCGCGTGTCGCGAGCAAGCTGGCGTCCCCCCCCGGGAATCACTGCGAGTCAGCGCCGTTCTCGGGGGCTTCGGCGAGGGTTCTGCGGCGACCCCCATCGTGCCAGAGCGATACCAACCCCTCGGCCCCTGACGTGCCGCCCGCAAGCCGCCGGCCCCACGGAGAGGCGACGGCGCGTGGCCTATCCTCGCGACTCGCTGGAGGAGGCGGTAATGAATAGGAAGCGATCGACTGGCGCTCGAGGCCAGACCCGACGGGGAGTGCGCACGCGCGCGATCCGCACGGACTCGAGAGGGAGCGCAGCCCCCGGACGGAACTCGCGCGCCCTCGCTCTCGCCGCGGCACTGACGCTGGCACTGGCTCTCGCGGCGCCGGCGCGAGCCGGCTACACGGAGGGCGCGAACGACACGGACATCTTCGTCGTGGCGGTCGACCTGACCGTGCTGCGTCCCCTCGGGCTGGCCACCCTTGCACTGAGCTCGACGCTCTTCGTGCTCGCGCTTCCCTTCGCCGCAGGAACCGGACAGGTCGCGACGCTGGCGGACACCCTGGTGAGCGAGCCCGCCCGCTTCACCTTCACCCGGGAGGTCAGGACCGAGCAGATCCCGACCCGCTAGGGGCCGCATCCGGTCGCGACGGCCGGATCCACTAGAGCGGAATCTCCCGGGCCTCGCCGACCTCCAGGATGCGCAGGGCGAGCGGGGAGCGGGCCCATGCCCGGAACGAGCTCACCAGCCGCGCGGAGTGGGGCCTGGCGAAGTGCGCGTCGATCGCAGCCTGGTCTCGCCACTGCTCGAAGAAGAAGACCGTATGGCCCTTGCGCGGATGCGGAAACCAGTCGTGAGAGAGGCATCCCGGCTCCTCGCGGGAGGTCCGGCTGTGGGCTTCCGCGAGCTCCCGGGCCGCCTCCCAGTGCTCCGGCTTCACCTGGATCTCGGCTGTGATGATCTTCATGCCGCGGGATCTCACCGCCCAGGCAGCAGCCCGTCAAGGCACGGCCTTCTCGCCGCGTTCGTCCAGACCGCGCCGCCGTTGCGCGCGTCGACGACCGAGCCACCCGCCAGCCCCAGAGCGGCCAGGAGCGCGCGGCCCTAGCGGAGGAGCCGGAAGCGGAGGGAGAGAGCCTCCAGACCCCGGATCAGGAAGCTCGGCGCTTGGCGTCGAAGCAGTCACGGCGAGGCGCGCGACGGCGGCCACCTCCGGTCACGAAGGGCCCGAGAGGCGCGACGACGGCGGAGAAGGAATCGAGATCCGCGTGGATCCCGAGAATCTCCTCGAGGCCGGAGACCAGGAAGACGCCGAGGTGGGGCTCGCGCACCACCGGCCCCCTCCTGCGCAGCTCTGCGGGGTACGGAGCCGGGTCCTGGATCAGCTCGGGGTCGGTGAAGAGGTCGCGCTCGAAGAGGTCCATCCACATCTCCTGGTCCCGATCTCGTCGAAGCCCTCGGGCGGACGGACTCGGGTCACGGGGCCTCCTCCGCGAGAAACAGCGCGAAGAGCAGGCCGAAGTCGGTTCGGCGCTGCGCGGGGTCGCTCGGAAGGCCGAGGAAGAGGCCGAAGGCGCTGGTCAGGCAGACGCGGGCCGCCGCCTCGGACTCGAGCCCGGAGCGCAGCTCCCCGCGCGCCGCGGCTTCTCCGAATCGGCGCGCCAGGGCCTCGACGAGCGGAAAGCTCTGCTCGGCGATCGGGAGCTCGGCGGGCCGCCGAGCGTAGACCGCGATCATGTCGCGGAAGAGATCCGCGTCTCCGAGCCGCGCCTCGAGCTCGATCAGGCCTTCGGCGAGCTCTTGGAGGGCCTCTCGCAGGCTCCGCGAACCTTCGAGGCGGGATGCCACCGAGAGCTCCTCGATCCATTGGAGCTCGAGCAGCACGTGCTGCTTGCTCGGGAAGTGGAAGTAGAAGCTGGGGCGCGAGACGCCGGCCTCGCGAGCGATCCGCGCCACGCTGGCCCGGGCGAGCCCGACGCGACGGAACTCGGCAATCGCCGCCTCGAAGAGGAGCTGGCGGGTGGCGTCCAGCTGGCGCTGGCGGCGGCCGGGGAGCGCCCTGGGGAGTGCCATCGACGCATTCTCGCCGCTCTTCTGACGGTCGTCAATTTGGCATGACAGATGTCAGTGCTCTTCGTGCCTCCCACGAGCTCCTCGCGCCGGGGGGAGGCGTCCTGCGAGACGAGCGCGCGACGGGCGGGGCACCTACGTTGCCGCGGTGCTCCCGCCGAGGCCCTGGCTCGCGCTGTTCCTCGCGGCTGCCCTGCTGGCCACCGGCTGCCAGCGCCCCGCCGCCCGGCCCGACGTGCTGCTCCTCACGCTCGACACGACCCGCGCCGACGCCGTCGGCGCCTACGGAGGCTCGCGCGCCAGCACGCCCGCGATCGACGCCCTGGCCGCGGAGTCGGTGCTGTACCTCCAGGCGATCAGCAACACCCCCTACACCGGTCCCGCGCACGCGAGCCTGCTGACCGGGCGCTTCCCGCCGGCGCACGGCCTGCGCGACTTCCTCCGGCAGGCCCTTCCGGAGGAGGTCCCGACCCTGGCCGAGGCCTTCGGCGCGGCGGGCTACCAGAGTGCGGCCTTCGTCTCCAGCTACGTCCTGCATCCGCGCTTCGGCCTGGACCAGGGCTTCGACCGCTATTCCAGCCGATCCTTCCGTCCGGGGGTGCGAAGCTTCACTGCAAGGCGGCGGGTCGGCGGCGTCTTCTTCGAACGCCGCGCGGAGAACACGGTGGACGAGGCCCTCTCCTGGCTGGCGAGGCGCGACGCCGAGCGCCCCTTCCTGCTGTGGATCCACCTCTTCGATCCCCACGCGCCCTACGATCCGCCGGACGCGTACCGCGGGCCCGATCCCGCCTCGGACGACCCGCTCGAGCCGCGCCGCCAGCGCTACTACGAAGAGGTCGCAGCGATGGACGCGCAGATCGGTCGCTTGCTGCGGGCCCTCGAAGGCGACGGCCTGCTCTCGAGCCTCGTCGTCGCAGTGGTGGCCGACCACGGCGAGGCCCTGGGCTGGCACGGACGGCCGATCGCCACCCACTCGCCGCACCTGGCCGACGAGCTGCTGCGGGTTCCCATGCTGCTGCGGGCGCCCGGCCGCCTGGAGCCCGCAGTCGAGACCCGCCAGGTGCGCATCGTGGACCTGTTTCCCACGCTGCTCGAGCTGGCCGAGCTGCCGCTGCCCGAGGGCATCGACGGCGAGAGCCTGCTGGATCTGACCGCGCCCCGCCCCGCCTACGCCGAGACCTTCTACGCGGAATACCCGAAGCGAAGCGCCGAGGGAGAGGAGTGGGTGGCGGTGCGCGAGCCCGGCTGGAAGCTCACCACGGATGGACGCTCGACCCGGCTCTACGACCTGAACCGCGATCCCGCCGAGCAGCGCGACGTCGCGGCCCTGCACCCCGAGCGGGTGGCGCTCCTCGAGGAGCAGCTGGCGCGCCTGCGGCGTCGCTGGCCCCAGCAGGCCCCCGGCCGCGCGCTGGAGCTCTCCGAGGACGAGGCCGTGCAGCACGAGCAAGGGCTCCGCGCGCTGGGCTACATCGAGTAGGCCAGGCGGCTCTCAACGCTCCCGCTTCGCGCAAGCACCGGGGCGCGGGTCCGCGATCCGGAGCCGTCGGAGCTCGAGCCGCTCTCCCAGCGGACCTGCGGCGAGCGAGAAGTCCCCCGCCAGCGCTCTCACGACGGCGGCGCCGCGCTCGCGCTCGAGCAGCGCGTGCACGGGAAGGGCCTCCCGGCAGGCCAGCCGCCGCAGCACCTGCCCGTCGAGCTCCCGGAACTGGCGCAGCCTCCGGGGCCTGAGGTCGACGCTCTCGGCCACGACCTTCGGGGTGAGAGTCGAGAACCAGAGAGGCGAGGCCACCAGCTCCTCTTCCGGGATGTCCGAGATCGAGGCGAGGAAGTCGAGGACGCCGAGCGGAGCGGTGTTGCCGAAGCGCAGGCCCCAGCGCTCGAAGTAGAGCCACGGCCCCAGCGCCAGGCTGGCGGCTACGAGGAGCGCCAGGAGCAGTGCCACGGCGCGCCGTGCGACGGCGGGCGCGAGCCGGTAGAGATCGACCAGCGGCAGGGCGGCCAGCGCGTGCACGAAGGGCACGGCGAGCATCACGCGGCGCGGCAGGGCGCCTCCCAGGGCCGCCGGCAGCAGCAGGGCGCCCGCGCACCACACCAGCAGCAGCCGCCAGCACAGCTGGCTGCGGCGGTGGAGCGCACCGACCATCCCGAGCAGGATCAGCGGCGCCAGCAGCGGATCGAGCAGCGGCACCGCGACGAAGCGGCCGGCAGACTCCCAGGCCGGCGCGTAGAAGAGCGCGGCCGCCATGCGCCGCATCCGACTGAGGGAGTCCTCGCTTCGCGGCCTCGCGTAGTCGGGGGGTCCCTTCCAGCCCAGCGAGGCCGCGATCTCCAGGGCGTCGGCGACGCGTGAGGGAGGGCCGGAGACTTGGACGGCGGCCAAGCCGGCCTCCAGCGCGCCCACCCGAAGACCCTCGCCGGCGAGCCGACTGGCCAGCGCACGGGCCAGCTCGGGCTCTCGCTCGCGGCCCCTGAAGACGATCGCGTCTCGCCTCCCAGGCGCGGGCTCGCCGCTTCGGCTCCAGGGGGCCTTGCCGAAGGTCTGCGCGCCGACGGCGGAGAGGCCGGGCACCAGACCCGAGAGCGAAGGCAAGACCAGCAGCGCGGCGACGATCGCCACGGGGCCCGCCCGGCGCCACGGTGCGCGGCGCCAGCGTTCGCTGGCGGCGAGAGCGCCCAGCGCCGCCAGGACCGGTGCGAACCAGCTCAGCTGATACAGGTACAGCGACGCGCCCAGCAGCAGGCCCAGCACGATCCCGCGCAGGCCCCGGGGACCCTCGAGCCACCCGAGCAAGGCCAGGAAGCAGAGCGCGCCGTGCAGGGTGGAGAAGGCGATGTACTGCCCGTTGCGACCGAAGGCCAACAGCAGCGGCGCGCCGGCGGCGAGGCCGAGCATCAGCAACGCCGCACCCGCCCCGATCCGCATGCGCAGCGTCCACCAGGTTGCCGCCAGGGCCGCTGCGATCGCGAGGAGCGCCGCCAGGCGCAGCGCGGCGACTCCCGGCGGCAGCAGGGCCAGCGCCGCCGCGTGAAACGAGAGCGCCAGCGCCTGAGACCTGAAGAGCTCGTAGGGATAGCCCTCCCAGCCCCAGACGCCGAGGATCGGTCCGGGGTCGAGCGTCCCCAGCCACATGCGGGCCGCTTTCGTGTAGGCGACCTCGTCGAAGTAGACGTCCGGGTGGAGACCGAGCCGCCACAGGCCGAGAAGCACGAAGAGCGCCAGCAGCGCCAGGGCCGTCAGCAGCTCCCGCGGCGAGGGGCCTCCCGCCGCGCCCTCCCCCGCTCCGGAATCCGTCGGGGCCGGAGCTCGTGCGCCCGCCGCGCCGAGTGCCGATCCGTAGGCCACACAGGCCAGCGCGATTGCCGCGGATCCCACGGCCGTCGCGCCGTCCAACCAGAAGGACTGGCCGATCCAGGCCAGGGCCAGCGCGATCGCGACGAGAGCCCCGGGGCGGGACGTGGCGCCGAGGCCGTGGCCCCGCCAGGCGAGCACCGCGAAGGCGCCGAGCACGAGCCCCGGGGCTCGCAGCGCGTCCATGGGCAGCCGGCCCAGCTCGGAGAGCCGACCTCCTACGCCGACCCAACGCTCCAGCACGACGTCGAGCGGAGACGGCAGCAGCGGATGCCCCTCGCCCCGGACGATCGAGCAAGCCGAGGCGATCGCCATGCAGACGAAGCCGGCCGCCAGTGTCAGCGCAGCGGTCCATTCGCCTCGGGTACGCCGAAGCTGCCGCCGCGACATCGCCGCCACGGATAGGGCAGCGACACCCGGGGCGCAACGCCGCGAACGGCCTCGCCGTGCGGACCTCGCCCGGCGATTCCTTCACGGGTCGGGTCGTGGTGGGAGCGGGCCGACTGGGAGCCCGGCGGCGCTCAGCGAGCCGGGCTCCTGCGAGCGATTCCGAGGAGCAGCAGCCCGCTGCCCAGCAGGAAGGCCGTGGAGGGCTCGGGCACGGGGAGCGCGACGGGCGCGACCACCACCCGCAGCTGGTCGAGCAGATTCGTGGTGGCGCGCATGTCCTCGAAGGTCAGCGTCCGGCGATCGGCGCTCAGGGTCAGGGAGTCCGGCGTCTCCCAGAAGTCGCGCCGGCCCACGCCGGTCGGGTAGGTGGTACCCGGGGCGCCGAGCAGGGCATCCGAGGCGTTCAGCTGCACCTCGTCTCCGATGATGCCCAGGATCTCGGTGTCGAAGGTGATCGAGCCGGAAAGGTCCAGCGGGGCCCCCGCGGAGCCCGGGTCCCCGGCGTCGATGATGTCCATGTGGACGAAGTAGGAGCTGAGGACCGTGCCGGCCGAAAGCGTCGTCACTCCCGGATTGGCGGTGTAGGTCCCCGGCGAGTCCACGTTGATCGAGAGCGCGCTGCCGAGGGTGACGTCGGAGACCTCGAGGAAGAGGAAGATCTGCGTGTCGCTCTCCAGGGCCTCCTCCGCGACCGAGGCCGGGGCGTTCGCCAGCAGCGCCACGTCTCCGGATACCGTCAGCGCCGAGGCCGCGGCGGGCGCGAGACCCCCCAGCACGGCCAGGAGCCCGGAGAGGAGACCGGATCGGCGACCTGCGCACCCCATCGACGGGGCGTATCGGTGGCGACCCGGCGAACTTGAATGCCTCGCGGGACGGGACGGGGCGGGGCGCCAGAGCCCCCCACCCCGCCCCGATGGCGTGCCGAGGCCGGCTCAGGAGCCGCGGACGACGGTGCAGAAGCGGCCGATCACGATGCGGTTGCGCGCATAGAAGTCGGCGGAGTCCACCCTCGTGATGCCGCCGTTCTTGGCCGCGGCCTCGATGCTGGCGTCGCCCAGCGCGACCACCCCGAACCAGCCGCGGGCGCAGGCCTCGCCGGTCTTCGTGCCCGTGCCGGTGCCGCCCTGGATCGGACCCTTCACCGTCATCCAGGCGCCCACCGTCGGTCCGAGCACGCCCATGCAGCCGATGGGCCCGAGAAGCACGCTGCCCATGAGCGCTGCCACCGCCAGAGTCGCCTTCGATCGCTTCATTTGGATTCCCCCTCTTCTGATCTCGATGCTGTGTCGTCGAGCGGACGTTCCGACTCCCTGCCGGCCCCGCTGCGCGGCCGGTGATACGGCGACCCCGGGTCCACGTCAAGCCGGGCCCGGGCCGAAAGGCCGGCAGCCGCGGGCGGATGGCCTACGCTGCGCGGCATCGAAGAGACCGGGGAGGAGGCTGTGGAGGCTCGACTCGGCGCGGCGATGCGGGCTCTGGGCGACGCCGGCCGCGGCTCGCCCGAGCAGCGGCTGGCCTACGTGATCCGTGCCTGTGTCGGCGACGGCCCGTGGCAGTGGGCCGCTCGCGATCCCTGGGGGAGCTGGTGCCTGCTCGGAGCCGGGCTGCCCGGCGCCGCGCCGGGCAGCCCGGCCGGGGCGCGGCGGGCCGGGGATCAGCTCGCCGCCCTGCTCGAGGCCACCGCGGAGCCGCGGCGGGTGTCGGGCCTGCCGCCCGAGGACGCGACGGCGAAGGCCCTGGGGAGCGAGCTGCTGGCGCTGCCGCTCGCCAGCGGAGAGTCTCCCTCGGTGCTGCTCCTGCCGGCGGCACTGGTCGAGGCACTCGACGCCAGCCGCCGCGAGAGGCTGTGGCTCGCTGCCAGCCTCGCCGCGACCACGCTGATCGCCGAGTGCGATCGCGCTCGGCTGCAGGCCTCCGAGGAGCGCAACCGCCACGCGGTGCGCGAGGTCGCCCACCTCCAGCGACGCCTCCTGCCCGCAGAGGCCGTGCGGATCCGGGGTGCGGAGGTCGCGGCCTCCCTCGACGCCTTCGACGTGGCCGGGGGCGACTACTACGACTACATGCCCCTCAGCCATCACTTCCACGACGATCCGATCGGGGCGCGCCTCGACCACTTCGGAGCCATGATCGCCGACGTCTCCGGGCACGGCGCCGCCGCCGCGGTCGAGACGGCCATGCTGGACGCGCTGCTGCGCACCTATCCCGGAGGCCCCGGCGGAGGTCCGGGAGGCCTGCTGACCCACGTGAACCGCTACTTCTTCACCCGGGAGGGCCGCTCCCACCTGATCACGGCCTTCTGCACCGTCTGCGATCCGCTCGAGGACCGGCTGCACTTCGCCTGCGCCGGCCACCCGCCCGCCCTGCTGAAGCGAGGCGACGGGAGCCGCATCGAGACCGTGGAGGAGGCGGCGGGCATTCCGATCGGCGTGCTGCCCGACTTCGTCTACGAGCAGGGCAGCTGTCGCTTCGCGCCGGGCGACCTGCTCGTGCTCTTCACCGACGGGGTCATCGAGGCCCGTTCGCCCGCCGGCGAGGAGTTCGGATTGGAGCGCCTGCTGGAGGTCGTCGAGGCGGCTCCCAGCCGCGCGGCAGCCACGCTGGAGGCCGTTCGCGCTGCTCTCGGGGCCCACCAGGCCGGCGCCGCCCCGCGCGACGACCGCACCCTGCTCGTCTTCCGGCGCCTCGAGGCCTAAGCCCTCCCGCCTGCGCGCTCCGCGGGAGCGACGCCCGGCCGCTAGAGCGCGGGGCTGTCCTCGCTCAGGCCGAGCAGAAGCTGCGCCACGTCCAGGTAGGTCTTCTCGCTGATGAAGGCGTGCTGGGTCCCGGTGTAGAGGTCGCGGAAGGCGCGCTCCAGCCGGCTGCCCTCGCGAATCGCCGTGGTCCCTGCCGCCAGGTGGCAGAACTCCACGACCTCGCGGCAGGCCTCCGTGGCAAAGGTGGCGGCGAGACGCATGTCGGCGCGCATCCGGGGCGTGAGGGCTTCGCCGGCCTGCAGGTCGCGCCAGACCTGCGCGTTGACGTCCACGACCTGGCAGCGAGCCGCCCGCCACAGGCCCTCGTGGTGAGCCAGGCCCCGCTGGAAGGTCGGCTTCTCGGCCAGGGGCGAGGGCTCGCCCATTCGCACCTTGGAGCCCGCCAGCTCCAGCACGTCGTCGAGGGCACTGCGCGCCACCCCCAGGGCCCAGGCCGCGTGGCCGGCGGCGGTGATCGGCAGGATCCCGAGATCGAAGACCCGGCCGCCGCGGCGCGGCTCGCGGGTGAAGAGCGGAAAGACGCGCCGCTCGGGGACGAAGAGCTCCTTCACCTCGTAGTCGAAGCTGCCCGTGGCCTTGAGGCCGGTGACGTGCCAGCCGTCCTGGAGCCGCACGTCCTCCCTCGGTATCACGGCGATCAGCATCTCGGGCAGGCCGTTCGGCGCCATGCGCGGAGCGCCGTTCTCGAAGGGCATGAAGCCCCCGACGATGTACTGCGAGTGGCCGGTGCCACTCCCGAAGCTCCAGCAGCCGCTCAGGCGGTAGCCGCCTTCGACGACCTCGCCCTGGCCGTTCGGTGCGAACTGGCCCGCCAGCGCAACCCGGTGGGCGTTGCGCGTGAACACCTCGTCGAAGCCGGCCTCGGGGAGGTAGGCCGCGGCGAAGGCGGCGGAGGGGAGATTCGCGATGCCGATCCAGCCCACCGACGCGTCCTGCCAGGCCAGCTCCTCCCAGACCTCGATCAGCTCGGGGACGGAGGGCTCCCGACCACCCGCGACGGCCGGGTTCTGGAGCTGCATGAGGCCGCTGTCCCAGAGGCCCTGCACCACGGCCTGGTTGAGGGTCCGGCGCCGCTCGCAGTCGGCGGCGTTCTCTCTCACGAGCTCGCGCAGCGAGCGCGCCATCTCGAGTCCGGGATTCGGGGCGGGGGCGGCGAGCGGCCGCAGGGCGTGGCTCACGATGGGCTCCTCTCGATGGGATGCCGCTGTAGCATATGGCTTCCGGGCGCGTTCATGGAATTTCGAGATCGCCAGCTCTTCCACCGCAGGGCTCCGCTCGGGCTCGCGCTCCTCGCGGCCGTCGCTGCCGGCTGCGCGGGAAGCCGGGCCTCGCCGGAGCCCCGGCCCGAGGGCGACGTCTCCCCCTTCGTGATGCGAGACCTGGAGTACGCGCAGCGCGAAGGAGCGACGCTGCGGGCCGACGTCTACCGCCCGGCCCTGCCCGGCCCCCGGCCTGCGGTGCTGCTGGTGCATCCGGGCGCCTGGGTCAGCGGCGACAAGTCCCACGTCGCGGGAGTCGCGCATCGGCTCGCCAACCGCGGCTACGTGGCGGTCGCCGCCCAGTACCGCCTCGCCCCCGAACATCCCTTTCCCGCTCCCCTCCACGACCTCAAGGAGGCGGTGCGCTGGATGCGGGCCCGCTCGGAGGTGCTCGCGATCGATCCCGAGCGCATCGGGGCCTTCGGCTACTCCTCCGGGGGCCACCTCGCGCTGCTGCTGGCCAGCACCGGGCCGGAGAGCGGCCTGGAAGGCCCCAGCCGCTTCTCGGAGGTGTCGAGTCGCGTGCAGGCCCTCCTGATCGGCGGGACCCCGACGGATCTCGCCGAGCTCCCCTCTTTTCCGCCGCTGCGCTCCTTCATGGGGGGAAGCGCCGAGGAGCTTCCCGAGCGCTACCTGGCCGCCTCCCCGCTCACGCACGTGAGTAGCCGGCATCCCCCCACCTTCGTCTATCACGGACGCCTGGACTGGCTGGTCGGCGGCGGCCATCCGAAGCGGCTGCTCGCAGCGCTGCGCCGCGCCGGGGTGGAGAGCCGGCTGCGTTGGGCGAACTCGGGACACTTCGCCACCTTCATCCTCGGCGGTGGGCACGTGAGCCGGGGCATCGATTTCCTGGACGAGTGGATCGGGCCGGATTCCAGCGAGCGGATGGTGGAGGAGCGCCGCCCCGCCCTCCCCGGGGAGTCCTGGTGACGGGTCGCCGACCCGGCGCGGTGTCGCGACTGGCCTCCGAGGTCCTCGCCGTGCTCGGCCTTCCCGCGGGCGGGCTCGCCCGGGCCTCCCAGGCCCCCCGAGCGCCGGGCGAGTCGAGAGCCAGCGTGCGAGGAGTCGTGCAGGGCTGGGGGCGCGGCTACCGCCTGCACCTGCCGCCCACGGCGGGCCCGCTGCC
>CAZYOL010000071.1:0-19292 GCA_964649065.1 uncultured Spirochaetales bacterium
GATTCCCTTCTCGACGAACTCGCGCTGGTGGCGGATGATGCTCTGCATCACCTTGTAGATGGTCCGCTGGCGCTGGTGGATGCTCTTGATCAGCCACATGGCCGAGCGGACCCGCTCGCTCACGTACTCCTTGGTGTCCTTGGGGACGCCGTTGCCGCGGACCAGGACGTCCCGGTAGAGATTGCTGATCCGCAGTCGCGGCAGGCCGTCGTCGTTCAGCTGGATGTGGAAATCCTCGCCCACCTTGTAGACGTAGATGTCGGGCACGATGTAGACGGGATCCTCGCCCCCGAAGGCGCGGCCCGGGCGTGGCTCCAGCCGACCGATCACGCGAGCCGCCGCGGCCACGTGCTCGACGGGAACCTGCAGGAGCTTCGCCAGACCGCGGAAGTCGCGCTTGATCAGGCGGTCGAGATGCGAATCCAGGATGGTCAGGACCAGGGGATCCTCGATCTGGAGCACGCGCGCCTGGATCCTCAGGCACTCCCGCAGGTCGCGCGCGGCGATCCCGGCCGGATCGAGCTCCTGCACCCGGGCCAGCGCCGCCTCGACCACCTCGTCGCGCACGCCCGCCTGCCGCGCCAGGTCTTCCACGCTGGCCTGCAGGTAGCCGCGGTCGTCCAGGTTGCCCACGATGAGGCCCGCCACCACGGCCTCCTCGATGGGCAGCGTCGTCAGCTGCAGCTGCCATTCGAGGTGCTCGGCCAGGGTGCTGCGCCGGCTGTGGTTGGCCTCGGCCGAGGGCCGATCCTCGTCCGCGGAGGCGTCGCGCACCCCGGTCTGGGGGTAGGCCTCCGCGTAGCTCTGCCAGTCGATATCGGCGACCTTCTCGGCGTCGGTGGGCTCCTTCTCGCCCTCGCCGCCGGACTCTGCGCTCCCCTCCCCGGGCTCCGCACCCGCGGCCTCGGCCGGAGACTCGGCGCCGGCCTCCGCGGAGGCGGACTCCGCGTGGGGCCCCTCGCCCTCCTCGTGCTCCTGGACCTCCTCCAGGACCGGATTCTCCTGAAGCTCCTGCTGCACCATGTGCTCGAGCTCGAGCTGGTTCAGCTGCAACAGCTTGATTGCCTGCTGCAGCTGCGGGGTCATCACCAGCTGCTGGCTGAGCTTGAGTTGCTGCTTCAGACCAATCGACACGTCGCTCGCCCGTCTCTCCGCTGCTCAGCGGAGCTGAAAGCTCTCACCCAGGTAGACCTGCCGAACCGTGGGATCGGCCGCGATCTCGTCCGGGGGGCCTTGTCGCACGATCCCGCCGTCCTTGATGATGTAGGCGCGATCGCAGATCGAGAGCGTCTCCCGCACGTTGTGGTCGGTGATGATGACACCGATCCCGCGATTCTTCAGCTGCTCCACGATCTTCTGGATGTCGATCACGGCAATCGGGTCGATCCCCGCGAAGGGCTCGTCCAGCAGCATGAAAACGGGGTCCAGCACGAGCGCACGCGTAATCTCCACGCGACGCCTCTCGCCGCCGGAGAGAGTATCGCCCCGATAGTCGGACTTGTCGGCCAGCCCGAGCTCCGCCAGTAGCTCCCGCAGCCGCTCTCGACGAACGGTGCGGTCTGGCTCGACGGTTTCCAGGATGGCGTTCACGTTGTCGGCGACCGAAAGCTTTCGGAAAATCGAGGGTTCCTGCGGAAGATACGTAATGCCGAGGCGCGCCCGACGGTACATCGGAAGGTCCGTGATCTCCCGCTCCCCGAGGAAGACGGAGCCCGCCGAGGGCCGGACCCCGCCGGCCATGATGTTGAAGGTGGTGGTCTTGCCCGCACCATTCGGCCCCAGCAGGCCGACCACCTCCGAGGGCCGAACCTCGAGGCTCACGTCGTGCACGACGTCACGCCGCCCGTAGCGCTTGGAGAGCCCGCGGCCCACGAGGGCCGTCACGAAGCGGGCCCCGGCTCTCCGGCCGAAACGCCGGCGGGCTCCGGCGGCGGCGAGGGCTGGAGCTCGACGGTCGCCCCTCCGCGCACCCTGACGCTGTCGGAGGCCAGATCGATCTCGATACGGTCGCCGCGCACCCAGTCGGCACCGTCCCGCAGCTCGGCGTGGCCCCGACAGACCAGCGACTCCTGCTGGCGCCGGTAGGTGGCCTCGTCGCAGCGGGCCTCCCGACCGCCCTCGATCACCCGCACCCGCCCGGTGGCCACCAGGCGCTCGGGCTCACGGGCCTCCGGCGGATAGAAGGCCTCGAGGCGGTCCGCCGTCATGCGCAGTTCCGCCTGGCTCACCACGACGTTCTCGGTGAAGACCAGCCGCCTGCCGCCCTTCTCGCGCAGGGCCTCGAGCGCGTCCGAGCGAATGGCGATCTTGCGGCTGCGCTCGAGCCCGAAGCCGAAGCGCGGCTCGGAGGCCTCGGCCCGGGCCTCGGCCGGCTGTACCGCCAGCACCGCGCTCTGCTCGATCAGCTCGTCCGCCAGGGTCTCCAGCCGCTGCTCCGAGCCGGCAGCTTCGAGACCGTCGAGGACCCAGCGCCTCTCCACCGAGCCGCTGCGCCCCGACAGCAGCGCCAGCTCGAGCCGGTAACCTCCGCCGAGCGGCGCGGCCCGGCCCACGACGACTGCGCCGACCTGGGCCCGCACGGCCCAGGACCGGGCCGCGTCCGGGGCGGGATCGGCCAGCGCGGGCGCGCCCAGGGCGGCCGGGCCGACCACACGCGCCCGCGCCGCCAGCCGCTCGGCCAGCAGCGCCGCGAAGTCCGGCCCGGCGCCCGCGCGCTCGAAGGCGGCCACGCCGATCGCGAGCGGCGCCTCGACCGCGGCGCTCGCCACGGCCGGAAGCACCAGCCAGGCAGCCCAGCCCGCCGCAGCGAGGGGGCGAAGGGCCCTCACGGCGCCTGGAGGACCACGACGTTGCCGAGGAGGCGCAGCCGTCCCGCGGCGAGGTCGTAGTGGAAGCCATCGCCGTGGAAGCTCCCGGTGGCGTCGGTCAGCGAGACGGGCTCGTCGCTGTGCAGCAGCCCCGGTGCGTGCTCGTAGCGCACGGCTGGCGTTCGGTAGCGCTGGCCGTCCGCCGTGACCCCGTGCACGTTCCCGCGCGCGACGAAGTCGTGGGTCTCCAGATCGAGCTCGGCGCGGTCGCAGCGCATCTCGAAGCGCCGGCTGCGCTCCGCGTCGACGAAGACGGCGTCGACCTCCTCGAGCTCCGCCCGCTCGGTCGAGGGGTGGTAGACCGCCGTCCGCGAGCGCAGTCGGAGCTCCCCGGACTCGCCCTGCCGGGCGACCAGGGTCATGCCCTCGAGGTGCAGCACCGCCTGGTCCGCGGGGCCGTCCGCGGCCCGGGCCGGGCCCGGCGGGAAGGCGACGAGCGCCAGGCCCAGGGCCAGAGCCGTTCGGCTGCCGGCGCGCGTTTTCATGCAAGAAACATACCAGAGCCCTGGGTCAGGGCACAATGGGGTCGGGCCGTAGGCAGGGGCCGGGGCGCGGCCCGCAGGCGGTCTCCGCTACTCGCCCTCTTCGTGGCCGAAGAGCTGCGCGTTCGGGCCCAGGTGCACGAACCAGTGGGCCGGCCGCATGATCAGCGTGTCGAGCAGGACGCCGACCGGGTGCAGCACGTACGCCGCCAGGCGGACCGGGTGCCCCGAGCGCCTGGGATCGTGCGTATCCGCCAGAGCGGGAGCGCTCGAGGCCAGGAGGACCAGCGCCAGCGCCAGAGCGGCGAGGCGGAGCCGACGCTTCATGTCTGTCCTCCCTGCGGGCCCGTGAAGGGCGAGCTCGCGGCCCGCGCGCTGGTGACCTGCGACGGGATCGGCCACTCGAGCCGTCGGCTCAAGCGGTGATTTGTCGCGCCGCTCTGCATCCTATCCGAATCCAGCGTCCGAGGCAGGGGCCCTGCCGCCCACAGCTATGCTCGTCGAGCCCCGCGGGACGCCGAGCGGCCTCGGTGGGCTTGGAGGCAGCCGATGGCAGAGCAGAGCTCCGACGCGCCCCGACCCACGTCCGCTCTCTCGCAGCTCGGCGCGGGCGGCCGCGCCGACCGCCTGGACTTCCGGCTGATCGTCGCGCTGCTCTGGCGCTGCGTTCGACTGCTGCACCCGGTGCGCTGGCACATCGCGTCGCTGATCGGCGGCTTCACGGCCCTCGCGATCCTCCTGCTCCCGGTCATGCTCTTCCTCTTCGACGTCTTCTGGACCCGCGCCCTGCAGGGCCAGCCCCTCACCGAGGTCTCGGCCCGGCTGCTGGGCTTCGATCCCGCGCAGAGCGTCCACGTCGCGCAGCTCGAGCCGGAGCTGCGCCGCGCCCTGGCGCGCCGCGCCGTGTGGGTCGGTCTGGGGATCTCGTGCGCGATGCTGCCCGCCGCGCTGGCCCTCTGGTACTACCAGGTCTGGATCCTGCAGCGCGTGAACCAGCTGCTGCGGGTGGAGATCCTCGAGCGCCTGCAGTCCCTGTCGCTGCGCTTCCACGCGGAGAGCCGCGTCGGCGACGCCATCTACCGGCTCTACCAGGACAGCGCCATGGTCACGCAGCTCGTCGAGGTGCTGTTCCTGACGCCCCTCTTCTCGTTGGGTCGCTTTGCGATGACCCTCGTGGCGATCGGGCTCTACGACCCGTGGCTGGCCCTGATCATCGCAGGGCTCTGGCCGCCGGCGCTGCTGCTGGGGGCCTGGTTCTCGCGCCGGCTGCGCGTCGGCTTCCGCGCCGCGCGCGAGGCCAACAGCGACCTGACCTCGCACATCCAGGAGACACTGGCGGGCATCCGCGTCCTCAAGGCCTACGGGGCCGAGGCGCGCGAGCAGCAGCGCTTCGAGACGAGCTCGCGGGAGGCCTTCGCCCGCGCGCGCGAGGCGCGCAGCCTGCTCGCCGCCTTCGGCATCGGCGTCTTCTGGCTCTCCGGCCTGGCCCTGCTGGCCGTGACCGCCCTCTCGACCCTGGCCACCCGCTCGGGCGATCCGCTCTTCGCGGGCTCGTTGGTGGCCTCGGCCGGCCTCGGCGTCTGGACCCTGGGCGGCTACAAGGGCTTCAAGGTGCTCGCCGGGGGCGGCACCGGCCAGGTTCGCGTGATCTTCAAGACCTGGGGCCGGACCCAGGACATCGCGATCGGCCTCGACCGGGTCTTCGAGCTGCTGGACCTGCGCCCGGAGGTGGAGGAGGCGCAGGACGCCCGGCCGCTGGCGCCGGTGCGGGAGGGGATCCGCTTCGAGTCGGTCAGCTTTCGCTACGTCCCGGAGCGGGCCGCGCTCCACGACCTGAGCTTCGAGGCCCGGGTCGGCGAGGTGACCGCGCTGGTCGGACCCACGGGCTCGGGCAAGAGCACCGCCCTCGCGTTGCTGCTGCGCCTCTTCGAGCCCGACGCCGGGCGCATCTCGATCGACGGGGTGGAGCTCGGCCGCCTGCAGCTCGCGAGCCTGCGCTCGCGGGTGGCCGTGGCCCTGCAGGAGAACGTGCTCTTCGGCGCCAGCATCCGCGAGAACATCCGTTACGGCCGCCCGGGCGCCAGCGACGCCGAGGTTCGAGCCGCCGCCCGGGTGGCCTGCGCCGACGGCTTCGTCGAGGCCCTGCCCGAGGGCTACGAGACGCTGCTCGGCGAGCGCGGCACGAAGCTCTCGACGGGCCAGCGCCAGCGGATCTCGCTCGCGCGGGCGGTGCTGAAGGATCCGGACGTGCTGGTGCTGGACGAGCCCACGGCCGCCCTCGACGCCCGCACCGAGATCGAGGTGCTGGGGCGCCTGTCGGAGTGGGGCCGCCGCAGGGCGATCCTGCTGGTCACCCATCGCCTCTCGACGATCCGCCGCGCCGACCGCATCGTGGTGCTCCGCGAGGGACGCCTGGTCGAGTCGGGCAGCCACGAGTCGCTGATGGCGCGCGGTCGGGGCTACCGCAGCCTCGTCGAGGCAGAGGCGCCCGCCCGCGGCGGCCAGCGCTCGTGAGGCCCAGGCCTTGAACGCCCTCGGCGCCGAGCCGGAGATCGGCTCCTTCGAGACCCTGCGCCTGCTCGGCCGGGCCCTGCGCTACCTCCAGCCCTACGCCGCCCGGGTGCTGCTCAAGCTGCTCTTCGGCGTGATCTCCCTCGCCCCGCTGCTGCTGCTGCCCTGGCCCGTCAAGATCCTGGTGGATCAGGTGGTCGAGGGCATCCCGATCGCCGAGTCGCGCACTCCCTTCCCCTTCTTCGTGAGGCCGCTCGTCGCTCCTCTCGAGCAGGCGAGCCCGGAGGCGGTGGTGGCCGCCACCGTCGGCTTCCAGGCGCTGCTGCTGCTGCTGGTCGGCGCCATCGGCACCTCCTCGCGAGAGAACGACCAGACGGACGCCTACCTGGCCAGCGGTCACGACGCTGCGACGCGCACCGAGAACGAGGCCAACGCCGGCTTCAGCCTGGCCGGCGGCCTGATCGGCTGGATCGACTTCCGCTGGACGATCCGACTGGTCCAGGACCTGAATCACCACTACCGGGCGAAGCTCTTCGAGCGCATCCACTCGCTGCCGATGGCGGCCTTCGACGACGAGCGAATCGGGGATGCCGTGTTCCGCGTCATGTACGACTCGCCCTCGATCACCAACGGCTGCTTCCGGATCGTGCTGACGCCCGTCCTCGGCATCCTCACGATCCTCGCCACGGCTGCCGTCTTCCAGCTGGTCTTCGGGAGCCACCCCTGGATCGTGGCTGCGGCCCTCGGGCTGCTGCCCATCGCCTTCCTCGGCAGCCTGCCCTTCGCCGCCCGGCTGCGCCGCAGCGGCTCGGAGGCCCGCCAGGCCGGCTCCACCACGACCTCGACCGTGGAGGAGGGGCTCAGCAACATCCTGGCCGTCCAGAGCCTGGGGGGCGAGGAGCGCGAGCGACAGCGCTTCGACCGGGACAGCTGGAGCTCCTTCAGCGCCCACCGCCGCGTGATGCGCACCGCCATGGCCGCCTTCGTCGGCGTGGGCATCCCGGCCTTCGCGCTGCTGGCCTGGACCTTCCTCGGAGCCGTCGACCTGGTGATCGAAGGCCGCATCAGCCGCGGCGACTTCACCCTCTTCTTCACCTACGCCTTCATCATCGCCGGCGCCGCCTTCGAGATCGGAGCCATGTGGTTCCGGGTGCAGACCTCGGCGGCCGGCCTGCAGCGGGTCTTCTTCCTGATGGACCTGCCCGGCGAGAGCGACGCCCCCGACGCCCGCCCGCTGCCGCGGATCCGGCACTCGCTGCGCCTCGAGGAGGTCAGCTTCGAGTACCCGGACGGCGTGCCCGCCGTGCAGGACGTCAGCCTCGAGCTGCGCCCGGGTCGCATCACCGCTCTGGTCGGACCGGCCGGGGCTGGCAAGACCACCCTCGCCTACCTGCTCTGCGGCTACCGCAGCCCGACCCGGGGCCGCGTGCTGCTGGACGATCGGGACCTGCGTTCCGGGACCCGCGAGTCGCTGCGCCAGCAGATCGCCTTCGTCTTCCAGGAGACGGCACTCTTCGACGACAGCGTGGAGGCCAACCTCCGCCTGGGCCGCCCGGAGGCCACCGAGCTGGAGCTGCGGCAGGCGGCCCGCACGGCGGGGGCCGACGGATTCATCCAGCAGCTGCCCGAGGGCTACCGGACGCGCCTCGGCCGCGCCGGCGGCAAGCTCTCGGTGGGACAGAAGCAGCGACTCGCCATCGCCCGGGCGCTGGTGCGCGCGGCCCCGATCCTGGTGCTCGACGAGCCGACCTCCGCGCTCGATCCGGAGACGGAGCAGCAGCTCGTCCGCTCGCTGCGCGAGGCCAGCCGCGAGCGCGCGGTGCTGGTGATCGCCCACCGGCTCAGCACGGTGCGAGCGGCGGACGAGATCCTCTTCGTGGACTCGGGCCGGATCGTCGAGCGCGGCAGCCACGAGGCGCTGATGCAGCGCGAGGGGGGCGCCTACCGCCGCTTCGTGGAGCTGAGCTCGCCCTTCCCGTTGACGTGAGGCTCCCAGATGGGGACGCTGGTCCCCGCCATGCCGCACGCACGCCTCGCTTCGCTCGCCGCCCTCCTCGCGGCCACGCTCTCGGCCTGCGCCGAGCCCGCGGAGCTCGCGCTCACCGGACCCACGGCCGACTGGCCCCACTACGGGAGCGATCCCGGCGGGCTGCGCTGGTCGCCGCTGGATCAGATCCACCGGGGCAACGTGGGAGAGCTCGAGCTGGCCTGGAGCTACCACCACGGCGACGTCTCGGACGGAAGCGACGGCAGCACCCGCACCAGCTTCAACGCCACCCCCATCGTCGCCGACGGGACCCTCTACTTCTGCACGGGCTGGAACCGCGTGATCGCCCTCGACCCGGAGACCGGCGCCGAGCGCTGGACCTTCGACCCGGAGGTGAAGCTGCGCAAGCTGCGCGGGCCCTATCCACGCGTGTGTCGCGGAGTGGTCTACTGGCGCGACCCCCAGGCGGCGCCGGAGTCCATCTGCGCCGCGCGGATCTTCACCGGCACCCTGGACTCCCAGCTCATCGCCCTGGACGCCCGCAGCGGCCGCCCCTGCGCGGACTTCGGGGAGAGCGGGCGCGTGGCCCTGCGCGAGGGCCTGGGGGATGCCCCACCCTGGGAGTACTACGTCACCTCCCCGCCGGTCGTGGTGCGGGGAGCGGTCGTCGTCGGGGCGCTGGTCTCGGACAACCTGCGCACCGACGCCCCGCCGGGCGTCGTGCGCGCCTTCGACGCCCGCAGCGGCACGCTGCGCTGGGCCTGGAATCCGGTGCCGCCGGGCATGGATCCGGGGGGAGAGGAAGGACCCTACCGACCCGGGACGGCGAACGTCTGGTCGATCATGTCCGTGGACGAGGAGCGCGGGCTGGTCTTCGTGCCGACGGGCAATGCCGCCACCGACTACTTCGCAGCGGCCCGGCTCGGCCTCGACCACTACTCCAGCTCCACGGTGGCACTCGACGCCGAGACGGGCCGCGTGGCCTGGTCCTTCCAGACCGTACACCACGACGTGTGGGATTACGACGTGGCCTCGCAGCCCGTGCTCTTCCGGCATCCGCAGGTGGCGGGCGGGGCACCGGCCGTCGCCCAGGCCACCAAGATGGGCCACCTCTTCCTCCTGCACCGCGAGACCGGCGAGCCGCTCTACCCGGTGGAGGAGCGGCCGGTCCCGCAGGGCGGCGCTCCCGGAGAGGCGCTCTCTCCGACCCAGCCCTTCCCGACCCACCCGCCCCCTCTGCACCCGGCCGGGCTGCGGCCGGAGGACGCCTGGGGCTTCACGCCCTGGGATCGCGCCCGCTGCGCGGAGAAGATCGCGAGTCTGCGCTCCGAGGGCATCTTCACCCCCGCCAGCCTCGAGGGCTCGCTCCAGTACCCGGGAGCCGCGGGCGGGCCCAACTGGGGCAGCGTCTCGATCGATCCGGAGCGGGGCATCCTCTACGTGAACCAGATGCGCGTCCCCAGCGTGGTGAAGCTGGTGCCGCGCGAAGACTACGAGGCCCTGCCGTCCAAGGAGCCCTCCTATCCGCAGGAGCTCTACCCGATGCAGGGGACGCCCTATGCCCTGCAGCGCGGCCCCCTGCTCTCGCCGCTCATGGCCCCCTGCAATCCACCGCCCTGGGGCACGCTCACGGCGGTCGACCTCGCGTCGGGACGCGTGCTCTGGGAGTCGCGGCTCGGCACCACGCGGGACCAGGCGCCCTTCCCGCTCTGGCTGCCGCTGGGGGCCCCGAACCTGGGCGGCTCCGTGGCCACCGCCGGGGGCCTGGTCTTCATCGGCGCCACCACGGACCGCTTCCTGCGGGCCTTCGACGCCGACACGGGCGAGGAGATCTGGACCCGGCGCCTGCCCTACACCGCGAACGCGACGCCCCTCAGCTATCGGCTGAGGCCCGAGGGCCGGCAATTCCTGGTGATCGCCGCCGGGGGCCACGGCTGGTCCGAGCCCGGCGACGCCGTGCTCGCCTTCGCCCTTCCCTACCCGGAGGAGGCCTCGAGCTCCGCCATCAGACCGAAGAGCTCGACGGGATCGGCCGGCGTGGGGTCGGCCGCGAACTCGCGGTAGAGCGTGTGCACGTTGACTGCGATGCGCTCGGCGTCGGCCCAGGAGCGATGCTCGGAGAGCCAGATCTCGCGCGCCGCCTCGGCCACGCCCAGGCCCGCGTCGAATCGGGCGCGCGCCTCCCGCTCCAGGCTGACGAGATAGTCGCGCAGCCGCACGACGGCCCCGGTGTCGCTGATCGCGCCGTGGCCCGGCACGATCACCTGCGGATCGAGCGCAAGGATCTCGTCGCAGGCGCGAATCCAGTTGCCGATCGGCCCCTCCCAGAGGATCGGGTGGGCATCGGCGAAGAGGATGTCGCCGGTGTACAGCAGCCTCTCCTCCGGAACGTGGACCAGGACGTCCCCCCGCGTGTGGGCCGGCCCGACCTGGATCAGCTCCAGCGTCTTGTCTCCCACGCGGAGCTGCTCCCGGCCCGTGAAGGTGCGGGTGGGCGGCGTCAGGACGATGCCCTCGAAGTCGAAGTGCCCGAAGACCCGGCTCAGGAAGTCGCCGGCCGGGCCCAGCTCGTGCGCGCTGCGCACGAGCGCCGCCAGCAGGTCGGGCGGCACGGCCTTCATCTCCTCGGCACAGGCGCGGGAGGCGACGATGTCGGCTCCTTCGAGCAGCTGGTTGCCGTAGCAGTGGTCCCCGTTGGCATGGGTGTTCACGAGGGTGTCGATGCGGGACGCAGCGGGCTCGGCGTCGCGCATGGCGGCCAGCATCTCGCCCGTGAGGCGCAGATCGAAGAGCGTGTCGACCAGCAGCGAGGCCTCGCCGTCCGTCACGAGGCCGGCGTTGCTCCAGCCCCAGGAGCCGTCCGGCTGGAGCCAGGCCCAGCAGCCGCCCCCCAGGTCGTGGAGGCCCTTCGTGTAGCTCCAGTGGGGCACCCGCACTCCGCTCCCACGGCAGCTTGCCCCGGAGAGGGCGCCGGCTTCAAGGGCCTCGCCGGCCCGGCCGACTGCGGCTTCAGGCCACGCGGGGGGTGTCCGATGCAGGCCCCGATGAGTGCAGTTCAGCCGCAGCCCGAGGCCGCCGCGGAGCCGCCGCGCGTCCTGATCCTGCACGACGGCGAGCTGGCCGACCTCGTGGGGCAGCTCTCGGAGCTGGGCGCTCGCTGCACCCCCTGCCTCGGCAGCCCGCGTGGCCGGGACCTCGAGCTGCCCTTCGACCTGATCGCCGCCACGCCCCAGCGCCTGATCGACCTCGAGGGCAAGGCCCGCGTCCGTGGCGTTCGCATCGCCATCGCCGACGACGACACCCGGACGCTGCGGGCCACGCTGAGGCGCGCGCACGCCGACTTCACGGTCTTCCGGCCGGTCCACCCCGCGGCCCTGCGCCTGCTGCTCCTGCACGTCCTCTACCGCGGCCCCGAGAAGCGCCGGCACCGGCGCGTCAGCGTGGGCCTGCGCGCGCAGCTCGTCACGCTGTGGCGGCGTCGCGCGGTGGTGCTGGCCGATCTCTCGGCGACCGGCTGCCGACTGATCGCCGACTTCGAGCTGGCCTCCGGCGCCCGCCTGCAGGTCGCGATCCCGGCTTCTTCGGTCGGGGGCCGCTGCCTGCGGCTGCGCGGCCGCGTGGTGCGCTGCGCGCCCGAGCCCGAGCCCCGGACAGCCGGGCCATCGCGGTGGTCTTCGATCCGACCGGCCGCCGCCAGCAGGAGCGCCTCGACGCGGTCGTCCGCGCCCACAGGATGGGCCCGGCCACCTTCGACGGCTCACTGGAAGACGGCCCCGGGGAGCCCGCTGCGACGCCCGAGCAGCGCTCGGGTCCGCGCCCGGCGCTCGACCGCCCCATCGTGGCGCTGGGCGAGGAGTCGGCCTCCGTGCTGCTGGGTCGCGACATCTCCCTGGGCGGCATGCGCGTCCAGCCCCACCCCGGCCTCGGCGTCGGCGACGAGCTGCAGCTCGCGATCCACGTCCGCGCCCGGGAGGAGCCGCTCTTGGTGCGCAGCCGGGTCACTCGCGACGACGGCACCCGGGGCCTGGTGCTCCAGTTCGTCGAGCTCTCGGCCTCCGCGCAGCGCTATCTGGAGCGGATGGTGAGCTTCCTGCCGATCCTGGCCGTGCGCGCTCGGGACGGCGAGACCGGCTTCATCCTGTCGCAGATCCTCGAGCACGTTCCCGGCCCGCGCGCCCAGCCGGGCTAGCCTCGGTCCTCCGAGCCGGAGGAGTCCATGCCCAGCGTTCACTTCGAGACCGACGCAGCCGTCGCCATCGTCACCCTGGACCGCCCGGAGGTGCGCAACGCCGTCGATCGCGACACGGCGGCCGCACTGGCCGAGGCCTTCCGGCGCTTCGACGCCGACGAGACCCTCTCCGTCGCGGTGCTGACCGGCGCCCACGGCACCTTCTGCGCCGGAGCCGACCTCAAGGCCGTCGCCGACGGACGCGGCAACCGGATGACGCCCGAGGGCGACGGCCCGATGGGACCCACCCGCATGCAGCTCGGAAAGCCGGTGCTCGCGGCCGTCGAGGGCCACGCGGTGGCCGGGGGGCTCGAGCTGGCGCTCTGGTGCGACCTGCGGGTGGCCGCCCGCGACGCCGTCTTCGGCGTCTACTGCCGCCGCTGGGGCGTGCCGCTGGTCGACGGGGGCACGGTGCGGCTTCCGCGCCTGATCGGTCACTCGCACGCCCTCGACCTGATCCTCACCGGCCGCGGGGTCTCGGGCGAGGAGGCGAAGCGCATGGGCCTCGCCAACCGGCTCGTCGAGCCCGGCCGGGCCCGCGCCGAGGCCGTGGCGCTCGCCAAGCGCCTGGCGGTCTTCCCGCAGCAGTGCCTGCGCAGCGACCGGCGCTCCTCCTATCTGCAGTGGGAGCACTCCCAGGAGCTCGCCCTCTCGCTCGAGACCCGACTCGGCATGCAGGTGATCGACTCGGGCGAGACCCTCTCCGGCGCTCGCCGCTTCACCGGCGGTGCCGGTCGCCACGGAAGCTTCGACTGATCCCAGCCCCAAGCGGCACAGCCGCGAGAGCGGGTGAGTCGCGTCACACCGCTCGCAGCGACCTCCTCCGAAACAGACCACCGGGGGCGAGACGGAGGTTCGCGGACCATCGTGTGGGGAGCCGGGTGGAGCGTCACGAGGCGCTCGACCCGGAACCGCTCACGTCGCCGCGGACCGTCCGATCGGAGGAGGGTCCTCATGCTTCATCGAAGCCTGGCCGGCCTGGGCTTCGCCCTCGGCCTGGCGTGGGTGCCGGCGGCTCATGCCGCCTTCGAGATCGAAGGTGTGAACCAGGTCACGCTGCAGTGGGCTCCGGCCAGCGGTCCCGTGGCCGGCTATCGGATCGAGGTGACGCGAAACAGCGCAGCCACGCCCGAGTCCGGAACGGTCGCGACGACCCAGGCCGTCGTCGGGGGCGTGCCGGGGGACACGATCGTCGTGCGGGTGGCGGCTCGAGACTCGCTGGGGAGACTCGGTCCCTACTCGCCGAACTCGGCGCCCATCAGATTCCTCGAGCAGGCCCAGGAGCCCGAGCCGTCCCCGGCCCCGGGCGGAGGCGCCGGAGGGGCCTCGCGGGTGCCGCCCTACGACGTCGACGGCGACGGCGACTCCGACGTGCTGCTGCGCGACCCGCTGGAGGGCGGGCTCGTGGCCTACGCGATCGAGAACGGCGCCCTGCGCTCCCTCGGCGAGATCGCGTTCCTCGACTCGCGCTGGGCCCAGGTGGGCAGCGGCGACCACGACGGCAACGGAGCGGCCGACCTCGTGCTCCAACGCCTGGACAACGGCCGCATCGACCTGTGGCTGCTCGACTCCGCTCGGCTGGTGGGCGGCGCGATGCTGCGCAAGCCGGGCGATGGCAGCTGGATCCTCTCGGCCAGCGCGGACTTCGACGGCGACGGGCTGGACGACCTGCTGCTCCGGGACACCGGGAGCGGCGCGCTGGAGCTGTGGCGCACCGATGCCACCCGCGTGACCGAGGTGGAGAGCTTCGTCGGCGCCGGATCCGGGTGGACGCTGGCCGCGGCCGGCGACTTCGACGGCAACGGCGTGGCCGACCTGCTCTGGCACGAGGAGAGCCAGGGACGCCTGCACCTCTGGACCCTGGATGCGGCCCAGGGCCTGGCCGGGGCCGAGGAGCTCGTGCTGGATGCCAACCTGGGTCCGGGCTGGCAGCCCGTCGGCTGCGGCGACTTCGACGGCGACGGCCTCGAGGACGTCCTGCTGGAGGACCGCAGCGCGGGCCGCGTGCGCGTGCTCTCTCCCTTCGCGACCGGCGCCTTCGAGCTGGATGCGGTCGGGGGAGAGCGCGAGCTGGTCGGGATCGGCGACTTCGACGCCGACGGTCGCAGCGAGGTGGTGTGGCTGGATGGCGAGGCCGGCGGCCTGGCACTGTGGAGGCTGGACGCCTCCGATGGCCTGCTCACCGCCCGCTTCGACGATCCCTTCGACAGCCCCGCCGGCGCGCCGGGCTGTCCGGGGGACATCGATGGCGACGGCCTCGTGGGCGTCGGAGACTACGAGAAGCTGCGCGCCTGCTACGGCGACGTCGCCGAAGGGAGCTGCACGCCGGCCGACCTGAACGGCGACGGTATGGTGGGGGGCCCCGACGCCCAGGCCCTGATCGGGCTCTTCGGACAGGCCTGCGCGCCCTGAGCGAGCGCCTCTCGCGCGCGGGCTATGCTCGCGCGCGAGAGGCCCATGCGCAGCGCCCTGGTAGAGCCGCAGCCCGTCCCGCGGCTCCTCTTCGCGGTCCTCGCCGCCGCCTCCCTGGCGGGGGCCGACGCGCTCGGCACCGAGTCCGGGGGCGGCCCCCTGCACGCGGCCGCGACCGCCGGTGAGGTCGAGACCCTCGCGGAGCTGCTCGAGGCCGGAGCCGAGGTCGATGCGCGCGATCGCCGCGGCTCGACGCCGCTGCACCGGGCCGCCTGGGCCGGCCACCTCGAGGCCTGCGCGCTCCTCCTCGAGCGCGGCGCCCAGATCTACGCGCGCGATCGGCCCGGCAACACGCCGCTGCACCGCGCGGCCCAGGCGGGACAGCCGGCCGTGGTGGCTGCGCTGCTGGCCGCCGGTGCACCCGTCGATGCCGGGGACTCCCTCGCGTCCACCCCCCTGCACCGAGCGGTCCGTCACGACCACCCGGAGATCGCCCGCACCCTGCTCGACGCCGGCGCCGATGTGAACCACCGCGACGCGCGCGGCGAGACGCCCCTCCTGCAGGCGGCCCAGAAGGGCCGCGACCCCCTGGTCCGCCTGCTGGTGGAGCGAGGCGCGGACATGGCGGTGGTGGACCCCCGCGGCTTCACGCCGCTGGCCCGGGCCGAGCGCAAGCGGCGCCACTCGACGGTGGCGCTGCTGCGCGAGCTGCAGGCGGGCGAGGCCCCGTGAGGCGTCGCGCCTCCGCCCGAGCCCGTCTGGCGCTCGTCGCCGGCCTGCTGTGCGCGTTGAGCGGCTGCGGAGCCGAGGCCGACGGGAACGGACAGAATCCCTCCGACGTCCAGCCCGTGGAGTGGCTCGACTACGGGGGCGACCGGGGGGGCCTGCGCTACTCGCCGCTGGCAGACGTCACGCGCGAGAACGTGGCCCGGCTCCGGGTCGCCTGGATCCACCGCTCCGGCGACATCTCCGATGGCCGGGGGACCATCCGCTCCGGCAGCGCCTACGAGCTCACACCGATCCTCGTCGACGGGACGCTCTTCGCCTGTACTCCAACCAATCGCGTGCTCGCCCTGGACCCCGAGACGGGCGACGAGCGCTGGAGCTTCGATCCCCGCATCGACCTCTCGCGCCGCTATCCGAACCAGCTCGTCTGCCGGGGCGTCGCGACCTGGCTCGACGGCCGGCCCGAAGCCGAGTCGGGGCGGTGTCGCCGCAGGATCTTCACGGCGACCAACGATGCCCGGCTGATCGCGCTCGATGCCGCGACGGGCCTGCCCTGCGCGGAGTTCGGCGAGGCCGGGGAGGTCGCGCTCGCGCGCGGCGTGGGCGAGCTGGACTGGCCCGGCGAGTACCAGAACACCTCGCCGCCGGCCGTGCTGGGAGATCTGGTCGTGGTCGGCTCGGCGATCGGTGACAACCGGCGCACCGACGCCCCGAGCGGCGCGGTGCGCGCCTACGACGCCCGCAGCGGCGAGCTGCGCTGGGCCTGGGATCCCGTGCCCGCGGGCACCGGCGGCGAGAGGCGCAGCTCGGCCGGCTACGTGCTGGGGACGGCCAACGCCTGGGCTCCCCTCTCGGTGGACGAGGAGCGCGGCCTGGTCTTCGTGCCCACGGGCAACACCGCGCCGGACTACTACGGCGCCCACCGCGGCGCGCTCGACACCTACGCCAGCTCGGTCGTCGCGCTGCGCGCCGATGCCGGCGAGGTCGCCTGGCACTTCCAGACGGTGCACCACGACCTCTGGGACTTCGACGTGCCGGCCCAGCCGACGCTCTTCCCGCTGCGGCGGGGCGGGCAGAGCGTGCCGGCGCTGATCCAGGCGACCAAGATGGGTCATCTCTTCGTGCTGCACCGGGAGACCGGCGAGCCCCTGTTCGCCGTCGAGGAGCGGCCCGTGCCCCAGGGCGGCGCGCCGGGCGAGACGCTCTCGCCCACCCAGCCCTTCCCGGTCCGCCCGCCCCGGATCGCCCATGCGGAGCTCTCGACAGACCGCCTCTGGGGACTCGGCTTCTGGGACCGCGGCGCCTGTCGCCGCCGCTTCGAGTCCCTCGCCTGGGAGGGCATGTTCACGCCGCCGAGCGAGCAGGGCTCACTGATGTTCCCGGGCAACGGGGGCGGCTCGAACTGGGGCGGCGTGGCCGTCGACCCCGAGCGCCAGCTCGCCATCGCCAACGTCACGAACCTGGCCTGGATCGTGACCCTGCTCCCGGGCGCGGACTACGAGAGCGCGCGCGAGGCCAGCCCGGGGGTCGAGATCTCCCCGCAACGCGGGACTCCCTTTGCGATGCGCCGCGAGGTCTTCTTGTCGCCGCTCGGCCTGCCCTGCACTCCGCCGCCCTGGGGCACGCTGGCGGCGGTCGACCTGAGCACCGGCGAGCTGCGCTGGCAGGTGCCCCTGGGCGGCGTGCGCGACCTGGCCCCGCTGCCGATCCCGTGGGAGCCGGGCGTGCCGAACCTCGGCGGCCCCCTGGTGACTGCCGGCGGTCTCGTCTTCGTCGGGGCCGCGATGGACGACTATCTGCGCGCCTTCGACGTCGACACGGGCCAGGAGCTGTGGAGGGCCCGGCTGCCGGCCGGGGGCCAGGCCACCCCCATGACCTACCGCGCCCGGCCCGGCGGGCGGCAGTACGTGGTGATCGCCGCTGGAGGGCACTCCCGGGCGGGGACGCGGCTGGGCGACGCGCTGATCGCCTACGCCCTCGGCGAGTAGGCGTCGGGCGCTCGCGGCCCCGGCCAGCGCGACTACCCTCGCCCCGTGCGGATTCGCGCCCTGAGCCTCGACCTCTTCGACACGCTGGTGGACCTGGAGATTTCGGACCAGCCCCTCGAGGAGATCTCGCGGGCCCTGCACGGGGCGGTGGCGGAGCACCTGGAGATCGACCCCGAGCGCTTCCGGCGGGAGGCCCGGGCCTCCGACGAGCAGCTCGCCGACGAGAGGCGCCGGGGCGTCGAGATCCCCACCGAGCTGCGCTTCCGCCGGCTGCTCGAGCGCCTGGGCCTGGACGTGGCGGGCCTGAGCGAGCGGCTGACCGAGATCCACATGGGCGGGCTGCGCCGCTGCGTGCGCCTGCCGAGTCATCACTACAGCCTGCTGCGCCGCCTGCGCGAGCGCGTGCCGGTGGCCCTGTGCTCGAATTTCACCCACGGCCCGACGGCCCGCGGCATCCTGTCGGAGCTGCACCTGGACGCCCACCTGGATCCCATCGTGATCTCCGTCGAGATCGGCTGGCGCAAGCCCCGCACCGAGCTCTTCGACGCGGTGCTGCACGGCCTCGGCTGCTCGCCCGCAGAGACGCTGCACGTGGGCGACAGCCTGGCCGCCGACGTCACCGGCGCCGCAGCGCGGGGACTGCGCACGGCCTGGCTGACCCGTCGCGTTCCGGATCCGGCAGCGGCGCTCGAGCGACACGCCGGCCCGCCGCCCGACCTGGTGCTGGCGGATCTGGAGGAGCTGATCCCGCGGCTCGGCAGCTGAGCCGCGCCGCCTTCCCAGCGAGGAGCCCATGCCCAGCAAGCGAGCCGAGACCGAACACCCCGTCCTCGACCTGGTGGCCGAGCGCTGGAGCCCCTATGTCTTCGCGGATCGCCCGGTGGCCGCGGAGGATCTGCGGGCGCTCTTCGAGGCGGCCCGCTGGGCCCCCTCGACGTACAACGAGCAGCCCTGGAGCTACGTGGTGGCGCGCCGCGAGGAGCCGGAGGCCTTCGCGGCCGGGCTCTCCTGCCTCGTGGAGCCCAACCAGGCCTGGGCGCGCTTCGCGCCGGTGCTCGGGCTGGGCCTGATCCACCGCCGCTTCCGACGCAACGACAAGCCGAACCCGGCCGCCGAGCACGACCTGGGCCTGGCGGCCGGCAACCTGCTCGCCGAGGCCACCGCGCGCGGCCTGCACGTGCACCAGATGATCGGGATCCTCCCCGACCGCGCCGGGGAGCTCTTCGCGATCCCGGAGCCGGTCCAGGCCTTCACCGGCCTGGCGATCGGCTACGCGGGGGAGCGGCCGGAGGCCCCCGAGGCCCTGCGCGAGCGGGACGCCGGGCCCCGGCGTCGCAAGGCCCTGGCCGAGTTCGTCTTCGGCCCGCGCTTCGGCGATCCGGCGGGCTGGCTCGACTGAGTCGCGCGGCGCGGCGCGCAGTGGGGATTTGATAGGTTCCCCGCGCCGTGCATCCCTACCGCACCCACAGCTGCGCCGCGCTGCGCGAGTCCGACGTCGGCAGCGAGGCTCGCCTCTCGGGCTGGGTCCACACCGTGCGCGACCACGGCGGCCTCTGCTTCGTCGACCTGCGCGATCACTACGGGCTCACCCAGTGCGTGGCGGAGCCGGAGAGCCCGGTCTTCGAGACCCTGACCGCGCTCAAGGACGAGACGGTGGTGACGCTGACGGGACGCGTCGTGGCCCGCTCTCCCGAGACCGTGAACTCCAAGCTCCCCACCGGCCAGGTGGAGCTGCGGGTGCGTGAGGCGGTCGTCCAGTCCGCGGCCCTCCCGCTGCCCCTGCCCGTCGCCGCCGAGAGCGAGTACCCCGAGGAGACGCGGCTGCGCCATCGCTACCTGGACCTGCGGCGCGAGAAGCTCCACCACAACCTGGTCCGGCGCTCGCAGATCATCCAGGAGATCCGCCGGCGCATGAGCGAGGCCGGCTTCCTGGAGATGCAGACCCCGATCCTCACCAGCAGCTCGCCGGAGGGAGCACGGGACTTCCTGGTGCCCAGCCGGCTCCACCCGGGGAAGTTCTACGCCCTGCCGCAGGCGCCGCAGATCTTCAAGCAGCTGCTGATGGTCTCGGGCTTCGACCGCTACTTCCAG
>CAZYOL010000072.1:0-18863 GCA_964649065.1 uncultured Spirochaetales bacterium
AAACCGGATGGCCGACGCCCAGGACGACGTCATCGCCGAGCTGTGGGCCAATCGGGGCGGGCTGCGGGCGGCTGCTGGGGACCCGGCGGGCGCGGCCCGCGACCTGCGGGCCGCGCTGGCCGAGGCGCCGGAGATGACGCCCGCCTGGCTGGCGCTCGAGCGCGTCGAGCGGTCGCTGGGCCGGGAGGCCGAGGCGCTCCGGGCCCGGCGAGCGGCCCTGCGCTGGGCGTGCCGGGCGCCCCGGGGCTTTCCCTATGCCGTGGGCACCGGTGAGGTGATCGAGTGGGGAGTCGATCGCCGGCCGCTGCTCCTGCTCCGGGGCCAGGACCTGCGCCCGGCCCGGCCCGGGGACTACCGGCAGCTGTGCGCGCGGCTGCGCGAGGCAAGATGAGCGGCGCCGCGCAGCGGCGCGAGGAGGCGCTGGTGGCCTGTCTGGCGCTGGCGCCGCTGCTGCCCTTTCTCGGTGCGGCCGTCTCCCTGGATGCGCCGGTCTTCCTGGCGGTGGCCCGTCGGATCCTCGCCGCGCCGCTCGACCCCTACGGCTTCGACCTGGTCTGGGACCCGACCTCGCCCGCCGTCGCCGCCTTCAACCAGAATCCCCCCCTCCTCTCCTACTACCTGGCGCCCTGGATCGCCGCCTTCGGCGAGCGCGAGTGGATCCTGCACGCCGCGCTGCTGCCCTTCCCGCTGCTGGCCGCGCTGTCCCTGCTGGGGATCGCGCGGCGCACCGGCGAGCGCGCGCTGCTGGCCCCGCTGCTCTACGCCGCGACGCCGGCGGCGGTCGTGCTGGGCACGACCCTGATGCTCGACGTCCCCATGCTCGCCCTCTTCCTCTTCTCGGTGTACGCGCTGCTGCGCGGGCGCGAGGCGGAGTCCGGACTGGGCTGGCCCCTGGCGGCGGGGCTGGCCGCCGCCGCCTCGGGCCTGCTCAAGTACGTCGGCATGGCGAGCGCGCCGCTGCTCGGGGCCGGCGTGTGGCTGCTCTACCGGCGTCGCGGGCCGGCGCTCCTGTCGGCGGTCGCAGTGCCCCTGGCCCTGTGGTCCGCCTGGCTGGCCTTCACCAGCGGCGCCTACGGACGCCCGCACCTGCTCGGAGCCACCGAGATCGCCGCCGACAAGTCGCTGCTGCCCCGGGAGCTGCTGGGCCAGCTGCTCTCGGTCCCGGTCTACTACGGAGCCGCCCTGTGCTTCCCGATCTTCGCCTGGGGGCGCGCCCTGCTGGGGCGGACGCCCGGTCTCGAGCTGGCGGTCGCGGCCGCGCTGGCCGGTGCCGGGGTGGCCTACGCGGTGCTGCCCGCCGGACTGCCTCCCCGGCGCGGTCCGCTGCAGCTCGAGGAGGCCGTGCTGGCGGCCCTGTCCTTCGGGGCCGCCGTCTTCCTGGTGGCCCGCTGTCTGCGGCCGGGGCCGATCGTCGCGAGCCGGGAGCAGGCCTTCCTCGCCCTGTGGCTCGCGGGCTTCGGGGTCTTCTCGCTGGCGGTCAACTGGCACGTCAACGCCGCGGATGCGCTGCTGGCGGCGCCTCCGCTGCTGCTGCTGCTCGCCCGCGACGCCGCGTTGCGCCCCGGCCCGCGGCTGACCGCGCTCTGGTGCGCGGCGACGCTGTCGCTGTCCCTGGGCCTGGCCTGGGCCGAGAGCGCCCAGGCCGGGGCCTACCGGCTGGCGGCGCGGGAGATCGCCGAGGAGATCGGCGAGCGCGGCGGCGGTCGTTGGTTCGTCGGGCACTGGGGGCTGCAGTACTACCTGGAGCGCGAGGGCTTTCGGGCCGTGGCGCCGCCTCACTACGGCGGAGACTGGGCGCGGGAGCGCATCCAGACGGGCGACTGGATCGTGTCGGCGGTCAATTTGACACAAATGGATGTCGGCTCGGCCCTGGCCGGCCTGCGGGTACGCGAGGTCCGCCGCTGGCAGCCCGGCCTGGCCCTGCCGCTGCGCACCAACAACCCGGATGCCGGCGCCGGCTTCTACTCCCATCACGTGGGCTACGTGCCCTGGGCCTGGAGCCGGGCTCGCCTGGAAGACGTGGCCCTCGGCCGGGTCGAGTACGCGCGGTCCTCGCCCGCAGATCGCTAGAGGCAGGCCTCGATCAGGCTGGGCCCCGGCGTCTCCAGCGAGCGCGCCAGCTCGCGGCCGAGCGCGTCGGCCCGCTCGACCCGCACCGCTGGCACGCCCATGCCGCCCGCCAGCTCGACCCAGTCGAGCTTCGGGCGGCTCAGCTCGGTGAGGGCCATCGCCGCCGGCCCCGGCTCGGCGATGCCCGCTCGCATCAGCTCGACCTGCAGGATCCGGTAGCGATGGTTGGCGCAGAGCACCGTCGTCACGTCGAGACTCTCGCGCGCCTGGGTCCACAGCGCCTGGAAGGTGTACGAGGCGCTGCCGTCCGCCTGGAGCGCGACGACCCGCCGGTCGGGGCAGGCCAGCGCGGCCCCCGTCGCACAGGGAAGACCCTGGCCGATCGCGCCCCCGGTGAGCGACAGGTAGCTGTGGCGGGGCGCGGCCGCGGCGGCCAGGAAGTAGGGCAGGCCGCTGGTCGCGCCCTCGTCGACCACGATCGCGCCCTCCGGCTGCAGGGCGGAGAGCACGGCGCCGAGCGAGGCCGGGTCGAGCGCGCCCCGCGGAGGCCCGGGTCGCGGGAGGGGCTCCGGAGCCGGCGCGCGGGCGGGGGCGCCCAGGGCGTCGGCGAGTGCGTCGAGGGCCCCGCTGCAGTCCTCCTCGACCCCGGCCAGGTGCAGCTCCAGGGTGTGCTCGGGCAGCAGGCGCCCCGGGACTCCCGGCACCGCGAAGAAGGCGATGGGCTCGCGAGCCCCGGCCCGGACCAGCCGTCGGAAGCCGGACAGGGCCTCGAGGGCCTGCTCCGGGAAGTAGGGCAGTCGGGTCGGGCGGGGCAGGTCTCCGCCTCGCTCCAGGCGCGCGGGGAAGGTCTCACTGACGAGTGTCGCGCCCGTGACACGGGCGACGCGGGCGGCCGCTCGCAGGCCCTCCTCGCGCAGCGCGCCTCCGCCGAGCAGCAGGGCGGTGGGGGCGTCGCCGTGGAGGGCCCGGGCCACCGACTCCACCCGCGCCGGGTCGAAGCGGCGGGCGGGCGACGGCTTCGGCTGTACGGCGGCCGGAGCCGGCTCCTGCTGGCAATCGCTCGGGACGATCAGCGACGCGACGCCCCCCGGTGGCGCGCAGGCCCGCTCGACGGCCTCGGCCAGGTCGGCGGCCAGCTCGGAGGCGCGTCGGCTCTCCCCGACCCAGGTCGACACGGGGCGAGCCAGGGAGACGATGTCGGAGCTCAGCGGGGCATCCGCCCCGCGGTGCCAGGTCGCGTGGTCCCCGATCACCACCACCACCGGCGTGTGGGCGCGACGCGCGTTGTGGAGATTGGCAATGCCGTTGGCGAAGCCGGGCCCGAGGTGGAGCAGGACCAGGGCCGGGCGGCCGGTCATGCGGCCGAAGCCGTCCGCAGCCCCGGTGCAGACGCCCTCGAAGAGGCCCAGCACGGCCCGCAGGTCGGGAGCTGCATCCAGGGCGCAGACCAGCGGCAGCTCCGTGGTCCCCGGATTGGCGAGGCACAGGTCGATGCCGGCCGCGCGGGCCGTGCCCAGCAGTGCCTCGGCTCCGTTCACCGCCGGCCCCTCCCCGCCGATCCCGCGCCCTGCGGATTTCGCGCCTCCGCGAATCCCGCGCCCCTGGCGCGCCGGCCCCGGCGGTCGCGGCCGGCGCCCGGGCCCCGCAGCTCTCCGGAAAGCCGAGGCAGGACTGGACGATCTGCGCTCCGACGTCTAGCCTCCCGGCGCTCGCAGCGCCAGCAGCCGCGCAAGCCCGGAGAGCCCAGGGCTCCCCTTTTCGAAACCACGACCCAGGTTTCCGGCGACTCCCGACGTCCCGGGCCCGGTGCACGCTCCACGGAGTGAACATGATCGTCTTCTTCGCCTTCGTCGCAGCCGCTCTGGCCCTCTACATGGGGGTCCAGCTCTACCGCTCCGTGATGGAGGCTCCCGCCACCAACGCCCGCGCCGTCGAGATCTCGGATGCCATCCGGGACGGCGCCGAGGCCTTCCTGAACCGCCAGTACCGCACCGTGGCCGTGGTCGGTGGGGTGCTCTTCTTCCTGATCTGGTTCACGCTCGGCTTCGGGACCGCCTTCGGCTTCCTGATCGGCGCCGTGGCGAGCGCGGCCGCCGGCTTCGTGGGCATGCACGTGTCGGTGCGGGCCAACCTGCGGGTCGCCGAGGCGGCCTCCCAGGGCTACGGACCGGCCTTCGACCTGGCCTACAAGGGCGGCGCCGTCACCGGCCTGATGGTGGTGGGCCTGGGGCTCCTCTCGCTGGGCGTGGTGACGCTCTTCTCCGACATCGACTACACCAAGCCCCTGGTCGGCCTGGCCTTCGGCGGCTCGCTCATCTCGGTCTTCGCCCGCCTCGGCGGCGGCATCTTCACCAAGGCTGCGGACGTGGGAGCCGATCTGGTCGGCAAGGTCGAGGCCAACATTCCCGAGGACGATCCCCGCAACCCGGCGGTCATCGCGGACAACGTCGGCGACAACGTCGGCGACTGCGCGGGCATGGCTGCAGACCTCTTCGAGACCTACGGCGTCACCGCCGCGGCCGCCATGCTGATCGCGAGCCTGCTCTTCCCGGACAACAGCTCGATGTTCCTCTACCCGCTGGCGGTGGGCGCCGTCTCCATCGTGGGCACCCTGATCGGCATCCGCTTCGTGAAGATCTCCGAGCCGCTGCCGGGCCAGCCGCCGCCGGTGATGCGCGCCATGTACGTCGGCCTCTTCGTCTCGGCCGCCATCGCCATGCTGCTGCTGCTGATCGTGAACTCGATGCTCGACATTCCCGCAGAGGTGCGCGGCGAGGACCTCTCCGCTCTCCAGCTCTGGGTCTGCGCGGGGATCGGCATGCTGGTCACGGGCATCATGATGTGGGTCACCGACCTCTACACCGGTGACGGCTCTCCCTTCGTCTCCCAGATCGCCAAGGCCAGCGAGGGCGGGCACGCCACCAACATCATCGCCGGCCTGGCGGTGGGCATGCAGTCGACGCTGATTCCGGTGGCGGTGATCGTCGCCGCCATGCTGATGTGCTCGGCCATCGCCGGCCTCTTCGGGGTCGCCGTCGCAGCGGTCGCCATGCTCTCGATGGCCGGCATCGTGGTCTCGATCGACGCCTACGGGCCGATCACGGACAACGCGGGCGGCATCGCCGAGATGGCCGAGATGGGCGAGGAGGTGCGGGCCGTGACCGATCCCCTCGACGCCTTCGGCAACACCACCAAGGCCGTGACCAAGGGCTACGCCATCGCCTCGGCGGGACTGGCGGCGGTCGTGCTATTCGCCACCTACATCGAGGACCTGAAGCGCCTGGGCGGGGACGGCGGGCCTCGCTGCCCTCGTCCTCTTCGGGACCTACATCATGGATCTCGGCGCTCACGCGGCGGAGAGTGGAGAGGTGTTGGCCACCAGCTTCGACCTCGGCAACGTGAAGGTGCTGGCCGGCCTCTTCGTCGGCGCCATGATCCCCTTCGTCTTCGCCTCCCTGGCGATGAACGCGGTGGGCCGCGCGGCGGGCAGCGTCGTGGACGAGGTGCGGCGCCAGTTCAAGGAGATCCCGGGCATCATGGAGGGCACCGGCAAGCCGGACTACAGCACCTGCGTCGATCTGGTGACTCGGGGCGCTCTGCGCCAGATGATCCTGCCCGCGATGATCCCGATCGCCGCGCCGCTGCTCATCGGCCTGGCTCCGGGCCTCGGCGGCGAGCTGGCCCTGGGCGGGCTGCTGATCGGCTCGATCGTCTCGGGCCTCTGCGTGGCCCTGTCGATGACGACGGGGGGCGCCGCCTGGGACAACGCGAAGAAGTTCATCGAGGCCGGCGCCTTCGGTGGCAAGGGCTCCGATGCCCACAAGGCCTCGGTCACCGGGGATACCGTGGGAGACCCCTACAAGGACACCGCGGGTCCCGCCATCAACCCGATGCTCAAGGTCATCAACATCGTCGCGCTGCTGATCATCCCCTTCCTGTAGGGGAGGGCCCCGCGGCCCGCCCGCCCGGCGTCCACGGGTATTCTCGTCGCCATGCAGGCGCCGGCCGGCGACCGACATCCCCGGGATCGCCTGCGGCGCGTCCTGACGCTGCCGGACGCGGTGCTGCTGGTGGTGTCCTCGGTGGTCGGCTCCGGGATCTTCCTGACCCCCGGCCGGGTGGCGGACCTGCTGCCCCACGTCGGCCTGATCTTCGCGGCCTGGCTGGTCGGCGGCCTGCTCTCCCTGGTCGGAGCCCTGGCCAACGCGGAGCTCGGCGCGATGTTCCCCCACGCCGGGGGGGACTACGTCTACCTGCGCCGCGCCTTCCACCCGATCGCGGGCTTCGTGGTGGGCTGGCTCAGCTTCTTCGTGATCTTCGTCGGCACCATCGCCACGCTGGCGGCGGGCTTCGCAGCCGAGCTCGCCCCGTGGCTGGGTCTCGGCTCCGGGGCCACGCTCCCGCTCGCCGTCGGCGTGACGCTGGCGGTCACCGGCCTGAACATCCTGGGCGTGCGCCTCGGCGCCCTCGCCAACAACCTGAGTGCGGCGGTCAAGATCGCCGCGCTGCTGGCCTTCGCCGCCGCCGGTCCCCTGCTGGGCGCGGGCGATCCGACGCGCCTGGGGCCCTTCTTCTCCGGCGCCGGGGCGGCCGCGCCCCTGGCGGCCTTCGGGGTCGCGCTCTCGCCCGTGCTCTTCAGCTACCTGGGCTGGAACGCCACGATCTACGTGGCCAGCGAGATCCGCCGCCCCGGTCGCAACCTGCCGCTCTCGCTCTTCCTCGGCCTCGCCATCTGCACCGGCATCTACCTGGCGGTCAATGCGGCCTACCTCTACGCCCTGCCCCTCGAGGAGCTGCGCCGGACCGACAACGTCGGCACCCGCGCGGGCGCGGCGCTCTTCAGCGGCTCCGGGGGGCGCCTGGTCTCCTGCTTCGTGCTGGCCTCGATCCTGGGCACCCTGAACGCCACGGTGCTGGTCGGCCCGCGGATCGCCTACGCCATGGCCCTCGACGGGCTCTTCTTTGCCGGCGTCGAGCGGGCGCATCCCCGCTTCGGAACCCCCTACGTGGCCCTGCTCGCCCAGGGCCTGGCCGCGAGTCTGGTGCTGGTGGTGCTGGCGGGCTTCCCCAGCTCGCTCTTCGCCAGCGCCCTGGACTACACGACCTTCGCGATCCTGCTGGCCACCATGGCCGACACGGCGGCCCTCTACCGCCTGCGCTGGACCCATCCGGAGTGGCCCCGCCCCTATCGGGCCTGGGGCTACCCCTGGCTCCCGGCCCTCTACGTCCTGGCCTGCGCCCTGGTGGCCTGGACGCTCTTCGTGCAGCAGCCCTGGGAGTGCGGGATCAGCCTCTTGATGACGGCCTCGGCGCTTCCCTTCTACTGGCTCTTCCGCCCCGGGGGCCGCTCCGACCCGCAGCGTGCGAGCGGCTGAATCGTTCCATATCCTGGCTACTTAGGGCGTCTCCCCCGGAGCCGCGAGGGATCCCAGCCATGTCCGGAGCGATCCGCCACGACTTCCACAAGCTGAATCGGCTGCCGCCCTACGTCCTGGCCGAGGTGATCGACATGATGATGTCCGCCCGTCGCGCCGGCGAGGACATCATCGACCTCGGCATGGGGAACCCGGACCTCCCGACCCCGGAGCACGTCGTCGAGAAGATCTGCGAGGCCGCTCGCGATACGCGCAACCACCGCTACTCCTCGTCGCGGGGCGTGCCCAATCTCCGCGCCGCCATCTGCGAGTGGTACCAGCGCCGTCACGCCGTGGAGCTGGACCCGGACCACGAGGCCATCGCCGTGATCGGCGCCAAGGAGGGGCTCTCCCACTTCGTCCTGATGACCGTCGGGCCCGGAGACACGGTTTTGTGTCCAGAGCCCGCCTATCCCATCCACCCCTACTCGGTGATCATCGCGGGCGGCGACCTGCGCAGCGTGCCGCTGACGCCCGAGACGGATCTCGTGGCCAGCCTCGAGCTGGCCATCCAGCGCACCTGGCCCCGGCCCAAGATGCTGCTGCTCTCCTTTCCCCACAACCCGACGACGCAGGTCGTGGACCGGCCCTTCTTCGAGAGGATCGTCGACTTCGCCAAGCAGCACGACCTGATGGTGCTGCACGACTTCGCCTACGCGGAGCTCTGCTTCGACGGCTACCGCCCGCCCAGCATTCTGGAGGTGCCGGGTGCCAAGGACGTGGCCATCGAGTTCGTCTCGCTCTCGAAGTCGCACTCGATGGCGGGCTGGCGGGTGGGCTTCGCCTGCGGCAACCCGGACATGGTGCACGCGCTGGCGCGCATCAAGAGCTACCTCGACTACGGCATTCCCCAGGCCATCCAGATCGGCGCCATCGTGGCGTTGCGGGGGCCTCAGGACGTGGTGCACGGGAACTGCGAGGAGTACCGGCTGCGCCGCGACGCCCTGATCGAGGGCCTCTCGGCGCCGGGCGACGGCGCCTGGAAGATCGACAAGCCGCTGGGGACGATGTTCGTCTGGGCCCGCATTCCCGAGCGATTCCAGCCGCTGGGCTCGCTGGACTTCTCCAAGCGGCTGCTCACCGGGGCCAAGGTCGCCGTCTCCCCGGGCATCGGCTTCGGTCCCTCGGGCGAGGGCTACGTGCGCTTCGCGCTGATCGAGAACAAGCACCGGATCCGCCAGGCCGTGCGGGGCATCCGGCGCTTCCTGCGCGAGGCCTCCTGCGAGCCGCAGGGGGCCTGAGGTGGCCGGCGAGCAGAGCGTCGGCGTCGGGCTGATCGGGCTCGGGACCATCGGGACGGGGGTCGCCAGGCTGCTCGCCTCGAACGCCGCGACCCTCGAGCAGCGCCTGGGCTTCCCGTTGCGGCTGGTGCGGATCGCGGATCTCGATCTCCAGCGCGACCGCGGCATCGCCCTCGACGGCATCCGCTTCGACGCCGACAGCCAGGGCCTGATCGACGACCCGGCCGTGGACATCGTGATCGAGCTGATCGGCGGCTACGACGTCGCCAAGCGCCTGGCCCTGCGCGCGCTCGAGGCGGGCAAGCCGCTGGTCACGGCCAACAAGGCCCTGCTCGCCCTTCACGGTGCGGAGATCTTCGGCGCGGCCCGGCGCGGTGGCGTCGACGTGGCCTTCGAGGCCAGCGTCGCCGGAGGCGTCCCGGTGCTCCGAGCCCTGCGCGAGGGCCTGGCCGCGAATCGCGTCCGCGGCGTTTCCGGCATCCTGAACGGCACCACGAACTACGTGCTGACCGAGATGGAGCAGACCGGCGAGCCCTTCGAGGTCGTCCTGAAGCGGGCCCAGGACCTGGGCTTCGCCGAGGCCGATCCGAGCTTCGATGTCGACGGTGTCGACGCCGCCCACAAGCTCACCCTGCTGGCCTCGATGGCCTTCGGGGCCGAGCTGGCCTTCAAGGAGGTCCCGACCGAGGGCATTCGCGAGCTCTCGCCCATCGACCTCGAGGCCGCCGCCCACTTCGGCTACCGGATCAAGCTCTTGGGCATCGCCCGGGCCCATGGCGAGGAGGCGGAGCGCATCGAGGCCAGGGTCCACCCGACGCTGATCCCGGCCTCGAGCCTGCTGGCCCACGTCGACGGGGCCATGAACGCCGTGGCCATCGCCGGCGACGCGGTCGGGCCCACGCTCTTCTACGGAGCGGGCGCCGGCGAGCTGCCCACGGCCAGCGCCGTGGTCTCCGACTGCATGGAGCTGGCCCGCGAGATCCGGCGCGGCGTCGCCGGCCGCGTCGCGCCGCTCTCCTACCAGCCCGAGGCTCTGGTGCCCAAGTCCCTGGTGCCGCTCGGAGAGCGGGTCGGGCGCTACTACCTGCGCTTCTCGCTCGTCGACCGCCCCAGCGTGCTGGCCCACGTGACGGGCGTGCTCGGCGAGAACGAGATCAGCATCGAGTCCCTGCTCCAGAAGGGCCGTGGCGGCCCCTCGGTTCCGGTCCTGGTGCTCACCCATCCCGCGCGCGAGGCGGCCCTGCGCAACGCCCTGGGCGAGATCGATCGCCTGCCCGAGGTGGTCGCGCCGACGCGGCTGCTGCGCATCGAGGAGGGGCTCTGAGATGCAGGAGAAGCCCGCCTACCGGGCCTGGTTCCAGAGCGTGGCCGACCCGGGCGAGCGCTATCCCCTCGACCAGGTCGTCTACCGGGCTCGCGACGGCAGCCTGCTCGAGGTCGTGCACGATGCCGCGGAGCTACGCAAGACCTCGGGCGAGGACTGGAAGCGCCTCTTCGACCACCGTCGGCACCTGAACGACTGGCCCTATGGCTCCGGCGTCTGGGGCAAGAAGGAGTGGGTGCTCCCCGAGGTCGACCCGGAGAACGTGGTCTCGATGTACGAGGGAAGCTCCAACCTCTTCTGGGCGGAGCGCTACGGGCGCGAGCTCGGCGTCGAGGACCTCTGGATCAAGCAGTGCGGCAACTCCCACACCGGCTCCTTCAAGGATCTGGGCATGACCGTGCTGGTCTCGATGGTGAAGGAGATGCGCGCCCGGGGCACCCGGATTCCGGCCGTCGCCTGCGCCTCGACCGGCGATACCAGCGCCGCCCTGGCGGCCTACGCGGCAGCCGCTTCGATTCCGGCGGTGGTCTTCCTGCCCAGGGGCAAGGTCTCGGTGGCGCAGCTGATCCAGCCCGTCGCCAACGGTGCCATCGTCTTCGCTCTCGACACCGACTTCGACGGCTGTATGGAGATCGTCCAGAGGATCGCCGAGCGCGACGGCGTCTATCTGGCCAACTCGATGAACAGCCTGCGCATCGAAGGCCAGAAGACGGTGGGCATCGAGATCGTCCAGCAGTTCGACTGGGAGGTGCCCGACTGGTTCGTCATTCCAGGTGGCAACCTGGGCAACGTCTCGGCGCTGGCCAAGGGCTTCGACATGCTCTTCGATCTGGGCCTCGTGGAGCGGCGACCGCGCATCGTCTGCGCCCAGGCCGAGTCGGCCAACCCGCTCTACCTCTCCTATCAGCGAGGCTTCGAGGTCTTCGAGCCCATCGCGGCGCCCGACCCACGCCAGCGCCATCCAGATCGGGAATCCGGTCTCGGCCCCCAAGGCCATCGCCGCCCTGAAGCGCTACGACGGCATCGTGGAGCAGGCCAGCGAGGCGGAGCTCGCCGAGGCCTGCGCCCGCGCGGACCGCACCGGCCTCTTCAACTGCCCGCACACCGGCGTCGCCCTGGCGGCGATGGAGAAGCTCATCACGCGCGGCGTGATTCGCCGCTCGGATCGGGTGGTCGTGATCTCCACCGCCCACGGGCTGAAGTTCGTCGACTTCAAGGTGGACTACCACAAGATGCAGCTCCGGGACGTGGCTCCGACCCATCCGAATCCCCCCATCGAGCTGCCGGCCCGCTACGACTCGGTGCGCGACGAGATGCTGCGCCAGATCGAGCGCCGCTTCGGCGGCTGAGGAGCGCGGTGTTCACGGGAATCGTCGAGTCGGTCGGGACGGTGTTGGCCGTCGATTCGCAGGGGGAGAAGAGCCGGATCCGGATCGAGGCGCCCAGCCTGCACGAGGCGGTGGAGCTCGGAGACAGCGTCGCCGTGAACGGCGCCTGCCTGACCGTGGCCTCGATCGAGAGCGAGGCCCTGGGCTTCGACGCCGTCGCCGAGACCCTGGAGAAGACCGCGCTGGGAGAGCTGCAGCCGGGCTCCCGCGTCAACCTCGAGCGGGCCCTGCGCGCGGGCGGACGGCTCGACGGGCACATCGTCCAGGGTCACGTGGACGGCGTGGGGCGGGTGGCGGAGCTGCGTCGCCAGGGCGACGACGTGCGCCTCGACGTGGCCTGCGAGGCCGGCTTCGCCGATTGGCTCGTGCCCAAGGGCTCGGTCGCCATCCAGGGCGTCTCGCTCACCGTGGTGGAGGTGCGCTCGAGTGGCTTCGACGTCGCGCTCATCCCCTACACCCTGGAGCTGACCACGCTCGGCGAGCTGCGCGCGGGAGACCCGGTCAACCTGGAGGCCGACGTCCTCGGCAAGTACGTGAAGCGCTACCTGGACCGCCTGATGCCGAGCCGGAATGAGCCGTCGCCTCGCTAGGGCCCTGGCAGGGGCGCTGCTCCTCGGCCTGCTGGCCGCGGCGGCTCCGCGGGCCCAGCAGCCGCCGAGCTGGGAGGAGACCCTGGCGCGGGTCGCGCGCGGCGTGGTCGTGCTGCGCCTCTCGGTGCCGCGGGCCTTCGACACCCAGGGCCCGGCGGCCTCCGTCGCCACGGGCTTCGTCGTCGACGCCCGCGAGGGCCTGATCCTCACCAATCGCCACGTGGTGCAGCCCGGCCCCGTCGTGGCCGAGGGCGTCTTCCTGGACCACGAGGAGGTGCCGCTGCGCGCGGTCTACCGCGATCCGGTCCACGACTTCGGCTTCTTCCGCTACGACCCGGAGGCGGTGCGCTTCATGGAGGTCGCCGAGCTCGACCTGCGTCCCGACCTCGCCCGGGTCGGCACCGAGATCCGCGTCGTGGGCAACGACGCCGGCGAGAAGCTCTCGATTCTCACCGGAACCTTGGCACGGCTGGATCGCGACGCCCCCAACTACGGGCGGGGTCGCTACGGCGACTTCAACACCTTCTACTACCAGGCCGCCTCCAGCACCTCCGGCGGATCCTCGGGCTCGCCGGTGGTCGACGTCCACGGCCACGTCGTGGCCCTCAATGCCGGCGGGAGCCGCCGGGCCTCGTCGAGCTTCTACCTGCCCCTCGACCGCATCGTGCGGGCCCTCGAGAAGATCCGCTCCGGAGAGGAGGTGCCGCGCGGCACCCTGCAGAGCGTCTTCCTGCACCGCCCCTTCGACGAGCTGCGGCGCCTGGGGCTGCGGGCCGAGACGGAGGCGGGGGTCCGCCAGGAGCGGCCCGACGAGACCGGCATGCTGGTGGTGCTGGAGGTCGTGCCGGGCGGGCCCGCAGACGACCGGCTCCAGGTGGGCGACGTCCTGGTCCGCGTGGACGGCGAGCTGGTGACCGCCTTCACGCCCCTCGAGGCGGCCCTCGACGAGCGCGTCGGGGGCGAGGTGGAGCTGCTCCTCGAGCGCGCGGGGCGGCCGCTCGAGCTTCGCGTCCCGGTCCAGGATCTCCACGCCATCACGCCGGACGAGTACCTCGAGTTCGGCGGCGGCGTGGTGAATCCGCTCTCGTACCAGCTGGCCCGCTCCCACGGGGTGTCCGTCGAAGGTCTCTACGTGGCGAGCGGCGGCTACGCCTTCTCCCGCGCCGGCATCGGCCGCGGCACGGTGATCACGCACCTGGCGGGGGAGCCGGTGCCCGACCTCGAGACCCTGGAGGCCCGGCTGGCCGCGCTGCCCCAGGGCGCGCGGACCGCGATCCGCAGCTTCCAGCTCTCCGACCCCAAGGCCACCTCGGTCACGGTGCTGAGCGTGGACCGCCGCTGGTTTCCGATGGCGCGCTGCCGCCGCGACGATCGCAGCGGTCGCTGGCCCTGCCTCCCCTCGCCTCCGGCTCCGGAGGCGGAGCCCGGGGAGGGGCTGGGCGTGCGCTTCGCCGATGCGCCCGACTCCCGCGCGCGCACGCTGCAGCCCTCGCTGGCCCTGGTCACCTTCGACGTTCCCTATCGGGTCGCCGGCGTGCACGGCGAGCACTTCACCGGTACGGGCGTGGTCGTGGACGCCGAGCGCGGTCTGGTGCTGGTCGATCGCGAGACGGTCCCCGTGGCCGTCGGGGACGCGACCCTCACCTTCGCCTCGGCCATCGAGGTGCCCGCCGAGGTCGAGTTCCTGCACCCGATCCACAACTTCGCCGTCCTCTCCTACGACCCGACGCGCCTGGGCGACACTCCGGTGCGCAGTGCGCGCCTGGCCGACTCGCCGCTGCGGCCGGGGGATCGCACCTGGCTGGTGGGCTTCGACGAGACCCACTCGCTGCGCGCTCTGCAGACCCGCATCGCGCTGCAGGCTCCGGTGGCCCTGGGGATCTGGGACCCCCCGCGCTTCCGGCAGAGCAATCTCGAGCTGCTCCACGCCGCCAGCAGCGTGCACACCGTGGGCGGCGTCCTCGCCGACGCGAAGGGGCGCGTGGCCGCGCTCTGGGCCGCCTTCTCCAACGAGGACAGCGAAGGCAACACCAACACCTTCTTCGCCGGCATCCCGGCCTCGAGGCTGGCCGAGGTCGTGGGGCCGCTGCGCGACGGTCGGCCCGTCGAGTGGCGCTCCCTGGGCGCCGAGCTGTGGCCGATTCCCCTGGTCGAGGCACGGGCGCGAGGGCTCTCCGACGCCAGCGCCATGGCCGTGGCGCGCGGCAACGGGCGCCCGCGCCGGCTGCTCGAGGTGGATCGCGTGGATGCCGGGACGCCCGCCGCGGCCCTGCTGGAGGAGGGCGATCTGCTGCTCGCGGTCGACGCCATCCGCGCCCCGAATCTGGCAGAGGTCGAGCAGGCGGGCCGCGGCGAGTCGGTGGCGCTGCGCCTGCTGCGGGACGGGGCGGAGGTGGCGGTGGAGGTGCCCACCACGCCCCTCGACGGCCGTGGCACCGATCGCTTCGTGAGCTGGGCGGGAGCGGTCCTCCACGAGCCCCACCGGGCCCTGTCGATGCAGAAGGGGATCGAGCGCACGGGCGTCTACGTGGCCTGGTTCTGGTACGGCTCGCCGGCCAATCGCCACCGGCTGCGGGCGACGTCGCGCATCGTCGCCGTCGACGACGTCCCGACTCCGGACCTGGACTCCTTCCTGGCGGCGGTCGCGGGACGCGCGGATCGCTCGCCCGTCCGGCTGCGCACCCTCGACCTGGAGGGCACCGAGGAGGTCGTGACCCTGAAGCTCGACCTCGACTACTGGCCCACCGCGGAGTTCCGGCGCTCGGATCGGGGCTGGGAGCGACGCGAGCTGCCGAGGAGCTGAGGCCGTGGGAGCCCTCGTCTCGGGCGGGCTGCTGCTGCTGCTGGCCTGCGCGGCGGTGAACGTCGCGGCGGGCCAGCCCCGGGCTCCGTCACCCGCGCTGCTCGCGCCCCTCGATCCGGCCGCCCTGGAGCCGCCGCGCGAGGCCCGCGACGCCGAGGCCCTGGTGCGGATCAGCCAGCCGGGCCTGGACCGCCCGGGGACCTACCTCGAGGCCTCGCTGCGGGTGGCGGGCGGCGGCACGGCTCCCCGCGTCCTCGAGCTGCGCGCCTGGCACGAGCCGCTGCGCAGCCTGGCCCGGGTGCTGGCGCCGCCCGAGGAGGCCGGATCGGCCCTGCTGAAGCTGCACCCCAACCTGTGGGCCCATCGGGCTCGAGACGCCACGACCCGGCGCGTGGAGCGGGGGGCGCTGGCCGAGCCGTGGCTCGGGAGCGATCTGTGTCGCGACGACTGGGTGAGCAGCGTGGACCCGGTGGAGGGCTACCGCCACCGCCTGCTCGGTGCGCTGCCGGGGGAAGCCCGGTCCGGCCCCACGCTGCTGGTGGTCGAGTCGGTCCCGCTCGCCGGGCAGGTGCCCTGGGCCCGGATCCTGCGCTGGATCGAAGCCGAGTCCGGGCTGCTCCGGCGCCGCGACGACTACGACGCGTCGGGCCGGCGGCGCCGCGTCCACCAGCTCGACGAGGTGGTCGAGGTGCAGTCGCGGCGCGTGCCCCAGCGTTGGCGGGTGGCGGCGACCGACGCCGGAGGACGCCAGACGGTGCTCACGGTGCGCGAGATCCGCTTCGACCAGACCTTCGACCCGACCCTCTTCAGCCTCCGATCCCTGATTCCCGAGCAGACGCGCTCGACCGCGAGCCCCGCGGCGCGGTAGGCTGGGGCCAGCACCCGGGAGGAAGCAGCATGCTCCGCGGCCTGGACGTCGCCACCTCGCTCGCCGCCACGCTGGCCCGACTGGGCTCCGGGATGTCCGTGGGACAGCTCGGACCGCGCCCGGCCCAGCCCCTCGAGCTCTACGAGTTCGAGGCCTGCCCCTACTGCCGCAAGGTGCGCGAGGCCCTCTCGATCCTGGATCTCGAGGCTCGGCTGCGCCCCTGCCCCAAGGGCGGAACGCGCTTCCGGCCCGAGCTGGTGGAGCGCGGGGGCAAGGCCCAGCTCCCCTACCTCGTGGATCCGAACACCGGCAAGGAGATGTACGAGTCGGACGACATCGTCCGCTACCTGTTCCAGGAGTACGGCGGCCAGAGCGTGCCCACCTGGCTCTCGGCGGGGCCGATCACCCTGGTCTCCGCGACCCTCGCCTCGGCCTGGCGTCCCGCGGGTGGGCTGCGCGCGCGGCCGTCGCGCGCTCCCGAGCAGCCCCTCGAGCTCTACAGCTTCGAGGCCTCTCCCTTCTGCCGTATCGTCCGGGAGGCCCTCTGCAGCCTGGAGCTTCCCTACCTGCTCCACAACGTCGCCCGGGGCAGTGCCGGGCGTCCGGCCTTCCTGGAGCGCTCGGGCAGGATGATGGTGCCCTGGCTCTTCGACCCCAATCAGGACGTCGGCATGTTCGAGTCGGCGGACATCGTCCGCTACCTCGAGCAGACCTACGGGGCCTGAGCGGGTCGCTCAGGGGGCCGGACTCCTGCGGCCGTCGGGCCCGCGATCCGGCGCACCGAGATCCGCACCCGGCGCGGATCGACCGCGACGACCTCGAGGTGCTCGGGGAGCTCGACGTCGTCCTTCGTCACCTGGAAGGTGCGTCGGCCCAGCTGGACCAGCACCGCGTCCACGCGCACCTGCACCCGATCGGGATCCACGAAGTAGAGGTCGCGGCGCCGGCCCGAGAGCCGCACCGTGACCGACTCGGGCTCGACGGACTCCACGGCGAAGCCTTCCGGGAGGTTGTCGACGAGGATCGGCGCCACCCGGTCCGTCTCGACCACCGTGGCGCCCGGCACCAGCAGGCTCCAGAGCGCGCAGGCCAGCAGCACGGCCGCCGTGGCCTCGCGCCAGCGGCCCAGGACGGTCGTCCAGAGGCTCCGCACCGGCGCCTCCGGGTGCAGCTCGTCCAGGAAGCGCCGCAGGGGCTCGGCGAGCTGGCCCGGGTCGGCCAGCGGCGTCAGCCGTCCATCACGCGCCACCGAGACGCGTCCCCGTTCCTCCGAGACCACCACGCACAGGGCGTCGCTGCGCTCGGCCAGGCCCAGCGCGGCGGCGTGCCGGGTTCCGGTCAGCCCGAGCTGGCTGCGGTTGCTCGACAGCGGCAGGTGTACGGCGAAGCGCTCGATGCGATCGCCCACCACGACCACGGCTCCGTCGTGCCCCGGCGACGTGCTGTCGAAGAGCGACAGGATCAGGGGTTCGCTGGCCCGGCCGTCGAGGAAGATGCCGCCGTCGAGGTGGCGGTCGAGGGGCTCGCGGCCGGGCAGTACGATCAGGGCCCCGCAGTGTTCCGAGGCCATCCGGGCCGCGGCGCGCACGATGAGGTCCACCACGCCGGAGGCGGGGAGCGGTGGGACCGGGCGCAGGCCCCAGCTGGCAATCCCCTCGAAGAGGCGGCGCAGGTCGTCCTGGAAGACCACGATCAGCACCAGCACGAAGACCGCAAAGAAGCCCTGGAGCAGCCAGGTGGTGAGGGTCAGGCCGAGGCGACTCGCCACCAGATAGACGACCCCGACCAGGAGCAGGCCGACCAGCGACCTCCGCGCCCGGCTGCGCAGCAGCCAGGCGAAGCCCGCGAAGAGCACGGCGGCGACGATGGCCACGTCGAGCAGGTCCAGGGGACCGATGTCGAAGGGCAGCTCCACCGCCGCTACCGTAGCGTCCCGGCGGCGCTTGACGGCGGTCGACCACTCCGCGACCGTCCGGGAGCCGTTCCCCGGCGCCCTGCATGCTCAGCCATCCCCGCGAGACGCGTCTCTACCTCGCGCGCGAGGTGCCCGAGGTGGATCTCCGCGAGATCGCGGGCGGCCAGGCTGCGATCTTCTCGGTCCGCTCGCCCACCCGCACGACCCCCAACCAGGATGCGGCGGCCCTCGTCCCCTTCGGCCCCAGGGCCGCGGTGCTGGTGGTGGCGGACGGCGTGGGGGGCGCCCAGTCCGGAGCCCACGCCGCCGAGATCGTGGTGCGCGCGGTCCAGGCCGGCCTCGCCGCGGCTCTGGACTCCGGCCGTGCCCTGCGCGGCGCCCTGCTCGACGCCGTCGAGAGCGCCAACCGGGCCGTCGTCGACCTGGGGGTCGGCGCCGCCACCACGCTGGCCGCCGTCGCCCTCGAGGACGGACGGGTCCGTCCCTACCACGCGGGCGACTCGCTGATCCTGCTGATGGGACAACGCGGCCGGATCAAGCTCCAGACCGTCTCCCACTCGCCGGTGGGCTTCGCGGTCGAGGCCGGGCTCCTCGACGAGCGCGAGGCCCTGCACCACCAGGATCGCCATCTGGTGTCGAACGTCCTCGGCTCCGCCGACATGCGCCTCGAGATCGGCTCGGCGCGCGAGCTGGCCGAGCGCGACACGCTCTTGCTGGCCAGCGACGGGCTGACGGACAACGTGCACCTGGACGAGATCGTCGATCTGCTGCGCGCGGGGCCCCTGGAGGAACGGGTGGCGGCCCTGGCCGCCGAGGCGCGCCGGCGCATGGAGGAGCCGATCGCCGGCGAGCCCTCGAAGCCGGACGATCTGACCCTGGTGGCCTTCCGCCGCCGGGTCTGAGGCGCTCCGGGGCCTCAGACCAGACGTTCGAGCAGCAGGGTCCCCATGCCCAGGAAGGCGGCGAAGCCGAAGACGTCGGTGAAGGTGGTGACGATCACCCCCGAGCCCAGGGCCGGATCCTGGCGCAGCGCCTTGAGCATCAGCGGCACGGAGGCCCCCATCAGCCCGGCCGCGGCCATGGTCAGGACCATGGCCACGAAGAGGGCGAGACCGATCGCCGGGTTGCCCACGTAGAGGTAGGCGATGCCCGCACTCAGGGCGCCGGTCGCCAGGCCCAGCACCACGCCCACGGCCAGCTCCTTGGCCGCGGCGCGCAGCCCGCTGGAGCACTCGATCTCGCCCAGGGCG
>CAZYOL010000073.1:0-18747 GCA_964649065.1 uncultured Spirochaetales bacterium
GCCCACACAGAAGAGCGTCACCGGCGAGAGGCATCCGAGCTGGTCCCAGAGCGCCACGTCGAGAGCGGCCCGCCCTGCCACCTCGGCCAGCGCCGCGCCGCGCAGCGCGTCGGGACCGACGGCGCCCAGCGACAGGCGATGGCCATAGCCCACGAAGCGCACGTGCGGCGCGACGCGGCTGCGCAGCGCGGCGACCGCCGCGTCGGAGCCCGTCACCACCACGCAATCCGCTCGGCACAGCTGCTCGGTGCAGGCCGCGTCCCCCCTCGGAGCGTCCACGCAGGCGACGCAGCTTCCGAGATCCGGGTCGGCCTCGCGCAGCGAGCGCGCGAAGAGCGGGGCCGTCACCGGGTCGCGGGAGGCGATCTTTGCCAGCACCGGCGATGCCAGCAGCAGCGGCGCGAGCAGCGACAGCAGGCTCGGCATCGGGATCGAGCCGGCCAGCACCACCGAGGTGACGTCGAAGCCCAGGGCCCGGGCCCCGTCCGTCGCTGCCAGCTCCCGCTCGACCAGGGCTCGCAGCGCCGCGCCGTCGAAGCGGGCCAGCCCGCGCTCCAGTCCCTCGCGCACGGTCGCGGGGTGAAAGCCCGTGGCCTGGCAGAGCGAGCTCTGCAGCTCCCGGCGCCAGCTCGAATCCGGCGAGCGCCAGCTCTCGAGGACGCGGCCCAGGATGGACACGATCTCCTGGCGCGGCCGCGCCCGCAGCTTCTCGCCCGACTCGCGCAGCTCGGCGAGCTGGCGGGCCAGCTGCTCCGGGCTCACGACGCGAGCAGCTCGTCGACCGCGATCGAGCAGCCGCGGGCCTCGGCGCCGGGCTGCCGGCCCAGCAGGACGAAGCCCCCGGGTACCGGGCGCCCGAGGTCCGCCGTCTGCACGGCCAGCACGCTGCCCGTGTTCGCCAGGTCGACCACCACCACGCAGCCGACTCCCCCGGTGGCCTCGCCACCCCCCGGGTCGATGATCGAGACGCGGGTCCACGGCGGCGCGAGCTTGCGGCGCGGCTCAGCCGGTCTCAGCAGCACCGAGTCGTAGAACTGGGAGCCCAGCTCGGTCATGCCGTACTGGTTGACGATGCGTCCGGGCGGCACGTCGAGGCCGGCTTCGAGGGCCGCGTAGAGCTCCTCCCGCGGCAGCTCTCGCGAGCGCCCCTTGAAGCCTCCCGTCTCCATGATCCGGGATCCCGGCGGGAGCCGCACGCGAGCGCCGACGGCGGACAGCTCGTCGAGCAGGTGGACGAAGGAGAAGGCCGTGCCGCAGAGCAGCACCGGCTCCCCGCGGCGAGCCGACTCCTCCAGCGCTGCCACCAGGGGCAGCAGCTCCAGCTCTCCATCCCGGAGGTAGAAGCCGCTGTCGGGGCTGCCGAGCCGCTGGACCGCGATCCCGAACATGTGCGAGAGGGAGGAGTCCGGGGCCTCGCTGGGCGCCGCGGCGAGCACCAGGATGCGCTGCCGCTGGCCCTCCGGCAGCAGGTGGCGGCGGAAGCTCGCCAGCAGCGAGGCCTCGTAGAGCTCGAGGGTGTCGAGGTGCAGGGACCCGCGGGCCTGCGTCGAGGTGCCGCTGGTGCGGAAGGTCACGCGCGTGCGCTCGGGCGGGAAGCAGCGCAGCGCCACCTCCTTGAAGGCTCCCGTCGGCACCGGCGGGATCTCCCGCCAGCTCGAGACCCGCTCGGGCAGCCGGCCGCGTCCCTCGCAGAAGCGCCGGTAGGGCGGGCAGGCCTCCACCTGGAAGGCGTGCAGGCGGCGCGCCAGCCCGTCGAAGCGGGCCTCGTCCTCGCGCCACTGGGGCTCGCGCATCCAGGCGAGGATCTCGGCCTCGAGGGCGGCCCGTCGGCTCGCCAGCTCGCCGCTCACGGCGCCAGCACCTCCGCGAGCCGATCGAGGGCCGGCTCGAGGATCTCCCCTTCGATGCAGAGCGGCGGCGTGATCGACACCACGCGCGGCACGTCGCCCGAGCTCAGGGCGATCACGCCGCGGCGCAGGGCCTCGGCACAGGCCCGCCCGGCGCGCTCCGCGCTGTCGCACTCGATCGCCAGCAGCAGGCCGCGTCCGCGCAGGTCCCGGATGCCGGGGTGGCCATGCAGCGCCCGGCGCAGCCGCGCCAGGGCGGCGTCGCCGAGCTCGGCCGAGCGCTCGACGAGCTTCTCCTCGGCCAGCACCGACAGCGAGGCCAGGGCCGCCGCGCAGCCCGGCGGGTGCCCGAGGAAGGTCTGGGTGTGGAGGGCCTCGCCTCCCGAGGCGGGCCAGCGGTCCATCACCTCGCTGCGCCCGAGACAGGCGGAGATCGGCATTCCGGAGGCGAGGCCCTTGGCCACGCACAGCAGGTCCGGCACCACGCCCGTGTGCTCGCAGGCGAACCAGCGCCCGGTCCGACCGAATCCGGTGTAGACCTCGTCGAGGATCAGCAGCCAGCCCTGCTCGTCGCAGAGCGCGCGCAGGTCCGGCAGGAAGGAGTCCGGGGGGATGCGGTCGCCCCCGCGCCCCTGGATCGGCTCGACCAGCACCGCGCCGACCGGAGCACGGCACTCCCGCGCCGCGCGCCGCACGTCCTCGGCGTCGCCGAAGCGCGCGAAGGCGGTGGCGTGCGGCAGGCGGGCGGCGAAGGGCTCGCGGAAGAGGGGACGCCAGGTGGTGTCGAGGGCCCCGAAGCCGAGTCCGTGGTAGGCCCCCTCGAAGGCCACCAGCCCCGGGCGCCCGGTGGCGATCATGGCGGTCTTGAGCGCCGCTTCGACCGCGTCGCTGCCGGAGGATCCCAGCACCGCGCGGGCCGGCCCGCCGCCGGGGAAGCGCGCCACCAGCGCCTCCAGCAGCGCCACCTTGACCTCGGCCGGATGCACGTCGCCCATCGCGTGCAGGAGCTGCCGGGACTGCTCCTGCAGCGCGGCGACGACGCGCGGATGACCGTGCCCGGCGTTGGCGACCCCGAAGCCCGAGCTGAGGTCGACGAAGCGGTTGCCGTCGACGTCCCAGACGTTGGAGCCCTGGGCGCGCTCCCAGAAGATCGGGGGGGCGGGCTCGCTGCAGGTCACGTTGCGGCTCTCGACCCGGCCCAGGCGCTCGGCGAGGGCCCGGGAGCGGGGGCCCGGAATCTGGGTCAGGAGCTGCGGCGGCAGGCTTGCAGGGGCCTTCACGGGGCGAGTGTAGCGGTACCCTCCCGGAGGTGAGGTCGGATGCGCGTCCCCCGAGCGAGGCCTACGTCGGCCTGGGCTCGAACCTGGGCGACCGCGCGGCCCACCTGGCTGAGGCACTCGACGCGCTGCACGCCACGCCCGAGGTGGAGGTCCTCGACGTCTCTCCGGTGTACGAGACCGAGCCGGTCGGCCCGCCCCAGCCGCCTTACTGGAACGCCGTCGTTCGCCTGCGTACCGGTCTGGCTCCGCGGGCGCTCCTCGAGCGCCTGCTCGCCATCGAGCGCGAGGCTGGCCGCGTGCGCAGCGCCGAGCGCAATGCCCCGCGCACCCTCGACCTCGATCTGCTGCTCTACGGGGACTGCTGCCTGAGCGAGCCGGGCCTGGAGCTTCCGCACCCGCGCCTGGCCGAGCGGGCCTTCGTGCTGGTGCCGCTGCGCGACCTCGCCCCGGAGCTGCGTCACCCGCTTCTCGGCGAGTCGGTGGCGACGCTGGCGGCGCGCGTCTCCGGCAGCTCGGGCGTGCGCCCGACCGGCTGGCTGCCCGCGCGCGCGGCCTGCTCCTCCCGGTAGCGGCGGATCGCCTCCAGCGAGCGCCGGCCCAGGGGCGTGGCCTCGGCCGGGAAGAGCCGCGCGAAGAGGCGATCGATGGGGCCGCCGTGGAAGTAGTAGCGGAAGCGGGCCTTGCGCACGGCGAGCTCGACGAGGCTCAGCCCGGCCATCAGCGCGTAGAGCCCCCAGCCGGTCCACGCCGCCCACCAGCCGATGGGCGCGGCCAGCGCCAGCCAGGCGATCCAGGCGGCGCTGGAGGCGAAGAAGCCGGCCCAGAAGCGCGTCAGGCCGCGGCAGTAGGCCGCGATGAAGTCCGGCGCCTCGGGCAGCAGGCGGCGCACGCCGGTCTCGACCAGCGAGCCGCCGCCGTCGAGGCTGCGCCAACACAGGGCGGCCAGGCTCGCGTAGACCACGGCGGGGATCAGCAGCAGCGGGGTGCGCTCGTCCAGGAGGGCCGCCAGCAGCAGCAGGGCGCCGGCCGCCAACCGGGGCCAGGGGCCCAGCTCGAGCTTCAGGGCGCTCGGGGGTCGGGGCACGGCCAGGGTCGACACGGTCAGCGCCAGCAGGGCCAGCGCGCTGAAGCGCACGCCCAGCCGGGACAGGGCGGCGTCGAGAGCGAAGGGGTAGGCGACGAGCAGTGCGGTGGCGAGGACCCCCGCGGCGCCGGCCAGCAGCCCGCGAGGCGTCACGCCGTCTCGAAGGCGCGACCGGTGAAGAACGAGGGCAGGGGAAGGGGCTCGACCGCCTCGACCGACTCGGCCCGGCCCATCAGGGCCAGGGCCTGGGCTCGCACCAGGTTGAAGAGGCGGCCCTGCTCGCTCACCACCTCTTCCTCCGAGCGCTCCTCTCCGATGCGCGTCTCGAAGGGGATGTGGGTGAGGCCGTGGTAGAAGCGATCGCTGTTCCCCTCGAAGTAGCGTCCCTGCTCGCGCAGGGTGGCCTCGGCGCGCCGGAAGAGCCCCGCGAAGCCCTCCATCGCCCGCAGCACCAGCGGCGCCAGGCGCAGCTGGTGACGCAGGTGATCGGGCTCCAGGTGCAGCTCGCGCAGGTAGTAGGAGGCCCAGAGGTTGTAGTAGCTGCCGATGTCGAAGTCCCACTTGGCGCGGGCCAGGTCGTAGCTGCCGAGCGTCGAGTAGAGGCCCCGGTACAGGCGGATGGTCGCTTCGTGCCGGAACTTCATGAAGCCGTCGTAGAGATCGCAGCGCTCGTCGAGCTCCGCGCGGGTGCCCTCGCCGAGATCGCGCGCGATCAGGTCGGTCGCGAAGTCGTTCTCCAGGGCGATGAAGTCGCTGCCCGGGCTGTAGAGGGGGTCTGCGGAGGTCGCGGCCTCGCCGATCAGGGCCCAGCGGCTGCGCGCGTCGAAGAAGCGCTGGGTGGCGTAGGCGATGCGCGCATAGCTGCCGAAGTCCACCTGCTTCGCGCCCGCCAGCAGCTCGGCCAGGGCGCCGTGGCTCTCCAGGAAGGCCTGGAATCCCTGGGGCGTGCGCAGCTCGCGGCTCCGGGCGACCTGCTCGCCGGTGACGCCCACGCTGGTCAGGCCGCCGCGCAGGGGGATCAGCCAGATCCAGTAGCCCGGGTAGGCCAGGTGGATGGTGGCGAGACGCCGGGGGGTGTAGTTCACGCGGGCCCGGAAGGCCTCGGAGCCCAGCGCGTCGACGTCGAGCAGGTTCTCGTAGCGGGCCCAGGCCGAGCCCAGCCGGTGCTCGGGCTCCGGAACGCGAAGCCCGAGGCGCTGGGCCAGCAGGCCGACGCGCCCGGCGCCGTCCACCAGCCAGCGTGCCGACACGCGATGGCTGCGGTGCCCGTCGTCCACCCGCAGGTGATGGGGCGCCCCGTCCTCGCCGAGCTCGATGTCCTCGACGCGTGCCGGCAGCCAGACTTGGACGCCGGCGCGCTGGTTCATGCCCAGCAGGTCCTCCTCCAGGCGCGCCCGGTCGAGCTGGAAGGAGGGGTGGAAGGGAAGGCTGACGGTTCCGATCTCGCTCATGCGCTCGAGCGGGCAGGACCGCTCCGCCGTGTCGTAGAAGAAGCGCAGGCCGTTCTTCGGCAGCTGGCTCTCGTAGAGATAGGTGGACAAGCCCTGTCGGCGCAGCAGGTAGTTGGACGCGATCTCGACGGTGGATTCACCGACCTTGTAGTCGCGGTGCGTGTCTCTCTCGAAGAGAGCTACGGAGAGCTCGGGAAGACGGCGTCGCAGCTGGCGGGCCAGGAGATTGCCGGCCAGGCCGCCGCCGACGATCGCAACATCGAGATTCAAGACATCCCCCGCTGGTCGGCGGCGCATCATAGCATCCCGCCGTTCACCGAGATTACCTGTCCCGTCAGGTAGGAGGCACCTTCCGAGAAGAGAAAGGAGACGACCGCGGCCACGTCCTCGGGCGTCCCGAGGCGCCTCAACGGAACCATCGCCGCCAGGGCGTCCAGGTCGGCGCCCGCCAGCATCTCGGTCTCGATCCAGCCGGGCGCCACGCAGTTGACGGTGATGCGGCGCTTGCCCAGCTCCTGGGCCAGGGACTTGCTGGCGGCGATCAGCCCGGCCTTGGAAGCGGCGTAGCTCGTCTGTCCGCGATTGCCGGTGAGACCGGCCAGCGAAGACAGGGTGACGATGCGTCCCTCCCTCCGTGCCCGCACCATCGGCATCACCAGCGGGCGCAGCACGTTGTAGAAGCCGTCGAGGTTGGTGCGCAGCACCCGGTCCCAGTCCTCGCCGCGCAGCGCGGGGAAGGGACCGTCCGCCGTGACCCCGGCGTTGAGGACCGCTCCCCAATGGGGACCGCGCTCGCGGATGTCGGCGCCGATCGCCTCGGCGCAGGCCTCGCGATCGGCGACGTCGAAGCCGAGCAGGTCGGCCCGGCGCCCGAGGGCCTCGATCTCCGTCGCGAGCTCCTCGGCGGAGTTCCGGCTGCTGCGATAGCAGGCCGCGACGTCGAAGCCGTCGCGCGCCAGGCGCAGGGCCACGGCTCGGCCGATGCCCCGGCTGGCCCCGGTGACCAGGACGCGGCGCGCCGCCTCGCTCTCGCTCATCGCAAGCGCTCCTCCAGCTCTGCCCAGTCCTCGAAGACGAGCACGGAGAGGCGCCCTTCGGCCAGGGGCGCTCCGCCGCCTGCGGGGACGACCTCGCAGTCGAAGGCGACCAGGCCCGTCTCGCCGCGGTGATGCCGCGCCGTGACCCAGAGGCGCGCGCCCGCCGGGAACTCGTCCACGTGCAGCGCGGCGCGTCGCGAGCCCAGGAAGAGTCCGGGCCGAGGGGGCGCTCCGGCGCGTCGCGCCCGCAGGCCGCCGTGGACGGCGGCGCACTGGGCCATGTACTCCAGGGCGAGCCAGGCCGGCACGCTGCCGTCGGCGCTGCAGAAGCAGCCGCTCGCGTCGACGCGCGCCTCGCAGGTGGTCCGGCTCGCCTCGTGCTCGAGGACGCGGGAGAGCAGACACATCGGCCCCGAGTGGGGCACGAGCTCGATCGGCCGCGGGTAGCTCGGGCTCACCGGCCCGGCTCCTCCTCCCAGAAATCGTAGAAATTGAACCACTGGAAGGGGTGGCGCAGGCACCAGTGCTCGACCAGGGCGACGTAACGCTCCATCAGCTGGTGCGCCTGCTTCTCGCGTTCGAGGCGGGGCACGGGCTCGCCCTCGGCCAGGCTGCGAAGCACCGTGGTGTAGCGCCCGGGCCCGGTGCAGACGCAGATGGCGAAGCGCACCGGGCAGCGCAGCACGCCGGCGAGCAGGAAGGGGCCGAGGGGGAAGCGCGCGGGGCGGCCCAGGAAGCTCGTCTCGCCCGAGCGCGCCGCCTTGCCCGGAGCCATGCGGTCGGCCATGACGACCACGAACTCCCCGCGCTCGATGCAGGCCCGCACGCGGAAGGCGGAGCTCACCGAATCCGGGTCCAGCTCGATCAGCCGCACGCGCGGTCCGTCCGCGAGGGACTCCAGGAAGTCGTTCACGCGGCGCGCGTTCTGGTAGAAGACCACCACGTTCACGACCAGCTCGTACTTGCGCGAGAGGAAGGCCAGCATGTCCAGGCTGCCGATGTGGGCCCCGAGCAGCAGGGCGCCGCGACCGGCCTGGGCGAGCTCGAAGATGCGGTGGCTGCCATCGTGCTCGACCCGGAAGCGCTCCAGGCCGCCGCTCCAGACCAGCACCCGGTCGTAGAGGCTCATGGCGAAGGCGTGCAGGTGCTGAACGGCCTGTCGCAGGCCCGGCTCCTCGGGCAGGGCCCGCCGGCCTTCCGGCGTGCCGCGGACCCGCCGCAGGAACTGCAGCGAGCCCTGCCGCGCCTGGCGGCTCTTCCAGGCGAAGTAGGCGGCCACCGGCCACAGCAGCACCTGCATCAGCGGTCGCGGCAGCCAGCGCGCACCGGCCTGGCCGAGGCGGAGAGCGGCCATGGAGCCGCGCTCTCCCGCTTCGGCCCAGCCCGAGCGACTCACCGCGAGAGACCGCCGCGGCGCGCCGCCAGCCGGGGCAGCTGCAGCAGCATGCCCCCGACCGAGCGCGTGTAGAGGGCGGCCATGCGCAGGTTGTCGCCGACCATGTCGAAGTGGGAGAGGCCCTCGTGATCGTAGACGACGCGGGTCGGCACGTTCCGGACCGGCACGTCCTTCCACTGGAGCAGGATCAGCAGCTCCGGATCGAAGTCCATGCGGTCGCCGGTCTCCACCGTGTCGAGCACCTCCAGGGTGCGGGCCAGCGGAATGCCGCGGAAGCCGCAGAGCGGGTCGTGCACCGAGAAGGAGAGGGAGGAGAGCCAGACCAGGCCCCGCGAGAGCTGCCGACCGTAGAGCCGCAGGCGCGGGGCCGAGTCGTCGAAGATCGGGGCGCCCAGCACGATGGCATCGGGATGCTCCTCGATCTCGTGCAGGAAGCGCGGCACGTCGTCGCAGCAGTGCTGGCCGTCGGCGTCGAGCTGGATCGCGTGGCTGAAGCCGCGCTCGAGGGCCAGGCGATAGCCGATCTTCAGGGCCGCGCCGCGACCCCGGTTCTGCTTGCACCGATGCACCTCCACCCAGGGGCGCTCGGTCTCGATCTCCTCGAGGATGCGCAGCGTCTCGTCGCCGCTGCCGTCGTCGATCACGAAGCACTTGGTGTTCCAGCGCTCCAGCTCGCCCAGCATCCTGCGCAGCGGCTCTCCGTGATCGTAGTTCGGGATCAGGAGACAGGTCTTCACCTCGACACCTCATCGCCCTCTTCCAGGCACAGGCGGCCCGACGCGAAGACGCGCTCGCCACCGCGCAGCGAGAAACGCATCACGGCTCCCGCGGCAGACCGGGCTCCGCCCTGCTCCACGAGCAGCCAGACGGTCTGCCCCGGCTCCAGGACGGAGGGGAATTTGAGCGCCTCGATGCGCCGCAGCCGGGGCCGCGACCCGACCAGCTCCGCCGCCGCGTCGAGGGCCCAGCCGATCTGGCACACCCCCGGCACCAGAGGGCGTCCCTCGAAGTGCCCCTCGAGGGCCGCGAGATCGTGGGGCACCGTGAAGCGGCGCTCGATCCGGCGCCGGCACTCCTGCTCCGCCGCGTCGCACTCGCTCTCGAAGAGGCGCGCGACGGCCTCGGCCGGGAGCTTGCCCCGGTCGTCTCGGGGCAGGGCCGAGAGGTAGCGCCAGGCCCGCGGCAGCAGCACCGCGTCGAAGCCGGCCAGGGGGGCCACCAGGGCGCGCGACACCGCGCGACGTCCGTGCTCCTCCAGGGCCGCGAAGCCCGCTTCGTTGAGGGCCACGGCGGCCGCGACCCGCGGCTCCCCGCCCAGCTCCCGCACGACCAGCGCCGCCTCCCGAACCCAGGGATGGGCCGAGAGCGCGCGCTCCATCTCCGGCAGCGAGAGCCGCTTGCCCCCCACCTTCACCACCCGATCCGCGCGGTCGAGCAGCCGGAAGCGCGAGCCCGGGGCCAGCTCGATCCGGTCGCCCATGCGAAAGCGCACTCCGTCGGCCGTCGCCGTCCCCTCGCTGACGAAGGGCGAGGTCACCACCAGCCTTCCGGAATCCGCCTCGCGCTCGATGCGCACGCGCGGGAAGGCGCTCCAGGAGTCGTCCTCCGGGCTCCGCCGGCGCAGGGCGACGCCGCCGGTCTCGGTCGAGCCCAGCACTTCGACGGGAGCCGCTCCGAGACACTCGGCCACGGCCAGTGCCGTCGAGGCCTCCAGCGGGCTGCCCGACGAGAAGACGGCTGCGCAGCGGCCGGCCAGCGCGCCCAGGCTCTCGCTGGCCGCGGCGTGCCGCAGGTGCAGCGGGGTGGAGACCAGCGCGCAGCGCCCCGCCTCGGCCATGCGCCCCAGCAGCTCCTGCACCAGCCGACACGAGTCGCTCTGGAAGCTGCGTCCCGAGGCCAGCGGCCAGAGCAGGCGGAAGAGCAGCCCGTAGAGGTGCGCATGGGGCGCCGTCGCGAAGATCCGGGCATCCGCTCCCAAGGTCGCGCCGAAGAGCTGCTCGAGCACCTGCACCTCCTGGTCCAGGTGGCGGACGCTCTTCTGGTGGCGGCGCGGCTGCCCGCCGGAGCCCGAGCTGTAGAGCTCGATCCAGGGCGCATCGGCCTCCAGCGGGCGCGCGGCGGCCGGGGCGTCGGAGAGCCGGTCCGGGTCGAGATGGGGCAGCCCCTCTCCGAGGGCCGAGCTGCCCACCACGCCCGCCGCCGTCCGGGCCAGCCTGCGCAGGGTCTCCGCCTGCTGGTTGGGCGGCAGCACCGCGATCCCTCCGGCCGAGCCGATGCCCAACAGGCTCGCCGCCGCCTCGAAGCCGTCCCGCGCCACCACCAGCCAGCGTCCCGCGCCTCGTTCGGAGACGGCCGCGGCGATGCGCCGGCCGCGCTCCAAGAGCTCCGCCCGCGTCCACCGGCGCTGCGGTCCGAAGCAGACCACCTCCTCGGCGGCCCGTGCGTCGACCGGCAGGCGCGAGAGGGACTCAGGCGGCGCGGCTCTCATCCACGAAAGCCGCCAGACTCCGGAGCGACGCGAAGATCCGCTGGTTGAGCTCGGGATCGTCCCCGATCTTCACGCCGTACCGCTCCTCGAGGGCCATGGCCAGCTCGAGGGCATCGATGGAGTCGAGGCCCAGGCCCTCGACGAAGAGCGGCTCCTCCGGCTCGATGTCGCCGGGGCTGACGTCTTCGAGGGCAAGCGTCTCGATGATGAGGCGGGAGATCTCCTGCTCAAGCTTCGCCGTCGACAAGGTCCAGTCCCTTCAGAAAGGCTTCACGCAGCTCGGCATTGAGCTTCCGGGAGGCCTGTGCCATGGGAAGCCCGCTGTCGGCAAAGGGTCTCGAGGCGATCTCTTCTCGGATCCGAAGCGTGACCTGTACCGGGCGCGATCCGAGATCGTACCACTTCTGTCCCTTGCCGGTGATCCCGTAGTCGAACTCGATCAGCACGGGGAGCAGCGGAGCCCCCGTGCGCAAGGCGGTCAGGGCGGCGCCCCGGTGGAAGGGGCCCAGGCCGCCCCGCGGCGAGCGGGTGCCCTCTGGAAAGACCAGCAGTGTGCGGCCGGCCCGCAGGCGCGCGGCGCAGTCTTCCACGAGCTGCCGCGGGCTCTCGCTGCTCACCCAATCCGCCGAGCGGACCAGGCCGCGCAGGAACAAGCTGCGTGCCCAGGACGGCTTCACGACACAGTCGACCTGTTCCAGGACGCCGCACAGGACGACGGCGTCGATCAGCGAGGGGTGGTTGGCGACGATCACGCGCGGTCGCCGCGAGGCGAGCTGCTCGGCTCCCTCGACCCGCACGCCGACGATGCGCATGCGGTCGACAAGCTTCAGGTAGAAGCGCGCCCAGCGGTGGATCGACCGCTGGGCGGAGAGCGGGCCGCGAGCGGTCAGCGGGAGCCAGACGAAGGCGAGCAGCGACGAGAGCAGTCCGAAGGCGGCGAATCCCATCGCCCCGCAGATCGAGCGCCAGAATCTCACTCTATCGGACATTTCCCCTTGGGGGCTCGGGCCACCCGGCGCGGGCCGCCGCGATTCTACCACAGCGCTCCCCGTCGATCGGGCTACCTTGCGGCCGTGTCGGCGCCGCGCGGGAACCCGACGTCCGCTCCCGGGACGCATCTCTCCGCCCTGGAGCCGCCGGGCGGGCCCGTCGACATCGCGCTCCTCGAGGGCCAGACCGTCGACATCGAGACCCTGCTGGCGATCGCGCGCGGCAAGCTCGGCGTGGCCCTCTCCGAGGCGCCCGCCTTCCGCGAGCGGCTCCGGCGCTCTCGCGAGCGCGTCCTCCGGGCCCAGGCCGAGGGCACGTCGATCTACGGCGTGACCACCGGCGTCGGGGCTTCGGCGCGCAACCCGATTCCGGAATCCCTGCGCGGCGAGATGCCCCTTCACCTGGTGCGCCTGCACGGCTGCGGCACCGGTCGCCTGCTCGACGAGACCGAGTCGGCGGCGGTGATGGCGATCCGCCTGCTGGCGCTGGCCCGCGGCCACTCGGGCGTGCGCGAGGAGATCCCGCTGCGGCTCTGCGAGCTGCTGAACCAGCGCCTGCTGCCGCGTATCCCCGAGGAGGGCTCCGTCGGTGCCAGCGGGGACCTGACGCCGCTGTCCTACCTCGCCTCGCTGGTGGTGGGCGAGCGCGAGGCGACGCTGCGCGGGCGCGTGCTGTCGGCCGCCGAGGGCCTCGAGGCCCTCGGGCTTCCCGCGCTGTCGCTCGAGCCCAAGGAGAGCCTCTCGCTCATGAACGGCACCAGCGTCATGAGCGCGATCGCCTGCGTGGCCTGGGAGCGCTCGCTTCGCGTGGCCCGCCTGGCGGCGCGGATCACGGCCATGGCCTGTGCCGCGAGCCGCGGCAACCCGGCCCACTACGACGCGCGCATCTTCGAGCTCAAGCCCCACCCCGGGGCCCTGCGCTGCGCCGCCTGGATCCGGGCCGACCTGGAGCCCGGCCCGGGCCAGTCGCCGCTCGAGCCCGCGCGGCTCCAGGATCGCTACTCGCTGCGCTGTGCGCCCCACGTGATCGGCGTGCTGCTGGACGCCCTGGGCGAGGCGCGGCGCATCCTGGAGGTCGAGCTCAACTCCGTGGACGACAACCCGCTGGTGGACCCGGAGACCGGTGACCTGCTCCACTGCGGCAATTTCTACGGGGGCCACGTCTGCTTCGCCATGGACTCGCTCAAGGCGGCCCTGGCCGGCGTGGCCGACCTGCTCGATCGTCAGGTGCTGCTGCTGTGCGCGCCGGAGACCAGCGGCGGGCTGCCCCCGGATCTGGTCGCGACCGGCAGCGTGGCGCACCACGGCTTCAAGGCCATGCAGATCAGCGCCTCCGCGCTGGCCGCCGAGGCGGCCAAGCTGACCATGCCCGCCTCGGCCTTCAGCCGCAGCACCGAGTCGCACAACCAGGACAAGGTCAGCATGGGCACGATCGCCGCCCGCGACGCGCGCCGCGTCGTCGAGCTGACGGAGCGGGTGGCGGCGATCGCGCTGCTGGCCGCCTGTCAGGCCCTGGACCTGCGCCCCGAGGCCGTGCACTCCCCGCGGCTGGCGGCGTTGCACCGCGAGGTGCGCAGGGCCGTGGCTCCGCTGCTCGAGGATCGCCGCCAGGATCACGACATCGAGCAGATCGTGGCGATGCTGCAGGAGGGCTCCCTGCCCCTCGGCGCAGACGGGGAATGAGGCGCCTGGCGCCGCTCCTGCTGGTGCTGGCCTGGCCGGCGATCGCGCTCGCCGAGAACGCTCGCGAGCTGACGCTCCCCGAGCTGATGCGCGGCATGGCGACGACCTCCGGCGTCGAGCTGCGCTTCGAGGAGACCAAGGAGATCGGTCTGCTGGCGGCCCCTCTGGTCAGCCGAGGCGTGCTCTACTTCGTGCCCCCCGACAAGCTGGCCCGCTACACCCTCGAGCCCAGCTTCTCGGGCCTGGTGGTCGACGCCGACTCGGTGCGCTTCCGCGACAGCCTCGAGGCCGAGCCCATGGACCTCTCGTCGAGCCGCACGGCGCGTATCTTCGTCGACAACTTCATCGTGCTGTGGAGTGGCGATCTCGAGCGGCTGCAGCAGCTCTACCGCACCGACTTCCGGAGCGAAGACGGGAGCTGGAGCCTGAAGCTCACCCCGCGTGCCGCCCAGCTGGCGCGCTTCGTCGATCACGTGAAGCTCGAGGGCGATGGGGCGGGCATTCGCGAGATCGTGCTGCTGGACAGCGAGGGCGACCGGACCCGCACCCGCTTCGAGGGCCCCCGGAGCCAACGGCGCTTCGCTCCCGCCGAGGCCCGGCGCGTCTTCGTCGAGGGCCTTCCGCTCGCCGGGGGCGCCGGCGAGCCGTGAGCCGGGCCCGCGCCGGCGCGCTGCTCGCCGCCGTCGCCGGGATGCTCGTCTACAGCGCGACCCACCTGGAGCTCGGCACCGACCTGACGAGCTTCCTGCCCGACGGCGGTCGCTCCGAGCTGGCGGCCGTCTCGACGCGCATCGCCGACTCGGCGCTGACCCGGAGCCTGGCCTTCACCCTGGCGGCCGGCTCGCCCTCGGCCGCCGTCGAGGCGGCCCGGGAGCTGGAGGCCGCGCTCGCCAGCCATCCGCAGATCGCCTGGGTGCGCGCCTCCGCCGACGAGGAGGACCTGGAGCCCATCTACCGGCTCTACTTTCCGCGGCGGCACGCCTTCCTCTCGGAGCGGCCGGCCGTGGAGCTGCCCGAGCGGCTCTCCGAGCCGGCCCTGCGCCTGCGGGCCCGCCAGCTGCGCCAGCGCCTGGCCTCGCCGGTCTCGCCGCTGCTCGCCCGCATCGCGCCGGCCGATCCACTCGGAGCCTTCGAGAGCATCGCCAGCCGGCTCCGGCGCAGCGAGACCGCGCTCGACACCCTGCACGGAGGCCTGGTCACCCGCGACGGTCGCTTCGCCGTCGTGCTGGCGGGGAGCCGCGCCTCGGCCTTCGACTCCGCGGCCCAGGCGGAGCTCTTCGACTTCGTCGAGCGCAGCCACGCCGAGATCGCGCGGCGCCGCGGCGAGCCCCTGCTGCTGGAGAGCGCCGGCGCCGGTCGCTTCGCCGTGGCGGCCGAGCGCGCCATTCGACGCGACGTCTACACCATCGGCGCCTGCGCCTTCCTGGGCGTGGGGGCCCTCTTCCTCGGCCTGGTCGGAGGCGTGCGCGGCTTCCTGCTGGTCTCGATCCCCCCGCTGGCCGGCATGCTGGTCGCGACCAGCGCGGGCCTGGCCCACTTCGGCGGCCTCGACGGTCTCACGCTGGTCTTCGGAACCTCGCTGATGGGGATCGCCGTCGACTACTCGAACCACCTGCTGATCCACCACGGCCTGGCGCCCGGAGAGTCGCCTTCGCGGGTGGCGCGACGCATCCGGCCCAGCCTGGTGCTCGGCGCGCTGACCACCGTCGCGAGCTTCGGCGGCCTGGCCATGACGGCCTTTCCCGCCTTCCGCGAGATGAGCTTCTTCGCCGGCGTGGGCCTGCTGGCGGCGCTGCTGGTCACCCTCTGGGTGCTGCCGTCGCTGCTGCTGCGGAGCCCGCGGCTGCCCGCCCGCTCGCAGCGGCTGGCCCGCGGGCTGGCCGCGGCCCTGGGCCGGGTGGAGCGCTGCCCGCGGGTGCTGCTCTGGCTGCCGGGCCTGCTGACCGCCGCGGCCCTGCCCGGGCTGATGCGCCTGCAGTGGGAGGACGACATGTCGCGCCTGACGCGCTTCGACCCCGAGCTGGTGGCGGAGGAGCGTCGGGTGCGGGCTCGGATCGCGGGCCCCGAGGCCTCGCGCTTCGTGGTCGGCCTGGCCGCCGACGAGAGCGCGGCCGTGGAGCTGGCCGATCGGATCGAGGAGCGCCTGCGCCCCGCCGTGGCCGCCGGCGAGCTGGAGGGAACGCGCTCGCTGCGCGACTTCCTGTGGCCCGAGAGCCTGCAGCGGCGCAACGAGGCCGAGCTGCGGCGCGACCCGGCTCTGTACGAACGGCTGGAGCGGGCCTTCGTCGCCGAGGGCTTCCGGCCCGGCTCCTTCGAGCCCTTCCGCCGGGACCTCGGCGCGGCGCCTCCCGAGCCGCTCACGCTCGGCGAGCTGCGCGCCAGCCCGCTGGCGGACTGGCTCACGCCCTTCGCCTTTCCCCTCGGCGAGGAGCAGGCCGTGCTGACGCACCTGCGCGGCCTGCACGCGCCGGAGGCCGTGGCGTCGCGCCTGGCCGGACTGCCCGGGGTGCACCTGCTCGACCAGCGGACCTTCGTGAACGACGTCTACGCCGAGTTCCGCCGCAGCACCCTGCGGCAGATGCTGGTCGGGGCGGGTCTGGTGCTGCTGCTGCTCGCCCTGCGCTACCGGTCGGCGCGGCCGGTGCTGGCCTCCTTCCTCCCCTCGGCCAGCATGGCGGTGCTGGTGCTCGCCCTGCTGGCCTGGCTGGCGATTCCGCTGAACCTGCTGCACGTACTGGCCCTGGTGGTCGTGACCGGAATGGGCGTCGACTACGGTGTCTTCCTGGTCGACAGCGCGCGGGGCGGCGGCGACGTGGGCGCCACGCTGCTCTCGCTGCTGGTCTCGTGCCTCACCACCGCCTTCGTCTTCGGAGCGCTGTCTCTCTCCTCGCAGCCGGCCCTGCGCGCCATCGGGGTCACTGCCGGGCTCGGGATCGTGCTGTGCTTCCTGCTGGCTCCGTTGGCCCTGGCGGCCACCGGGCTCGGCCGGCGGAGTGCCGCGGGTGCCTGATCGGCCGGCCCGCTGGATCGCCGGGCTGGCCCTGCTCGCCGCGCTGGCCCCGCTCGGCTGTCGGCACTGGCTGCCCCCGGCGCGCCTTCCCGAGTGCCCGGGGCCGCTGGTGGAGACGGAGGCGATCCCGGGCCCCTTCCTGTGGCGGCAGCGCTTCCGGGTGAGGGCGGGCCGCGTGGACGAGTCGCTCGAGCTGGCGGTGCAGAGGCGGGCGCAGAGCCTGGTCGTGGTGGGCTTCGACCGGCTGGGCGCCAAGGTGTTGACCCTGGTGCAGCGCGGTCGCGAGGTCGAGGCATGGGGACGGGGCCACCTCAGGGTGCCGCCGCGCAACCTGCTCTACGACCTCCACCGCCTGCACTTCCTCGCCCTGGACGCGCCCCCCGGCGGCAGCGGCGAGGTGGAGGGCCGGCGCCAGGGGCTGCGCATTCGCGAGCGCTGGCGTGCGGGCGCGCGGGTCTCGCGGGCGCTGCAGCAGGAGGACCGCGCCAGCGATCCGGGCCTGCGCATCGACTTCCAGCCGCGCGGGGCCGCCTCCATCCGGAACGATCGCTGCGGCTATCGGGTCGAGGTGGGGGAGCGCAGCCGGGGGCCCTCGTGAGTGCAGAGCGCCCGCGGGCCGCGGGCCTGCTGCTGCGCTCGGCGCTGGCCTGGCTGTGGTTCGCCTCGATGTTCTTCGGCCTGATCCCCGGCACCCTGCTCTTCCTGGCCGGAGCCGAGCTGCGCCCGCCGCTCGGGCCCGGCCTGTGGATCGGCGGGGCGATCGCCCTGCTCGCCCAGGGGGCCGTGCTCCTGCACGTGCTCGCCTTCGTGCGCGAGGGACGCGGGACCCACGCGCCCCTCTTGCCGCCCGAGGAGCTGATCGGCTCCGGTCTCTACCGCCACAGCCGCAACCCCATGTACCTGCTCTACGCGCTGACCATCGCGGCCGGGGCGGTCGCCTGGCGGTCGTGGCTGCTGCTGGCCTACGCCGCCGCCTTCTGCCTCCTCGCCCACCTCTACGTGGTGCGCGTCGAGGAGGTCCAGCTGAAGCGGCGCTTCGGTGCGGCCTACGCCGACTACTGCGCCCGGGTGCCGCGCTGGCTCGGGCGAGCGCCGCGCTGAGGCCGCGCCCGCGGCCACAGCGCGGGCGCTCGCGCATTACGCTAGAGGTGTGCGGAAGGAGCAACACGCTGAGAAACAGGGCAGGGAACAAGTAGCCGGGCAGCCGCTCGCGGCAGTGCTCGGCGAGCGCACGCCGCTCGGGCGGGCGAGCCGGGTCGCGCGGCACGATCTCGGCCACCGGGATCTGTCCGAGGTGGGCGTGCTCGCGCGCCAGCACCCGACTCTCCAGGACCTGCGGGTGGGCATCGAGCACGGCCTCGACCTCCTCGCAGAAGAACTTCATGCCCGCCATGCTGATGCGGTTGCTGCGCCGGCCCACCAGCTGCAGGTCTCCGTCGGCGTCCCAGTAGCCCTGATCGCCGGTGCGGAAGCCGTCCGGCTCGAGCAGCTCGCGAGCGGGCAGCCACGGATCGACGTAGGCGTCGAGCAGGCCCGGTCCGCGGATGCAGATCTCGCCCGGCCGCTCCGGCGAGCCCGGAGCGGCCAGGCGCTCGCCGTCCTCCCCCCGCAGCCAGACGTCGTAGTCGGGCAGCGGACGGCCCAGGGCCTCGGGCTTCGCGGCGGCCGAGCGCAGATTCGCGACCGGCAGCCCCACCTCGATGATGCCCAGGGCCTGGCTGACCGGCAGGCCGAAGCGCTGGGCGAAGCGCTCTGCGATCTCGCGCCTCAGGCCGTCGGCGGTCGAGACGGCGAGGCGCAGCTGCGGCATCGCGATCTCGGAGCGGTCCTTGCCGAGCAGCCCGTAGTGGTGGGGCGAGGCGTAGACCAGGGTCGCCGCCTCGCGCTCGGCGAGCTCGAGCGCCGTGCGCGCCAGGGCGTCGGCCGGCAGCAGCACCGTCGCCCCCTGGCGCAGGTAGAGCAGGATCGACACCACGAAGTGGTGGGCCATGGGCAGCAGCCAGAGGATGCGATCGCCCGCCCCGATCTCGAGCGCGCGATTGGCCGCGCTCAGGCGCTCGAGGATCGCCCCGTGGCCGAGCAGGACTCCTTTTCGTCGGTTGGTCGTTCCCGAGGTGAAGCGCAGGTAGGCGGGGCGCAGCGCGCGGTACTCGCGGTCGCCGCAGCCGTCCACCGGCGCGACCGGGCCCAGGCTGCGCAGGGCCAGAGCCGCCTCGTCGGGGCTCACCAGGTGCTGCAGGTGGGCGCGGCGCACGACCTCGTCCAGTGCGGTGCCCCGGGTGTCGTCGGGGATCGGGACCAGGCAGGCCTCCGCCGCCAGCACTCCCAGGGCCAGCTCGACGAAGCGGCGTCCCTGAGGCGCCAGCAGCCCGCAGCGATCGGCCGGGGCCACGCCCTCGCGGCGCAGCCGGTCGGCGTGGGCCTCGGCGGCGGCCACCAGCTCGGCGTAGGAGACGGTCGTGGCCCCGCCGCGACCGTCGCC
>CAZYOL010000074.1:0-18596 GCA_964649065.1 uncultured Spirochaetales bacterium
GATCCGGCCATCCCCAAGAACGAGGGCTTCTTCGACTCGATCGAGCTGGTCGTGCCCGAGGGCTGCTGCCTCAACCCCCGGCCCGGGCGCTCGGTGGCGGCGGGGACCCACCACCCGGGCGTCGAGGTCGGCGAGGCGGTCTGTATGGCCCTGGCCCGGGTGATCCCGGAGCGCGCCTGTCCACAGATCTACAAGGCCGGCATGCCGGCCATCCTCTACGGGCAGCACCCGGAGAGCGGCCAGATCTTCGTCGACCACTCGGTGGACTCGACCGCCGCCTACTGCGGCGCGGTCCAGGGCCGCGACGGCTGGGGCTCGGCCAATGCCTCCTTCGGAAATCTGATCAAGGCCACCGCCGAGATCAACGAGTCCATTTTCCCGACGCGCCACGAGCACCTGGACTACGAGCCCGACAGCGGCGGCGCCGGGCGCTGGCGCGGCTGTCCGGGCTCGCGCTACGTGAAGCGCCTGACCGCGCCCGCTTCGGTCTTCACCTACCAGGTGGGGATGCGCTACCCGATGCCCGGCATCGCCGGGGGCCGCGACGGCAGCCCGAATCGCTTCACGCTGCGCGTCGGCGAGCCCGAGGCCCAGCGGGTCACCCACACGGCGCAGATGGTGCCGATGCCGGCCGGCGCGGCCTACGAGTACCGCTTCGGCGGGGGCGGCGGCTGGGGCGATCCGCTGGAGCGCCCGCCCGAGGCGGTGCTCGAAGACGTCCTCGACGGCTACGTGAGCCAGGCCGGCGCCCTGCGCGACTACGGCGTGGTGCTGGCGGGCAGCCCGGAGGCGGACGAGCTGCGGGTCGACGCGGAGCAGACCCGGCAGCGCCGCCAGCGGCTCCGCTCGGAAGCGGCGGGGTGAAGTTCGGCATCGCGCTCTCGCGCCTGCATCCCGCCTTCCACTTCGAGGCGGCCGAGGAGGCCGAGCGCCTGGGCTTCGAGTCGGTGTGGATGGCCGACCACCTGGTCTTCCCCGTCGAGATGGGCGGCTCTCCGCATCCGGGCGAGGAGCTGCCGCCAGTCCCGCCGACGACACCGGTCTACGACGCCTTCGCCTGGCTCTCCTTCATCGCCGCCCGCACCTCGCGCATCCGGCTGGGGACCAACGTCTACCTGCTGGGCCTGCGTCATCCCTTCACGGCGGCGCGCGCCATCCAGACCCTCGACATCGTCTCCCGGGGGCGGGCGGAGATCGGAATCGGCGCCGGCTGGCTGCGCGAGGAGTGGCGCGCCGCAGGCCTGGATCCCCGCAGCCGCGGTCGGCGCCTCGACGAGGCCCTGGAGGTCTGCAAGCGGCTCCTCTCCGAGGAGGAGATCGAGCACCACGGGCGCTTCTTCGACTTCGCTCCGGTGCGCTTCGAGCCGAAGCCGGTGCAGCGGCCCTGGCCGCCCTTCCACGTGGGCGGCGAGTCCGAGGCCGCGCTGAGGCGGGCGGCCTGCCACGGTGACGGCTGGTACGGCCTGGCGCACACGCTGGAGAGCGCCGCGGCCCAGACCGCGCGCCTGCGCGCGCTGCGCCGCGAGGCCGGCCGCGAGGGCGAGCGCTTCGAGGTGAGTCTCGGCGGGAAGCTGCGCGCCCCGGACGACATCGCCCGCTGGCAGGAGGCCGGCGTCGATCGTCTGGTGGTCTCGCCCTGGCAGCGCTCGCGCGAGTGGCGCGAGGGCATGCACCGCTACGCGGAGCTCGTTCAGCGCTTCTGAACGTACTCCGCCACCGAGTAGACCAGGCCGCGACCGATGTAGCGGGCGCTGATCGGGCCCATGGTGCGCCCCACCTCGGAGCTCGGATCGGCGGTCTGGCGGGCCGCGTCGAGCGAGCCGTAGTACATCTCGGCGAAGCCATCCCAGCGCTCGCCGGTCTCGGTCAGCGCCGCGTCGACCGTGTTCGCCACGTACCTGACCAGGCCGCGCTGGACCCGGAGCAGCGTCGGGATGGCCTCTTCGAGCCAGGTCTGGGCGAACTGTTCGCGGGAGAGCTGGGGCCGGCGCTGCAGCATGGAGATCCACTTGACCACGGGTGTGCGCTCGCCCAGCGGGCCGGGAGCAAGCTCGTCTTTCAGGACGTGCTCGCGGGTCGCGTAGGCGTCGGCGCCGGCCATGAAACCGCGAACGTCGCGGCCGATGAGGACGCGGCCCTCCTCCGAGTCGTAGAGCCGCTCCTGGAAGTCCTCGAGTCGGTCGAAGGAGAGGGCCGCGATGCTGTCGAGCTCGGGCGAGCCCTCCGGCGCGCGACGCACGATGTTGACGGTGTAGCGGCGCATGGTCGGGTGGTGGCGCAGCGCCAGCGGAACGTGTCCCCCCAGGATGCGGCGCGCGTACTCCTCGCGACTCAGCTCGGGCAGTCGCCGACAGAGGAACATGCACTTGACCACGCCGCGACTCTAGCGATCCGGGGCTCGCGTGCGCAGGCTGCGCAGCCGGCTCAGGACGGCCGCCACCTCGAAGCGTCGTGGGCGCGCCAGCTCGCCCGGGTGGTGGCCGGCGCGATGTCCGGGGGCCAGGGCGTCGAGGCCCTGCTCGTCGAGCAGGGCCTCGAGGGCGTCCAGCACCTCGGGCAGCGTCCTGCGGCCGTCCATCCAGCGCTCCGCCGCCAGGTGGAGGGCCAGGCCGATGGCCCGGGCCTGGCTGGGATCGACGATCTGCTCGAGGCCGCGCAGGTCGATGGCCTGCTCGCCGAAGCCCAGCCAGTCGAGGCCGCGCGCCTCCACCGAGACGTCGCGGCGGCCCCGCGAGGCGTCCAGGCTCTCGCCCAGCGGAATGCGCGGCGCGGCGGGGCGCAGCGGCGCCCGGGCCTCGCGCCGCCGGCGGGGACCGGCGGCGGCGATGCGCCGCGCCTCCTCGGTGACGTCCGCCGGCCGGAAGTCGCGCAGGCAGAGCACCCGGTCGGCGACCTCGAAATAGTCGCCCACGCCGCCCATGACCAGCACGGTCGAGACCCCGAGCCCGTCGTAGAGCTCGCGGACCCGCTCGAGGAAGGGCGTGATGGGCTCGTGCTCGGCGGCCACCAGCGCCTGCATGCGCGCGTCGCGCACCATGAAGTTGGTGGCCGAGGTGTCCTCGTCGAGGAGCAGCCCGCTGGCGCCGGCCTCCAGGGCCTCGACGATGCCGGCCGCCTGGCTGGTGCTGCCGCTGGCGTCGTCGCTGCGGAAGGCCGCCGTCGAGCGGCCCCGGGGCAGCTCGCCGATGAAGGCGTGGATGTCGACTCCCTCGACGCGGCGTCCGTCCTCGGCCCGGATCTTCACCAGGCCGGGATCGGAGACCACGCCCTCGCGGCCGTCCCCCGGAACGTGGGGGTAGACGCCCCGCTCCAGGGCGCGCAGCAGCGTGGACTTGCCGTGGTAGCCGCCGCCCACGATCAGCGTCACGCCGCGCGGGATGCCGCTGCCGATCCACGAGCGGCAGGGGCCCTCGGGCGTGGCGATCGCGTTCTCCAGCGGCAGCTCGAGGCGCAGCGAGTCGGGTGATCGCCAGGGCACGACCTCCGCCTCGGTTGCCGGACGCTGGCTCGCGCCGCTCTCGCGCGGCAGCCGCGCGCCGTCGGCCACGAAGGCCAGCAGCCCCAGCTCCGGCAGGCGCCGGCGGAGCACCTCCTGGTTCTCCACGCACTCGACGAAGTGTCGGGTGGCCGCGGGGTCCAGGGCCTCGGCGGTCAGCGAGGCGAGGGCGGCGGCCGGCAGCGCTTCGCAGAGCAGCTCCTCGGCCTCGCGGCCCAGCACGCGACGGCCCGCCGCCGGCAGCCCGGCCCGGATGCGCGCCTCCACGAAGTCCTCGGTTGCGACGACGGCGCTGCGCTCCAGCACCTCCTGCGCGCCGGCGTCGATCTCCAGCCTCCCGCTCTTTCCGCTGCCCCGGCGCCCGGCCCGGCCGCGGCGCAGCTCGCGCTGGGCCCCCCGGGCCAGGAAGTCCTCCAGGGCCGTGCGCCGAGCCCGCGAGGCGAGCCAGGCCGGATCCAGGCGCGCCCGCTCCTGGGAGACCCGCAGCCTGAGCCGCGACGGGGCCGCGAAGGGGTCTGCTTGCACGTGGTCCACGTAGAGCCGGAGCGGGCCGAGGTCGAAGGCGCCCCGCAGGTCGCGGTAGGCCTTGTAGCCGCGGCCGTCGATGCGCCGGAGGATCGCGCGCAGGTCGTCGGCGGAGGCCACGGCCGCCCAGGGTAGCGCCGCGGCCGGGGTCCAAGAATCGGCAGCCGAGCCGCAGTTTGGGCTCAATCCCGCCCAGCCGACGGCCGATTCCCGTCCCTGTGTCGAGATCGAAGAGCGTCCGCCTCTGGCTCGCCGCCGCCGTGAGCCTGGCCTGGCTGCCGGAGGCGGCCGCGGTCCCCATCGGGCCGTCCGGCTTCGGGGCCGGGGCGGCCTTCGAGAGCTTCGAGGGTCAGATGCCCGGCTTCGACTTCGGCAATCCGAGCCCGGGCGTACTGACGCCGGGCCTGCTCTTCCCGGTGGTGTTTCCGAGCGGGGCCCGCTTCGAGGGCGCGCCCAATCCGGGCTGGTTCAACGACGGCGGCTTCCTCCACGACTTCTCGCTGTCCGGCAACGCCGTCACCAACGACTGGCAGGGCAACGGGCGCGTCGGCTCGGCCCTGAACGTCCCCTTCGGCAGCGCCTATCTCGGCATCTTCGACTCCACCGTGGGCTTCCCGCCGCCGCCCCCCAGCGACCCGCAGGATCTGCCCTTCGCCTTCGCCCAGGACGTCGACCGGGTGGGCGCCTACGTGGCGGGTCGCGAGGCCACTCTCGTCACGCTCTCGGTCTACGATGCGTCGAACGTCCTGATCGAGAGCGTTTCGCTGAACGCGGGCAGCGTGGCCGGCTGGTCGAACCGCTTCGCCGGCATTCAGGCGCCCGGGATTCGCCGGGCGGTCTTCTCCGGCGTGGACTTCGGCATCGACGGCCTGAGCTTCGAGGCGCAGGCGGCCGTCGTGCCCGAGCCGCACAGCGCGCTGCTGCTCGGCCTGGGCCTGCTGGGGCTGGTGGGCCTGGCCCGCCGCCTGCCCCGGGGCTGAGCGCCTCAGCCGAAGAGATCGAGCTGCGGGCTGGCGGGCCGCCGGAAGGCCGCCGCCGAGAGCTCGGGGCCGCTGGCGGCCAGCCCCGCGCGACGCCGGGCCAGCTCGAAGAGGGCGTGGGTCTGATCCACCAGCTCTCCGCTGCCCCGCATCCTGCTGTGGAAGCGGGGGTCGTTGAGCCGGCCGCCCCGCATGGCCCGGATGCGCGAGAGCACCTTGGCGCGCCGCTCCGGGAAGTGACGCTCCAGCCAGGCCTCGAAGAGCTCGCCCAGGCCGTGGGGCAGGCGCAGCATCAGGTGCCGGGCGGCCAGCGCTCCGGCCCCGGCCACCGCGTCCAGGATGGCCGGGATCTCCTCGTCGTTGATGCCGGGAATCACCGGCGCCACCATGACGCCGACGGGCACGCCGGCCGCGCGGAGTGCCGCGATGGTGCGAAGCCGGCTGCGCGGCGCCGCCGCCCGCGGCTCGAGCACGCGCGCCAGACTCTCGTCGAGGCTGGTGACCGAGACGAATACCGCCGCCGCGCCGTCCCCGGCCAGCTCGGCCAGCAGGTCGGCATCGCGCTCGACCAGCGCGCTCTTGGTCACGATCCCGACCGGATTGCGGTACTCCGCGAAGACCTGCAGGCAGCCGCGCGTGATCTCGAGCCGGCGCTCGATGGGCTGGTAGACGTCCGTCACGCCGCCCATCGCGATGGTCTGGGGCATCCAGCGCGGCGAGGCCAGCGCCTTGCGCAGCAGCTCCGGAGCGCGCCGCTTGACCAGGATGCGCGTCTCGAAATCGAGGCCGGCCGAGAAGCCGAGGTACTCGTGGCCGGGCCGGGCGTAGCAGTAGACGCAGCCGTGCTCGCAGCCCCGGTAGGGATTGAGGCTCACCGCGAAGGGCACGTCCGGGCTGTCGTTCCGGGACAGCAGGCCGCGGGAGGGATCTTCCAGGTAGCGCGTCTGCAGGAGGGGCCGCTCCTCCTCGGGATCGCGCTCGAGGTGCTCCTGGAACTCGGGCTCCTCGAGATAGCGAAGCCGCTCGAAGCGGCCTTCCGGATTCTCGGCGCTGCCGCGCGCCCGCAGCCGGCTCGGGGGAAGCATGGCGTCTCCTGAGAGGGCGAAAGTAAGGCGAATTCCGGGCGCCGTCAATCCGGCGACGCCGAGCTGCGCCGCGTCCGCGCTACGGTGCCCGCGTGAAGATCATTCTCGTCGCCGTCGACTTCTCGGATCTCACGCCGCTGGTCGTGGAGCAGGCCGCCCGGATCGCGGAGGCTTCCGCCACGGCGGTGCACCTGCTGCACGTCGGACCGCCCGAGGCGGATTTCCTCGGCCAGCAGATCTACCGCAAGGAGCTCGAGAACGAGGACAAGGTCCCGGAGCGTCTGCGCGAGAGCTACGAGAAGCTGCGCCTGCTGGCGAACGAGCTGCGGGGTCGGGGCATCGAGACCCGCTCGACCTTCCTGCTGGGCAAGTCGATCGAGACGCTGCTCGCCGAGGCCGAGCGGCTCGACGCCGAGATGATCGTGATGGGCTCCCACAAGACCGGGGCCCTGTACCGGCTGCTCGGCAGCACCAGCGAGGGTGTGCTGCGCGGCGCCTCCTGCCCGGTGCTGGTCGTGCCGCCGCCCCGGCCCGCCCAGGCCGTGCGTTGAGCGCCCGCCTCGACCCGGATCTGCGCCTGCAGGAGCGGCTCGACGAGGCCCTGCTGCGCGACGATCCCCTGGAGCTGCAGGACCTGGTGCTCGAGGTGGCGGGCGCCTCGGTGGAGCGGCAGTGGGCCGAGTGCGGCTGCGCGCAGCTGGCCAAGCACCGCAACGCCGTGGTCCGCGGCAACGCCCTGGCGGGCCTCGCGGAGCTGGCCCGCCGCTTCGGAGACCTGGACCGCAACCGCGTTCACCGGCTGGTCGAGATCGCGCTCTTCGCGGAGCACGAGTACGTGCGCCAGCAGGCCGAGTCGGCCGCCCGCGATCTGGAGACACTGCTCTGCTGGTCCTTCTCGGGCCCCGGAGGGGAGGCCTAGCGGGCGTCCAGCCAGGCGCCGAGCTCCGCGGCCGCGCGGCGCCGGAAGCCGCGATACCAGTCGAAGCGCTCCAGCGCCTGGCGCAGGGCCCGCTCGCCGCTGGGCACCGGGTTCTCGCGGAAGAAGCGGGCCACCTCGCGCCGGCGCGCCGGCGTCAGCAGCTGGGGGGTCGCGTCGATCAGGCGCGAGGCCAGCAGCTTGGGCACGCGGCGCGACAGCGCCGGCCAGCGCCGCTGCACGAAGCTCCAGGCTTCCTCGCGCGCCGCCGGGTTGGCCAGCAGGCGGATCAGCAGGAAGACCACGTCCTGGCTCGGAACCTGCGAGCCCACGCTCATCGCCAGGCTCCGACGGATCTGGGCCGGAGCCCGGAAGTCGCCGAGGGCCAGCAGGAAGCGCCGCTGCTCCTGGGGAGTGCGCGCGCTCCGCGCCTCGCGGGCGAAGCGCTCGTGCAGCGCGGCGTCGCCGTGGCGGGCGGCCAGGCCGACCACCGCGTCGCTCAGATTGGGGTCCAGGGTGCGCCGGTCCGCCAGGTAGCGCTCCGCGTGGTGCCGCGCCTGGGCCGCCAGCGGCTTGCTGCCGGCGACGCCGCCGGCGATGGCCAGCAGCGCGGCCCGACGCAGCCGCGCCTCGTCGGGCTCTCCGCGGGCCGCGCGCCAGCCCAGGGCCTCGAAGGCCGGGCCGAAGCGCGCCTCGAGCCAGCTGCGGTAGGCCGGTGCGCGCTCGGGAGCGGCGTCGGGCGCCAGGCAGTCTCCGAGGAACCGCAGCGGCTTGATCAGCGCCAGCAGCACGTCCGGATCGGTCTCCTCGCCCAGGGTGTCGGCCAGGTCCAGCACGCTGCCGACCGGCGCGCGCCCGCCGCGCACCAGCGCCCACTGGTGGTCGACGAGACCCATGCGCTCGATCGGGCGCAGCGCGTGGAGGGAGCCCAGCAGCGCCTTCAGCTCTCGGTCCGGGTGCAGGGGGCGGAAGAAGCCGCTCTCCTCGGCGTTGGCGTAGACGAAGTCGGGAGCCGGAGCCGGAAGCGTCCACGTCTGGCGGGCCCGGGTCAGCAGCCGCCGTTCGGTGCGGCTGCGTCCCTTCCTCCCCACCCGCCCGACCCAGGGAATCGGCCAGCGCGTGCCCGCGCGCCGGCCCGGCTGCGGCTGCTCCCGGAAGGGCTCCTGGCGCAGCGTCAGCACCCGCCCTCGGCGCCGCAGCTCCAGCAGCGGATGGCCGGGCTTCTCGATCCAGGCCCGCGCCACCCGCTCCACGTCCTCGCCCGAGGCCTCCGAGAGCGCCCGCCACAGGTCGCGGGCCCGGGCGTTGCCCTCCCGGTGCCGACGGATGTAGGCCCGGACGCCGCGCCGGAAGCGGGCCGGGCCCAGGTAGCGATGCAGCATCCGCACCACCGAGGCGCCCTTCTCGTAGGTGATCAGGTCGAAGTTCTCGCTGGCCTCGGCCGGCGTCTCGACCTCGCAGTAGACCGGGTGTGTGTGGCGCAGGGCATCGAGCTCCAGGGCCGCGGCGCGCCCGTGCTGGAAGTCGTGCCACATGCGCCACTCCGGACGCCAGTCGTCGACGATCTGGAAGGCCATCCAGGTCGCGAAGGACTCGTTCAGCCACAGGTCGTCCCACCAGGCCATGGTGACCAGGTCGCCGTACCACATGTGGGCCAGCTCGTGGCAGATCACCTCGGCGGCGCGCTTGCGCTCGGTGAGCGTGGAGCTGCGCGGGTCGAGCAGCAGCAGGGTCTCGCGGAAGAAGACGGCGCCGGCGTTCTCCATGGCGCCGAACTCGAAGTCGGGCACGGCCACCAGGTCGAGCTTGGCGTAGGGGTAGGGGACCCCGAACCAGCGCTCCAGGCGCGCCAGGCACTCCCGAGCCGCCTCCAGGGCGAAGCTGCTGAGACCGCGCTTGCCCGGCGTGTGCCAGACACGAATCTCTGTCGGCCCGACGAAGCTGGGCTTGGAGCTCTCCAGCTCGCCGACGGCCAGCGCCAGCAGATAGGTCGAGAGCGGCGGGGTCTCCTCGAAGTGGACGGTCTTGCGGCCCGCGTCGGCCCGCACGCTGCGCTCGACGGGCGAGTTGGAGAGCACGGTATTGTGGCGGCCGGTGGTGACGGAGACGCGGAAGCGCGCCTTCATGGCCGGCTCGTCGAAGCAGGGGAAGAGCGTCCGGGCCTCGGTCGCCTCGAGCTGGGTGAAGGCGTAGCGCCGCTCGCCCACCTGCACCGCGTAGGGCCCGGCCAGGTCGGAGCGCAGCTTGCCGCGGAAGGCCAGCTCGAGCGTCGCCTCGCCGGCCGGCAGCTCCCCGTCGAGCTCGATCTCCAGCATCTCGAGCTCGGGCAGCGCCCGGACGCGGCCCCGCAGGCGGCGCTCTCCGGCGAGGGCCCGGGCCCGACTCACGCGCAGCCCGGAGGCGTGCAGGCGCAGCGTGCGGCGCGGCCGCAGGAGGCTCAGGTCCATCGACACGCGGCCCGCGAAGCGCGGGTGGAGCGAGGGATCGAGGTCCAGCTCGAGTCGCACGCGGGAGGGACGGACGTCCTCCGCCAGGCGCCGCTGCGAGCGGCGGGCGGCGCGCCCGGCCTTCAAGCGGGATCGGCCCGGCCGGGACCCGGGGCGGTCGGGAAGCGGATGTACTCGTCGATCAGGGTGAGAGCCAGCTCGGTCTCACCGGGCAGCGAGTCGATGCGCCCGCGCCGGCGCAGGTCCCGAGCCAGCGTGTCCAGGGCCTGCTCGCGACTCAGGTCGTCCGTGTGCTCGTGGACCGCCCGCTGCTCCTCCGCGTCGCGGTAGCAGTAGGCCTTCCACGAGATCGAGAAGCGCAGCTCCGAGAAGTCGTACTCGGCGACGACCCCCTCGTCGGCCTCGACCCGCCTGCGCCCGCCCCCGGCGGGCACCAGCCGCATGCCCGGGCGCAGGTCCGGCAGGGCCCGGCCCTCGGCGCGGACCGGGTCGATGCCGTGGAAGACCGTGTCGGTGTCGAGCAGGATGGCCGTGTTGTGACGCACCGCCAGGGCCACCGAGCGCTCCCAGGGCCCATCCGGGTAGAAGACGAACTCGCCTCCCCGCGGCGCGCCGAACCAGGCGACGGCGGTGGCGATCGGCATGCGCCAGCGCTCGAAGAGCCCCGAGTGGTGCATGGCGACCAGCAGCCACTGGGGATCGCGCCTGCGGTTCATGCCGCGAAACTCCGGGACGTCGGTGTGCAGCGCCAGCTCCTGGCCCGGGACGAGCAGGTTGGCGTAGACGATGCTCGGCTCGACGACCGCGCGCCGGTGCACCCGTCGGGCCCCCTCGAAGAAGCCCTCGTAGTGCAGGAAGGGCTCGATGCCGGGCGTGAGCTTGCCGTCGTAGGCGTACTCCTCGCGGAAGTAGTTGGTGCGCGCCACCAGGGTCTGGATCGAGTCGGTGCGCTCGCCCCGCCCGCCGGTGCGCAGGAAGTGGAGGACCGCATCGTGGCGCTGGGAGAGGCCCTCCCCGATGTCTTCCTCGATGCCCTCCTCGTCGTACATGCCGTAGGCGCCGAAGCCCTCGCAGAGCTCCAGCAGGGACGCGGCGTAGTCTTCGGGGAAGGCGGGCTCGAAGCGCTGGTAGTCGACGCGGCTCATGCGGAGAGCCCAGATGCTACCACTTCTCGCCGAAGGGACGGAGGTCGACTTCGAAGCTCCAGGCGGAGCGGTCCTGCCGGGCCAGGTGGAGCATGGTGTCGGCGATGGCGTCGGGCCTGAGGAAGAAGTCGTCCGGCTTGTCGCCGAAGAGCTTCCGGGCACGGGGAATGTCGACGACGCCGTCGATGATCACGTAGGCCACGTGGATTCCCTCCGGGCCGAGGGAGCGCGCCAGCGACTGGGCCAGGCTGCGCTGTGCGGCCTTGGCCTGGGCGAAGGCGGCGAAGGCGGCGCCGCCGCGCAGGGCCGCCGTGGCCCCGGAGACCAGGATCGCTCCGCCGCCCGCCCGGCGCATGTCCGGGACCACCTGCTTGGCGCAGTGGAAGAGGCCGAGGGCGTTGACGCGCCAGGCCTGCTCGAGGGTCTCGGCCTCCACCTGGTCGAAGCCCCCGAAGATGCCGCTGCCCGCGTTGTGGAGCAGGACCTCGACGGGCCCCAGCTCCCCGCGCACCCGCTCGAAGGCCTGCTCGACCGAGGCGGCATCGGCGACGTCCGCCGGGAAGGCCCGGGCTCCCGGGATCTCGCTCTCGAAGCGGGCCAGGGCCTCCGCGGAGCGCGCCAGCATGGCCACCGCGTAGCCGGCCTCGGCGAAGCGCCTCGCGAAGGCGGCCCCGTTGCCGGGGCCCACGCCCGTCACCGCACACACCGGAGCCGCCACCATCTCCTCCCGCTGCCAACAGGCTATCTCAGGCCGAGCCCGCGTCCGCGGGCCCTCGCGGCCCTGGCCTAGACTCGCGGCCATGTCCCGCAGCTCGGCGAAGCCGCCCTGGCTTCCGCACCTCGGGGTCTCGGCAGCGGCGCTGGCCATCCGCATTGCCTGGGTGCTGGTCGCCTCGGTCGAGCCTCGCGCGGGCTTCAACTTCGACGCCAGCTGGTACGACATCATGGCCGGCTGGCTGGCGCAGGGCCACGGCTACACCAGCTTCTCCGGCGAGCCGACCGCCGCCTGGCCGCCGGGCTACCCGGCCTTCCTCGGGCTCCTCTACCGGGTCTTCGGCAACGAGACCCTCGTTGCCCAGCTCGCGAACGCCCTGCTCGGCGCCCTGACGGCGGCGCTCACCTACGAGCTCGGGCGGCGCCTCTTCGACGGCCGCGTCGCTCTCGTCGCTGCGGCGCTCTTCTCGCTGCGTCCCGGTCACGTCTTCTTCAGCGCGCTTCCCATGAGCGAAGGGCTCTTCAGCCTCCTCTTCACCGCCGCCTGCCTCGCCTTTGCCCGGGAGACGGTCTCGCCGGGCGTCCGTGGGCTTCGCTGGGCGCTGTGGGGCGCCTGGCTGGGGCTCTGCACGCTCGTGCGGGGCACCACGCTGGCCTTCCTCGGGGTCTCCGCGACCCTCTGGCTCCTGGTCTCCCGCGACCTCCGTCTCACGGCCTGGCGCTCCGTCGCGGCGCTGCTGGGCTTCGCGCTGGTCGTGGGCCCGTGGATGGTTCGGAACTTCCTGGTCTTCGACGACTTCGTGCTGATCAGTACCAGCTTCGGGCGGACCCTGGCCATCGCGCATCTGCCCCGGGGCTCCTACGAGAGGCGCTACCAGGAGCTCCGGCGCTCCGCCGGCGAGGTCGAGCTCGATCGCCACCAGCGCAGAGAGGTCTTCGCCTACGTCTGCGCCCATCCGGGGCGGACGATCGCCCGGATCCCCGGAGAGATCCTGGATCTCTACGCTCGCGACGACGTCGCGCTGAACTGGGGTCGGCTTCGAGGCGGCTCCGGCGACCCGCAGCCGGTCCTCGCCGGAGTGCCCGACTCCCTCGTCCGCGGCGCAGCGAATGCCTTCCACTACGGCGTGTTGGCGCTTGCGCTGCTGGGCCTGCCTGCCGCCTGCGCGCGCGACCGCCCGGACCGCTGGATCGTTCCCGCGGCGATCCTCTACGTGACGCTGCTTCACAGCGTCGTCTTCCAGGGGAACCCGCGCTTCCAGGTCCCGCTTGCACCGCACTTCTCGCTGCTCGCGGCGGTGGGGATGGCACGGGGGGCGGGCTGGTTTCGGGGCGCTCAGCGGGCAGGAGCCGGCTCTTCCTCGGCGTAGCCGAGCGCGCGCAGTCGGCGCTGGATCTCGGCCGGGAGCCGGAGGGGGGGCATGCTCTCGTCTTCCGGGGCCAGTTCGGCGGCCCTGGCCACCAACTCGGCGCGCTCGAGGTCGAGCTCGCGCACGACGTCGGGGTGCTGCGCCGCGACTTCGTGACGCTCCCCCGGATCCCCCGCCAGATGGTAGAGCCGCGGCTCTCGGCCGGCCCAGAGCACGAGCTTCCATTCCCCGCTCACGAGGGCCTGCACACGGTCGCGCGAGAGGAAGGAGCGCATCTCGGCGAGCAGGGGGCCCCGCTCCTGGGCCTCGCCTCGCAACGCCGGGACCAGACTGCTGCCGGGCGCCTGCTCCGCGGGGGGCAGGCCGAGCAGCTCGAGCGCAGTGGGCGCGACGTCGACGAGGCTCACGGGCTGCGTCGCGCGTCCCGGAGCGATCCCCGGCGATCGCACGAGCATCGCCACGCGCAGCTCCTCGTCGTAGAGCGTCAGGCGGTGCCCGGTCTGCCCGTGCTCCCCGAAGGCCTCGCCGTGATCGGAGACGACGAAGACCAGGGTGCGGTTCGCGAAGTCCAGGGTCTCGAGCGCGTCGAGGACCCTTCCGATGTGGGCGTCGGTGAACGCGATCTCGCCGTCGTAGCGATCCATCGGCTCGGAGCCGAAGACCTCGGTCGTGCCGGGATGCCGGAGGTAGTCCTGGTGCGGGTCGAAGTAGTGGAGCCAGAGGAACCAGCGCTGGGTGCCCTGCCGGCGGCGCTCTTCGAGCCAGGCCAGCGCCTTCTCGGTGATCTCCGGGGAGGACACGACCCGGTGAGAGTCCGCGGGTGTGGCGAGCACCAGCTCGTCGTCGTAGTCGGCGAAGCCGCGGTCCAGCCCGTAGCGCGGGTCCAGGAAGACGTGGGAGACGACGGCTCCCGTGCGGAAGCCGGCCCCGTCGAGGTGGCCCGCGAGGGTCTTCATCCCGGGAGGCAGGCGCGAGCTGTTGTGGCGGCAGCCGTGGGTGGACGGGTAGTGCGCGGTCATGACGGAGGCGAGGCTCGGCAGCGTCCACGAGGCCGTGCCGTAGGCCCTCTCGAAGACGATTCCCTCCGCGGCGAGACGGTCCAGGGCCGGGGAGGTGGGTCGGGTGTAGCCGTAGCTCCCGAGGTGGTCCGGACGCAGGGTGTCGATCGTGATCAGGAGGAGGTGACGGGGCGGGCCGGGACTGCAGGACAGGGACAGCAAGGTCAGTGCCGCGGCCCACTCCCTGGCGCTCGGGAGCCGGCTCAAGACCGGTCCCCGGCGCCCTCGAGCAGCGCCGCCCGGGCCCGTTCCGCGCGTCGCCGCTGTCCGGCGGCGCTCATGTGGACCGCGTCTGCGTAGTCTCCGGCCTGCGGGGCCGAGGCGAAGTCGACGACCCGCGAGGCTGCGAAGCGCTCGCGCAGCAGCGCGTTGGCGCGCTCCACGTCGGCGTTGATCCGGTGCTCGCCGCGAGCCCGGGGCAGGAGTGCGGCGAAGAAGGCCACGCCGTCGGCCAGCGCCGTGAGGCGCAGGCGCTCGAAGGCCTCCAGCACCCGCTGCGGTGGGACCCGAGCGAGCAGGTCGTTCGTGCCGAAGGACGCGATCACGACGTCCGGGGAGTCGTGGTCGAGCGCGTAGGCGAGCTGCTGCGCGGCCGAGCCGGTGGCCGTGGCTCCTCCCATGCCGCGATTCACGACGCGCCAGCCCTCGGCCGGCAGCCTCGCCCGGAGGAGCTCGCACCAGCTGGTCGGTCGCTTCTCCGCGGTCTCGGTGTTGGAATCGCCCAGGCAGGCGACGCTGAGCCTGCCGTCGCCGTCGACGTCGCGCAGCAGGCCGCGGTCCCAGGGCCCGACCCAGGTCGGCCGTCCGGCCTCCGGCCTGCGGCCGCGCCCGCGCTGGCCGTAGTCGTCGCTTCCCCAGCAGGCCACCCCTCCAGCCGTCAGGACGGCGCAGCTGACGTCGGTCCCGGCCGCGACCCGACGCGCAGGCCCGGCGAGCCCGCGCACGCGTCGGGGGGTCGGCGCGATTCCGCCCCCGGCGCCCACCTGCCCCTCGGAGTCGTCCCCCCAGCAGAAGACCTGACCCCGGCGAACGGCGCAGCTGTGGCGTCGACCCGCCGCAACCGTCTCGACGCCCTGGCCGAGTGCCTCCAAGCGTACCGGCCGCACCTGCGACGTGGTGCTCCCGTCGCCCAGCTGGCCGTAGTCGTTGCGTCCCCAGCAGTAGAGGGCACCGTCCGCCACTGCACAGGTGTGCCCGGGCCCCGCGGCCAGGTCGGATACGGGGGGCGGCAGGCCCGCGACCGGTGTGGGCTTCGGGCTGGCGGATGCCTCGCCCGGATGTCGGCCCCAGCAGAAGACCTCCTCGCCGGCGACGGCACAGGTGTGGGAATCGCCCGGGGCCACGTCGCGCACCGGACGCGGCAGACCCGCTACCTCGAGCGGCCTGGCGCTGCAGGGCCGGGAACGCAGGTGGCTGCGGCAGGCCTCGGCGGCCGGCGCGCCGAGCTTGCCGAATTCGCCGTCGCCCCAGCAGAAGAGCCGGCCCGCGGCCACCGCGCAGGTGTGGCGGGTTCCGGCCTCGATGCGCGCGACCGGCGCCGGCAGACCGGCCACGCGCCGCGGGCCCGGAGCGTCGTCGCGGCGTCCGAGCCGGTAGTCGCGGTTGCTCCCCCAGCAGTAGGCACCGGCCGAGGCCAGCGCGCAGCTGTGCCTCGCGCCGGCAGTGACGGCACGGACGCCGGGCAGTGGGGGCAGGCGAACCGCCAGGGGCCGGCGCAGGTTGCGAAGGCCGTCGCCCAGCTCGCCGGCTCTCCCGGCGCCCCAGCACTGCACGTCGCCGTCGACCACGGCGCACAGGTGGCTGAAGGTCGCGAAGTCCTGGCCACCGCCCGCGGCCAGGTCCGAGATCGTCGCCGTCACGTCGGGCCCGGGTCCCTCGGGACTGCAGGCCGGGGCAGTGGCGACGCATACGGCGAGGAGCAGCAGGGGAGGCTTCCCGAAGCGCGCGGGCGCCTTGCGACGGCCCGGTCCGACAGCCACGGGCGGAGGCTAGCGCGGGCCCCGCTTCCACAGCGGATTCTCCCCGCGGTGCCCGCCTCCGCTCCGCGATATGCTGCCGGGCGCCGCCTCCGGTCCCCCCAGCAGGTTTTCCTCCGCGCAGGGAGCGAGCGTCTCATGGCCCAGCCCCGAGAGCGTTGGTCCAGCCGCGCCGGCTTCGTCTTGGCCGCCGTCGGCTCCGCCGTGGGCCTCGTCAACTTGTGGCGCTTCTCGTATCTCTCCGCGGAGAACGTGGGAGCCGCCTTCCTGGTGCTCTACCTGGCCGTGACCCTGGTGGTCGGGCTGCCGATCCTGCTGGCCGAGCTGGCCATCGGCCGCGGCGCCCAGAAGAGCCCGATCCCCGCACTCCAGCACTACGGCGGGGCCGGCTGGGGGCTGCTGGGCTGGGTCTTCGTGGCCGCGGGCTTCCTGATCCTCTCCTACTACGGGGTGATCGCCGGCTGGACGCTCCGCTACACGGCGCTGGTGCTGGTGAGCGGCTTCGACGCCGGCATCGCCGAGCGCTTCACCTCGATCGCCTCGGGCTGGAGCGCCTTCGGTCTGCACGTGCTCTTCATGGCCCTGACCGTGGGCGTGGTGGCCGGCGGGGTCAAGGGCGGCATCGAGCGCACCTCGCTGGTGCTGATGCCCACTCTCTTCGTGCTGGTCTGCGCCATGGCCCTCTACGCCGCCAGCCTGGACGGGGCCTCGGCGGGCTACGGCTACTACCTGCAGACCAACTTCGGCGAGATCCTCTCCCTGGAGGTCCTGAAGGACGCGGCGAGCCAGGCCTTCTTCAGCCTCTCGCTCGGCATGGGAGCCATGCTGACCTATGGCAGCTACCTCGGGAGGGACGACCACCTGCCCAACGAGTCGCTGTGGATCGCGGGCGCCGACGTGGCGATCGCCTTCATCGCCGGCCTGGTCGTCTTCCCGCTGATCTTCGCCCTCGGCCTCTCCAGCGAAGTCAAGGGGGAGACCGTCGGGGCGCTCTTCATCACGCTGCCGGAGGCCTTCGCCCAGATGGGCGGCGCCGGTCGCGTGGTGGGCTTCCTCTTCTTCGTGGCCCTGCTGGTGGGGGCGCTGACCTCGGCCATCTCGCTGCTGGAGGTCGTCACGGCGGCCGCCATGGACGGCCTGGGCTGGTCGCGCCGGCGGGCCGCCTGCACCATGGGCGGGCTGATCACGCTCCTCGGTGTCGCCCCCGCCCTCTCCCTGGACGCCCTGGGGCTGATGGACGAGATCGCCAACAACGTCTTCCTGCTGGGCGGGGGCTTCGCGCTGGCCCTCTTCGTGGGCTGGGTGATGCGCGACCCGATGGCCGAGGTGAGGATCGGCGCCGAAGGCGTGGCCTGGTTCGGCCTGTGGCGCGTCTTCCTGCGCTTCGCGGCCCCGGCCTTCCTGGGCTTCGTGGTGCTCTACTGGATCTACGGAAGGCTCACCGGCGAGTCCTAGAGGCGCGCCCCTTGGTGCTGCGCTGTGCCCCCCGGGAGCCCGGCGGAGTTGCCCCCAATCGAGGCGGGACCTCAGTCGAGGATGCCGGCGCGGCGGCTGGCGGCAAGGGCGTCGATGGTGTCGATGCGGCGCAGGACCGCGCGGATCCCGGCGGCAAAGGCCGCGCGCCGCGCGGCCAGCTCCGGAGGGCCGGGCTCCAGCAGCCCGCGGTGGGCGGCCAGGCGCAGGCCCGTCTGGATCAGGACCTTGGAGCAGGCGTCGGCGCTGCGGATGCGCCGCTGCAGGTGGTACTGGCGGCCCAGGCCCAGGCAGGCCCGCACCGCGGCGTCCTCGTCCCAGGGCTCGCTCGGCTCGCGGCGCTCCAGGTGGTCTCCGACCAGGCGGTAGGCCTCCAGGAAGGGCCGCAGCACCCGGTGGGAGGTGAAGGGGCGCAGGCGCCTCACCAGGGCCTGGGTGGCGTCCGCGCCCTCTTCGAGGCAGCGCTCCCAGTGGCTCTCCTGCAGCGCCAGCTCGCGGCGCAGCTCGCCGCGGAAGGTCTCCTTCTCCGAGAAGAAGAACTCGAACTTGAGCAGGTCGCGCAGGGCCATGGCCTCGTCCCAGAAGGTGGCCTTGCGATCGGCCACCTCCGCCTCGCCCGCCCGCAGCAGCGACATCTCGACGATGGCCGGATTGAGGAAGTGATGCAGGACGGTGTTGCGGTAGTAGGCCGCCTGGAGCTGCTGCTCCGGCCCGATCCGATAGACCGGCTCCGGCCCCTCGGAGAAGCGCGAGACCACGTCGTTCTCCATCAGGGCCTCCAGGCAGCGCTGCACGCCCTCGGCGTCGTCGAGGTCGAGCTCGCCGCAGCGCGGCAGGTCGCGGCGCTCCACGTCGGCGAGCAGGTTGCGCAGGGCGCGCAGCACCTCCTCCACCGTCAGCGCCTGGTCGCCGGTCCCCAGCAGCGCGAGCGTCACCAGCGAGCTGGCCGTGATCGGCGTCGCCCGGTTGATGCGCACCGAGACCTCGAAGGCCAGCTTGCGAATGGCCAGGCTGTCCTCGTCGGGCCCCGGCTCCGCCCCGGGGCTGGCTCGGCCCAGCTCCTTCGCCAGGGAGAGCGGCTCGCCGAAGCGGAAGTGGATCACGCCGTAGCGGCGCCCCAGGCGGCGCACGATGCCCACGAACCAGCCGAAGCTCTCCTTGGGCTTCTCCTCGCCCCGCTGCTCGGCCGCGTAGTCGCCGACGTCGCTGATCTGGTCGTAGGCGATCGAGACGGGGATCAGCATCACGTCGTCCGCGACGCCCCGTCGATAGGCGTCGGCGACGTAGGAGAGCATGCCGAAGCGCGGCGGCAGCAGCTTGCCCGAGCGCGAGCGCCCGCCCTCGATGTACCACTCGAGGGAGAAGCGCTTCCGGATCAGGTAGTCGACGTAGTGGCGCAGGACGAACTTGT
>CAZYOL010000075.1:0-18557 GCA_964649065.1 uncultured Spirochaetales bacterium
GGAGGTGCGGAAAAGTTCGTGTCCTCTTACGGCCTCGATATCACGTCCGGGGACAGTCGGGCGATGACTCGCATTGGCATCGTCGTCGTTCTCGACTTCGTCCTGACGCTCTTTCTCTTTCGCAACCACGCCCCAGACCTCCTCGTGGCGTTCGGCGGCACGGTGCTGTTCGTCATGTGTGCGGCGGTTCTGCCTGCAATACTCGGCATTCTCGACGCCAGCGCCCGGGTCAGCGAGAAGTCAGCCGCAGGGAAGGTCGGATGGCGGCTGGCTTCGGTCGTCGTTGTCTTGGCCGGGCAAGTCGCAGTGCTCTGGCTGAGGGGCGCGGGGCTTCACGACGTTGCACCCGAACGGCTGCTGCTCCAGGCGCCTCCGGTGGACCCTGCCTCCTTTGCCGCAATGATCCTGGGTCTCGCCTTCTCCGCGTACAGCTTCCTCGAAGGCTGGCAGACCGTTGGACACGATCCCGAGTGGGCAAAGTGCAAGGCTGACCGAGAAGCTGCTGTCGCGCGCTACGAGGACGAGTTCGCCGTCCAGTTGGCAGGACGTGTCGAAGAGGCTCGCGCGCTGTTCGATGACTTCGAGGGGCTTCGTCGCGAGCACCGTCACTATGACAGGCGCCTTCGGCCTCTTGAGAGCTCGTTCGAGGACATAGTCCATACGACGGACGCAGTCTTCGAAGAGGAGCGCGAGCGGGTCCGGCTACGCCTCGGTGCACACCTTGGGATGTTTCACCCCGGGGTCGACGGGGCTGATATCGGAGCGGACAGGCAGCGGACCATCCAGCTCACGACCGCATTGAAGGAGTTTCGTCGGAACACGCAGGACCGACTGAGGTACGCGCGGGCTCTTCACGTGAGCCGGGAGGACTTCGACGACGTCACAGAGCTCGCCGAAGCCGAGATCGAGATGGCAATCGAGCGCCTCAGGTCACTTCGTCAGGACTTCTCGCAGTAGGAGAAGCAGAGATGCGACGGTCAATCCGAGGCCATCAGCGGCGCGTTGCCAAGGCTCGCGCTATTCGGGGACGGCGCCGGGAACAGGGTACGGCCTTCGCTGTGCTGGGTCTCGGGGCAATCGGGGCTTTGGGCCTCGCGCTCCTCGCGCTCGGGACGGCCCGGGGCGTCGACGACCACGGTTGCCCGATGGCGTCAAACCCCCATTCGTTGACGGTCTTGGTCGATGCGACCGATCCGCTCCCGGAGCACGCCGCCCTAGGTCGGCGCCTTCGTGCAGAGCTTTGGGCTGCACAACCGGGCACGCGGATTCGGGTCGCCGAACTCGACGAGGTGAGCGCCGGGGCGCTCCGGCCCTTCTTCGATCAGTGCCTTCCGCTGGACTCGATTCTCAGGAACCGTGCCCTGGTCGAGCGAGAGCGCAGCCAGGTCATCCAGGCGGCTTTGGAAGCGGCGAGTAGAAAGCTGGCCGCAAGGCGCTCTACACCACGGTCTCGCATCGTCGAGTCGGTTGCGCGAGCCGCTGTGCACTCCGAGGGTGGGGACATCATCGTCTTCACTGACGGGCTGGAGAACAGCCCGCTGTATCGCGCCTACGAGGACGAGGACGGGCTCTCGCGCAACGTCGAAGAAGCCGGGCCTGAGGTCCTCAGTGCGCTCCGCATGGTTCATCTACGCGTCGTGATGGTGATCCGTCCCGGTACCACGATGGCACGACAGGAGCGAGCGATCCGCGAGTTCTGGAAACCCCTTCTCAAAGAGCTTCCGACCGCGAATGTCGAGACGCTGTAGATGCAGGAGGGGCCAAGAGCTCGGAGCAAGCAACGAAGTGAAACCGGTCCAGGTCGGGCCGTCCCCCAGAAAGGAAGACAGAACATGGCAGCAAATACCCAGGCAATCTTCGGCATCGTGAAGCGCGAGGGCATGCAGAGAGGCTTCTGGACCCGCATCGGCACCGCCTTCCAGAACCGAGATGGAAGCTGGAACCTGCGCTTCGACTACCTCCCGACCGATACCAGCGCAACCGTGCAGATGCGACCGGTATCGACCGGAGAAGAGGGCGATAGGGGCTCGGAGCTGTCCGCATCCTAGCCCCTGTCTGTGGTGGGCTCGGCGGGTCGGCGCCAACCGGCCCGCTCCCCACCCAATAGGCCTCCCAGGCCGAACTCAGTCGCCCTGCTTGGCCTTGAGCAGCACGGCCGCCTCGTGAAAGGCGTGCTCGTCGACATCGAGTGGCCCTCCACCACCCCGTTCAATCTCCCGGGCAATCAATACGAGCATTGCCCGTTCGAGTACCCCCAACTTTTCGACCGCCGCCTGGAGCTTCGGTCCTGCATCCCCCGCATGACGTTCAGCGTGGTCTCGGAGGATGCGCACGATGAGCTCTGTGCGATTGAGCTGCGAGACGGCGCACTCCTCGTCGAGCTGCTCGAGCAGACGCAAGGGAATCCGGATGGTAACGGAACGGGTTCTGGGGCGGGGCATGTCTGTCATACACCTTTCTTGCGCGTTGTCAGTAGTTTACAAACCACCAGCCGAACGGCGTCCAGGACCCCGTCGGACGAGAAACTGCCGACCCATCAACGAGTTAGAGCCGCACCGCCAGGTGCATGGGGTGTGCGAGCGGAGCGAGTGGGGGTTAGGGACCAGCCGCCCGCGGCTGGAAAGGGGTCTCCCCTTTCGGCCTTTGGCCGTCCAGGGAGAAGGCGGCGAGCCGCGCAGCAGCTTTCCACGGCCGCGAGAGAGCGGAGGGACCCCCCGAGTCCCGCAGCGACTGAACCGGTTGTGGAAAGGTGATTCGCGGCGATTCCCGCTTCTTGGGAAAGGGACCAGCCGCGTGAGCGGCTGGAAAGGGGCAGAGCCCCTTTCGGCGATAGCCGTCCGCGTTTTTCCACAGGCGTGTCTGTGACGTTGTTTGATTAAGAATCCGTTTCGTGGCTAGATCGACTTGATTGACCCAAGTGCTGCTCACATCCGCCCCCGGGTCCAGTTGGCCGCGGGGGCGGATGTCGGAGAGAGAAGGTCTCTTCCCCGGGTTTCCGGCCCAAACATGGAGAGACCGATGGCAGGTCATTCAGAAACACGCGGTCAACGCCCCTCGCATTCCGTTCGCGTCGGAGCAGTCGAGGCGGCGATATGGCGAAACGAGCGACGCGACGGAGTGGGCTTCTACTCCGTCACGTTCAAGCGCAGCTTCAAGGACGACACGCGCGGCTGGCAGGAATCGAGCTCATTTGGTGAGCGCGAGTGCCTGGTCCTGGCTCGTGTCGCCCTCGAGGCTCAGGCATGGATTCGCTCCCAGGGGCGCTCCCACGCTGAATCGCCCGAGCCTGCGTGATTCGCTCGTTGTCCGGGATGCGACCTCGGGAGATCTCTCTCCCGAGGTCCTTCCCGAGAAAGGTTGCATCGCTTGGGTCTCTCACCGCCATAACAGCAATGGAGAGATGATGAGTAACGACCCACCAATCAAGAAGTATCGACACGGCCGAGTCTCGTGCGCGATCTGGCAGAACGGACACGAAGGAGAGCCCTTCTATACGTGTAGTTTCAGCGGGAGCTACAGGGACAAGGTCAGCGGCGAATGGAGAGACAGCCATTCCTTCAGCATCTACGACCTGTTCGCACTGGTTCGCTGTGCTTGCGACGCCGCGGCTTTTCTGACGCTGCCCTCGAATCCGCAGCTTGAGCAAGATGGGGAGGGCGAAGAATGAGCGGTCGTTCGGTGCCAAGACGCCCTTATCCCTTTCAAGAAGACACGCCCTCGCTAGCCGACCTCTTCCCTCCAGCGACGGGAAGGGCCATCGCGAATGCGTTTCGCCGGATGGAGGTCGCCGAGGAGGAGATTCGCGCTGCCGTCGCGAGGTACCCCAACAGGTCCTCCGAGATCGACGCCGCATTCGGATACCTCTATCCCACGGCCGTTCTCAACGAGCTGGGGGATGAGGTCTTTCGCGCTCACTGTCGCGAGATACTCGAGCGCGCTGCCCACGGAGACGACCTGGAGCGCGGAACGACGGCGGAGGTCCTCGCCGTGCTTTCGCGCGGCTCTCAGGTCGCGCACTTGAGCCGAATCGGCACGCTTCTCTACATGGAGCTCTTCGGGCGTCTCTTTCCCGAGGAGGCCGAGGTCCTCGAGAATCCAGAAGGCGGCCCGGAACCCGACGCGTACGAGCGAGAGTGCATGGCGGACCTGGAGGAGGAGCTCCGCCGTCGGGTTGCCGTGGATCGGGACCCTGTCGAATGATGGGGCAGGGGCCCAAGGCGGAAGACGAACGAGTGCAAGGAGGATCGTCGAATGAAGAGCCGGTCGACCCACAGGCTGACCCATGGGCAGGCCTCTCGCTTCCCCAGACCGATTCGCCCGATGTCGAGGCGGAGCAGCCTCCTTCGACGACCGCCGAAACGACGCGCGTACGCGAGGTCGTACTGGAGTACCGGGGGCGTGCATTGCGGGCTCCCGGCGTCATCCGGGAGCCCGCATCGGCGGTTGACCTCGCCCGTCGAATCGTTCGGGATGACGCCCGGGAGCATTTCCTGGCTGTGTATCTGGATGGCCGGCACCGCCCCATCGGTCATTCGGTGGTCTCGATTGGGACGGCGACCGCGTCTCTTGTCCACCCGCGCGAGGTCTACCAGAGCGCCGTCCTCCTTGGAGCTGTATCGGTGCTTCTTCTCCACAATCACCCTTCTGGCGACCCATCTCCGAGCAGGGAAGATTCGGAGGTCACCGACCGGCTTAGAGATGCAGGGCGAATTCTAGGAATCCGGCTTCTCGACCATATCGTGTGGACTCGGCATGGCAGCTTCCACTCATTTCGAGAGAACTCGCCGTCCAGCTTCGAACGGAGCTAGCGGCACGTCCATCTGACTCAAGAAGTAGGAGTCGTTGAGGCGAGGGCTGCTCGGAACAGGTCACTACTGCTCGCCGTCCGCTGCTGCGTCGTTCCGTTGTAGCCAGTCATCAAGCGCGTCCTCGTCGAACAGGTCTCCGGGCGCTGACTGCTTCCAACCGAAGTGGAGCCACTCGCGAGCATCTGCCTCCGCGCGTTCGAAGTCGTCAAGGGCGTGTTGCCCCCCGCTCTGAATGTGCAGGTAGGCATGGGCCAGTTCGTGCGCGACCACCGTGCGGACCAACTTCGGTGGCATTCGGTCGACCAGCTCGGCGGCGAAATCAATCTCGGTGAAGAGAAGACGGGACTGCGCTACTGCGTGCGCAGACGGACCTTGCTCGAATCCCGGTGAGTCGCGAGGCAGCAGCGCGATGCGCGGAACTGGCGTGAGGTCGCTTCGCGAATCGCTTGAGACGCGATGTGCTTGCCAGAGGTCGTTGATCATACTCCGATGCTCGGCGGGAATGAGTTGCCATGCCTCGCGGAAGAGGACGGCGAAGCGTTCATCGTCGCCGTAGCGGAGCGGTGCCACGAAAAGGCCGCACCTGCTGTCGATTTCGAGCAACTCCACGGCGAATCTGTATCCCCCGACCGCGCCGACCGAGCGCCCGCTCTCTCAGAGCGGCAGGACAATGCTACGGCCGAATCACGCCCTGCGGAACGAGCTCCGCATCGATGAGGGCATTGAACTCAGGGCTCTGGAAGCCCTTCGCGTCATTCCAAACGGCCCGCGGAATCGGGAGCGCGAAGAAGGCTCGGATATCGCTCTGCAGCCCCCAGATGGGCGCGATGGTCCCCGCGCGCGTGGCCTCGAAGGCGGCGTTGAGATGCAGGACCAGGAGCATGACGAAGAGGCGCTCCTCGCCCGTGATGGGCTGCGCCTCGAGGTTGGCGTCGGGGTCGGTGACGCGGAGCAAGGAGGGCTTGTCGAAGACCTCCTGCCAGAGCGCGCGGTGCCCCTCCGTGAGCCGCACCAATCCATCGATTCGGAGCGCCCGGCGCTGAGCCCAGGCGGACCAGCCGGATAGCGCAAGGCCGGCGACGATTCCCAGCGTCTGGATCAGTTGGAACCAATGGTGGGCAAGCCAGGCTGGAATCATTCTCCTCGAGCGCGTCCGCGGAATCCGATGCGTTTTCCACACAACGGAATACCATGATTCGCTACTCGGAGGGAAGGTCCTCTCTGGCTGCCGTCAGGATGCGCCTCGGGACCAGTACGATCTCCTCGTCCGGCCCGCAGCTCGCGGTAGCGGGGAGTCGAGGTCCGAGGGAAGAGGTGCTCCGAATGCCGATGACGGCGAAGTCACCGTTGGAGAGCTCCCAGACGTCGGGGCAGCCAGCCAGGCCGGGCGTATCGCCCGCCTCGTGGGGGTCCGGGCCGAGCCGCCGGACGAACTCGAGCGAAGCCATGGGTGGCCTCCTTTCCTGGAGTCGAGGTCAGCAAAATATCCCATTTTGGGATCTTCGCTACTGCGGGCATCTCCTGCCCCAGGACAGGGGGGACCGCTGAGATGCCCCGGAAGGCGGCTGACGCCCAGGATGCCCGCGACGAGGCCCGATACGCCCGGCTGCTGGCCCTCCTGCGACGGGCCCGGAAGGAGGCCGGACTGACGCAGGTCGAGGCGGCCGAGGCCCTCGGGAAGCCGCAGTCCTTCGTCTCCAAGTGCGAGGCCGGCGAGCGGCGCATCGACGTCGTGGAACTCGAGAGGTTCGCGGAGGTCTACGGGAAGCCGGTGACGTTCTTCCTGGAGTGACGCCTACTCCCGACCTTCGACTCGCGATTCAGTCCGTGGGCGGGGCAACCACGCTTCGGTCGGCCAGCCTGGCTTCGCTTCCGGTAGGCGTGTGGGCCTCCGTCGCTTTCCGCTGGCTGCCCAGTATCCCCGTGGAGGAGTGGGCACGCCGAGATTCTTGCAGGCCTTCCTGAGCCCGTTGTCCGAGAGACCGAAGCGCTTTGCGGCGTGGATCATCGGCGACGACCAGACCACCTCGTACAGTTCCTCGCGCGTCAAGCATATGTAGTCGTCGCGATTCCAGGGAACGTGGACCGTCGGCGGCCGCTCCCTCTCGGCCTTGAGGATTCGGCGCGCCTTCGCGGCGGCGGCCTTGGCGCCGCCCTCTCCTGCGGCAATCGACTCGACTGTCCCCTTCCTGAGGCTCCAGCTCCGGTAGTCGTCGAGGAAGGCCGGATGCCCGATCAGGTCCAAGAACGCTCTTCTCTCCATGTGCTGCTCAAGGAGGCGGAGCCATCGCTGCGCATCCGCTCGCGGGCACGCTTTGAGATGCTTACGAAGCCTTCGCTTGGTCATGTCAGAGAGTTCGCGCAGGTGGCCGCCAAGCCGAAAGACCCTCTCGAGGTCCCATCGGGCTCCCCAGGCAGATCTCGTGTCCAGTTCTAGTGAGAAGAGGACGTGATCGAGGAGCCTCTCGGTGATTGGGTGCCAATCATCTGGAGGGCAGATCGCTGCGAGCGCCTCAACCTCCGGTGCGTGGTACGCAACCTGATAAAGAGCCTCGATGTCGTCTCGTCGCGGGTCGAATCCCAGCTTCTTGAGATACTGCGGAGCACGGATCCATACAGCCCGCTCGAATGCCGTCATTGTCCAGTCGTCCGAGGGCTCGTGCCCGGCCCCCATCAATGGGACTGAATGACGGGGATTCGCACCGGCCCAGAGGCAGAGGCTCACTGCCTTGTCGTTCCTTCGACCGATGGCGCACCCAAGGGCGAGGTCGACTTCCCGCTGGATCCTCGGGTCATCCGTATGGTTCTTTACGAAGCCATATAGGGGTCGGTTGCTCGTCTCGTAGGCGAGGATTTCAGCCAATGCGCCATCGCCGGCCAGGTCCACTCCGAGAGAGAGGAATCGCTCCATGGTCTCGCGGCTGTAGGTACCGAAGACCGCGTCGGGGTCGACGGTGGTCGGGTCGGCTCCCGACTCGAACAGAAGCTCGAGCAGGTCCCAACGGCGGGCACGTAGAACCAGGTCGAAGGGCGACGAGTGTTCGAGCTCTGGCCGGCAGCCCGATGCGAGGAGCAGCCGGACCAAATCGTGCTGCCCGGTTTTGATCGCCGTCTCGAACGCGCTCGGGCGCCGGCGTCCTCTCGGTTGCTTGGGCTCGACCTGGAGGGGTCTTTCGGCATCCACCCAGGAAACCACGTCCGACAGCCGACCAGAACGACACGCGCTGACGAGCTTCTCCAGCTCTGTATCGCTGCTCGCGAGGGGGCGCGCCGCGCCTGTGTACGGAAGTTTGGGCATGTTGCGTGGATGGAGCCAACGGTCCACAGTGCAACCCTCTGGCCTAGGTCGAGCAAGCTCATTGCGTTGCGCTACGAACTACCATCCGCAAGGCCAAGCAGGTCCATGTCCACGCCCTGCCGGCTGACGGCGAACCGCGAGGACCTTCTTAGCTCTCCTACCGAAAGCGCGAGCGAGAACGGGAACAGCACAGGATGTTCGAGCACTTGGGAAGCTGGCAGCGGGCTCTCCGCACCGAGCAGAAGTGCCTCCACCAAGAGCTCGGATAGCCCCGACGAAACTTCAATACGCGAATCCGGACGCTCGTATGTCCCTCGAGGCTTGACATCCTTCAGGACACCCCAGGTTACGTAAGACCGAACAATCCGCTGCGATGCGCGGCGGGTGATGTCGCGGTCTCCCCATTGCTCTGCAAGGCGTCTGCGCACCTCGGAGATCGACACCTGCCCCTGAAGAGATGTCAGGCGTCCCACCGTCGCAGCCACGTCCCTAAAGAAGGGGTAGGTCGCCACACACATCGCCCAATGAACGCCGATGCGTGCCTTCGGTTCGACCTCTTGGAGCAGCTTGAGAGCAAATTCCCGCAGCTGCTCCGCCTTCTCTGGAACCTCTGACCATACGTGCACCAAGACCGTGATCGTTTTGCCACGATCGCTATTGAAACCCGAGCTACCCGCCGAGACCGACCCTTCGAGCATCTTCCAGAGGTAGGCACGCACTTCGTCAGGGCTGGCTCCGTGCGCCACCTGAGCCGCTGTCGCATCGAGCCAATCCAGCTCGATCTTGCGATCGAATCCGACGATCTTCCGCCCGTTCTTCATGGTGAGCGGATCTCCACGAACGGCACAACCACCTCCTCGATCGAGATACCCCCGTGCGCGATCGTTCGCTTGCCCTCGGGAACGAACGCACGCCTCGATGGAGCCAGCAACGGAAGGTAGCCGTCGGGCAACCCAACACGCGGCCACGAAATGGCCTCGGGGAACTCCTCCTTCACCCCGGATCGCAAGGCTTCATCCGGGAAGACGTGGACCCGCTCGCCCCGCTCGTCTGCGATGGCACCGACGTTCGGCTTCCCGAAGCCCGCTGCCTCGAGGTTTCCGTGATCCGCGGTGACGAAGACGGAAAAACGTCGCTCGAGGAGAGCCTCAACAACTGCAGACAAGTGCCCCTCCTCCGACCAGTGCCTTACCTGGGCGTGGAGTCCCGAGCTCCCCATCGGGTTGCCATGCATCATCTGATCGACCATTCCGACGACGACTCCCAGGACCCGGCACTGCGGATGGTCTGCCGCTTCCCGAACCCGCTTCAACATGGCCTCATCGGGCTCCTGCTTCTTCTGGCAGACATACTGAATCGCTCCGGCGGGCAGATTCTGCTCCTCCCAGAAACGCTGCCATTGCCCGGACTCCTTCTGCGTCGTGCGAATGCTCTGGCCGAAGAGGAGCGGGAGCTGCGCCGAGAAAATCGCCTGCCGGGACACAGCCGTCAGCGTTGGAACCCAGGCGAACGTGGCGCCCTCGACCACGGAGATCTCTCTCAAGCTCGACTTGAGCGTGGCGCGGAGCACGTGCCATTGGCTCAAAGCAAGGCCATCAACGACGACAAGTGCTCGCTTGTCGACCACCGACTGGCCGCCCCCACCGTGAGCCATGAAGGGCGCAATCTGGTGAACCATCGCCGGCCTGGGAAGGAACGAACGTCCATGGAGTGCAGCGAAGTGGTCCTGCATCCACGCGGAAAAACGGTCCTCGACCTCGTCGTGCAGGATCTCCAGCTCAGAGCGGTCGGCCTCGAGCTTCGCCGGGAGCAGGCTCCACCGAAGTCCAGTCCACTCCGCCCATCGGATCGCGAATTCGATCCACGCCCGGTAGTCGGAATCCGCTTGCGGTAGCTGGTCGCGACAGATCTCCGTCAACTTCCTCAGCCGGTCGATGGAATCCGATTCCTCAACACCGGCGACCCCAAACCGCATCCAGGGCTGCGTGACCGCACTGCGATCCACCACCGTCGTGGGCCTAAGATGGCCCTCGACGAAGAGGTTGTCGACGTATACGCGAATGCTGTCGTGGTCGAAGGGAAGATCCTCGGGGCCTTCAAAGCGAAGACCGTACGTCGGAGAATCCTCGCCGACCTTCATGCCCTCCTCGGTGGCACACCTCCTGAGGAAGATCGGCCATCGTTCCTCCAGGAAATCGAAGAACGCGTCCCGCCTCGGAACGATCTGCGTAAGCGGCCACCCTTCGAACTGGCCATCCCGTTCGAGAAGCTCAATCAGGCGGTCGTCGAGGGCCCGCGGCACATCGCGTCCTCTGTAGTGACGCGCAAGCAGCAGCTTCAGAAGGTCCACGTCCGACTTGAGGAGGCCCGGAACGACCTCGAAGACGTGGAGGAGGACGAAGTCCTTCGTCGCGTTCTCGCCCAGCGGGCCTGGCTGATGGACCTGCTGGGCTTCGTAGAGCGCGTCGAAGTCCGCTCGGTCCAGCATCGACACGACCGTCGGCGCAAGGTTCGGGAAGAGATCACCGATGCTGAAGGAGATGAGTCGTTGGTCCCGGCGCGCCGTCTCCAACAGGTCGTACGGAAGCGCACCCACGTCGGCCCCCCGGGCGCGGAGCACCACCACGAGCGTCGTGTCTCCTCCAGAATCCCAACGCTTTCGATAGCGGCTCTCGTATTCAAAGCGGAACTCGATGTGGTCCTCGAAGGGGATCAGGTCAAAGCCACGATCGCGAATCGCTTCGACTATCCCCTGTTCCGTCAGAAGCTCATCGGGATCTGCGACGATTGTCAGGCGGGCAACCGACGCGATCTCGGGCGTGAAGTGCCTCAAGATAGGATCCCGCCAACCGGGAGCGCCTTTCCTCTGCCCGCTCAACGCCCTTCTCCCGACCGGGCAACCCGCAGCATGAGGATGGCATTGAGTTCGGGGAGTGCCTTCGCGCGGGCCTCCGTTCTAGCCTCCCATTGCCGGCGTTCCTCCTCGAGCTGCCGCATTCGATAGTCGCGCACCTGCTCGAGCCCGACTCGCGAGATCAGACGCCGACGCGCCTCGAAAGCCTGCTCCCCCTTGCGGCGCTCGCGGCCCAGGCGATCGCGATGCACGGACTGCAGCTCGTCGTAGAGGGGCGCGCCCTGCTCTTCGGCCGCCCTCTCGCTGGCTCGAAATGCTTCCTCTGCGGCTGCTCCGGGGAGCGCCGCCGCCTCGAGAGCGATGGCGTCACCGTCTAGTTCGATCAGCCTCTCCCAAACCATGCGCGCGGTCGGCGCGAGTATTCGTTGATCGTCACTCAGGAAGAGAGGCAAGAGCCGTTGCTCACACCCTTCGTCCGTCCGCAGCGCCACCCGCCAAAGCGACCAAACACCGCCCACCTTGTCGGACACCCCAGGGATGACCGCGGCCGCGAGCGGTTGCGCGGGAGCGAAGTACGGCAGGCGCGTCGCAAGGCTTCGGATGCGCGAATCCTCCAGCGAGAGGTGTTCGGTGCCAGGCACCTCCGCGTCACGACGCGTGAACACGGCGCACCGAACTTGGGTTCCGTCGGGCCAGCGTAGCCAGTGGCCCACCGCGTCTTGATCCACCTTCGCCCCGCGGTCCTCCTGACTTCGCAACCACGAGAGAGTCGCCCGCTCGGTCCAGAAAGGCAGTTGGTGCCCGGCCACCTTCTGCGCGGCCGCCGGGTCGAGCTCTCGCGAGGGTCCCAGGATCCCCGTTCCCTTTCGCGCGGCCTCGGCCTTCTGGCGCAGCTCCGCCGTCAGCGCGTCAACGCGAGCCAAGGCCTCGTCGGGGTTCGCCAGAGCGTTCACGTACAGGGTATCGAAGTCGACCTCGCCCTCTTCCGAATCGAGCACGTCGCCGAGTTTGTCGACGCCGAACTCTTCGAGGATGCGAGCGAGCTTCTCCTCGAGCACCTCCCTCACCCGCAGCTCGACCGTATCCTCCAGTGCCAGATTCAGCGCCCGCACCACGTGCGTCTGTCCGATGCGATCCACCCGGCCGATTCGCTGCTCGAGCTTCATCGGGTTCCACGGAAGGTCATAGTTCACGACGACGTGGCAGAATTGGAGGTTCAGGCCTTCGCCACCGGCGTCGGTCGAGATGAGGACCTGGGCTTCTCCGGCGAACGCCTTCTGAGCCGCCCGCCGCTCTTCCATTCCCATGGAGCCGTTGAGCCGCGAAACCCGGAAGCCGCGCGCTTCGAGGAACTCCGCGAGCATCTCCTGGGTGGGTACGAACTCCGTAAAGACGAGGACCTTCAGCTCTGGAGCATTCTCATCGCGCTGGAGCGTGTGAATCCACTCCAGGAGGCCCTCCGTCTTCACGTCCGGGCCTTGGGCTTCGCAACGTCGCGCTGCGGAGAGCAAGAGCTCGACCTCAGCGCGCTCGTTCTTAAGGCCCCGCAGGCGGGCCTTCAGCACGGACTCCATCTGCTCTTGGGCGTCGAGCGAGGCCCACTCATCTCCGATGTCCTCACCGAAAAGAGAAAGCTGCCCAGATGGAATCTCGAGGACTTCGAGTCGCCTCTCCAGTGCCGTCCGTATGGCCCGCGTGCTCGAGGTCACAAGACGCTGCATGAGGATCATCAAGAAGCCGACGGCAGTCCGCTTCTCCTTGAGCGCCTGGTTGTATCCCTCGCGAACGTATTCGGTAACAGCCTCGTAGAGGGACCGTTCCTCGGCATGTGATTCGCCCCATGCGACTGGAACGAGCTGCGTACGCCTGGGCTTGAAGAGCGGATTCCCCTCCTCGTCGATCGCCCGCCGCTTCTCCGTGCGGATGACATAGGGTGCGACGCGTTCCTGACTGACCGAATCCTCGTCCGGAAACGCTTCGGGATCGAGGAAGGCGATCAGCCTCCGAAAGGCGTCGGTCTTGCCCTGATGCGGGGTCGCCGAGAGCAGCAGAAGGTACGGGGACGCCTGCGCGAGCGCCTCTCCGAGCTGGTAGCGCGCCACCTGCTCCGAGCTGCCGCCCAGGCGGTGCGCCTCGTCGATGATGATGAGGTCCCAGCCCGCGGAAACGAGGTCCTGGAAGCGCTCCCGGTTGTACCGGGCGAGCTGCTCGTGGCTCCAGCCCCGTCGGGCTTCCATGGGCTTCACGGAGTCGACCGGGCAGACGACCTGGTCGTGGAGTCGCCAGAGGTTGTCGCCCTCTTCCAGACCCGCAAGCTGCCGCACGGCCCCGAACCCACCGGGGACGACGAGGTGGAAGTCCTCGTTGAAGTGGGTCTTCATCTCCTGCACCCACTGCGTGACGAGCCCGGTAGGAGCCACCACAAGCGCCCGCTTCACGAGTCCGCGAATCTTGAGCTCACGCAGGATGAGGCCGGCTTCGATGGTCTTCCCCAGCCCCACTTCGTCCGCGAGGAGGAAGCGGACCCGGTCCCCGGACATCGTCCTAGAAAGGGCGTCGATCTGATGAGGAAGTGGAAGGAGGGTTCCCTCCAGTGGGGCTACGAGCGCATCCCGCTCCAGAGCGTCCGCGATGCGCCCCGCGGCGGCAGCGTAGACAATGTGATGGCCGAGACTCCGTAGGTCCTGCTCACTGAGGGGCGAGAGCCTCTCCCCTTCGACGCGCATCACGACATCCTGAGCCGGAACCCAGACGCGATACGCAGAAGCGCCCCACAGACCCTGGCGATCAACGACCTGGCACGCCTGACCTGAATCGATCAGCCAAGCCCAATCTCCTACGTCCAACCTTGTCACGAACCGAGCCCGTCGAAGACCCTGCGGTTGCCTATGCACACCGCCGGCGATTCCCTCGCTAGCGCTAGACGAAACGGCCTCCCTTCGCTACGCACCGACAGCCTCCATTGCCGACGCAACTTGGTCTACCAGCATCTCAAACCACTTCTCAGATGCCGCATTCCGTAGGTCCAAACGACACACGCCGATTCGCAGCTGATTCCTGACGGCCGGTGAATCGACCGCCCAAAGTTCCATCCGCGGAACCTCTGGCGCTAGGTCCTCAATGCGCGGATAAATCAGCATCCCACCATGGACGCTCGCAGCAATACACGAAGTGACAATCTGATTGAAATCCTCCGCCGCAACAGCTCCACGGGTCGCGTCGGATCTATCGCGAACCCATCGACCGACGCCCTTGTACTTGGCATCGACCACCAGAGCCGGCTTCTCCGAGAAGACCACGTCATCCGGAACCGCACTTCTCCTTCTCGTCCCAAGTCCGGGCCCACACCGCTCCGCCATCACGAACGGCTGCTGAGCTCGCGACGTCAATCCGAGCCTTGCAGCCGACGCCTCTACCAAGGCGGACACAAGCCCCTCGAAGCTCGCGTGCATGACTGAGAGCACACTACCCGAAGCGGCCCCTCCTGCTCCTGCGAGCGCAGCTCGTCTCGACTTCCAAAACCGAAGCGCCACTTCCACAGGAATCCGATACGCATCGACTCCAGCGGGCAACTGCTTCCTTGCGCTCCACTCGACGAACTGCTCACCACCACTTCCTAAACGCTCTAGACACACTCGCAGCCGACGTCTCGTCACCCGTTCACTCGTCATCCGCAACAGCATCTGCGACGTCGAACGAAGCATCCTAGACACCTGATTGTCTTGAGTGAGCCGTGATACCGAGCACGGGATTGACGCTCGCTCCCAGGGCAACCGACGCATCTGCCGTTCCACAAGAACTCGACCACGTACGTACCCGAACTCCCCTTCTAGTCGCTCGCGAAGGAGGAGCGGATACGCTTCGATCGCAGACAACAGCTCGTCGGCAAAGTACCGGGCGAATGGATCAATCAGTTCACGACCAATCCAGCTACCTCCGACGGAGCCGGGCAAAACAGCGATCGCCCCACGCCTCCTCCCGCCGACCGCTAGCCGCGACCACCGGATGGGCCACGCTTCGCAGGCCATGAACTTAGGGACGACGTGAAACACGAACCGGCCCAGCCTGACATATCCCGCAACGCCCGCGAATCGGATTCGCCGGCGCTCTTTATCCCACTCTACGAAACGCGCCGCGCGGGCTAGCTCGTCCGCCGAATTTCCACCATCTTTGGTCCGCGGACGCAGCTGCAACTCGGCCCTCCTTGCAGCCCGTTCGATGGTCCTTAGGTCATCCGCCCCTCCTTCAACTTCCCGCCACTTGCCTTCCGAGCAAACGACCACGGGCAGGCTCACGCAGCGTCTCCAGGCCCTGTGTCGGGCGACGGCTCGGGCTCCTCTTTCTCTTGCTCATTTCCATCCGACCTAGCGCGTGAGGCGATGCCTTGAATCGCCTCCAGCCACTCCGACGAACTCAGTGCGTCCGACCGGAAACGTAGCCAGCCAATCGGATCTACAACCGCACTGCTGTCCAAGAGCTCCGTCCCATCACGATACTCGAACAGCAGGCCTTCGTTGCGCTCCCCACCTAAAAGCATCTGGAGTTCTGCCGGCGAGTCCCTAAACAACTCGCGCAGCTGCGGAAGAAGCTTCTGTGAAAACGCGCCTACCAGTCGCGCTCTGCGCTCCTTCATAGATAGGTGGTCGTCGAACATCTCGCTGAGGTACGCATGGCCAATCTGGAAATCCGGACCACGGAGCACCGCGATTACATCGTTGATGCTCACAAGCAAACGCCGAGCGAGATCCGCCAGCTCTCGCCACTCTTCCAGGTCACTATTCGCAACGTGGTGGCCAACCCGTTCAGCTTCCCGCTCTAGGTAGGCATAGTCCGGCGCCACCTCGATCATCCGAAACCGGCGCCGAAGAGCGCTGTCGAGCGGGGCGACAGTCCGATCAACGGAGTTCGCCGACGCAAGCACGTATAGGTGGTAGGGAAGCCTGAGGCGGCCCTCCTGCACGACGGAATAGCCTTCCGGAGCGTAGGGAAGCACCGCCTCGATCGTCTCTGGCCGAGCGTTTCCATCCGCACCCAGCCGCTTGTCGGACTCCAGGAGGGTGACCAGTTCCCCGAAGATCTCTGCAGTGTTGCCCCGATTGATTTCGTCAATCAGCAACAGCGACGCGCCGCGCTCAGCTGCAGCTTCCTCTGCTAGCTCCAGAAGGGGTCCGGCAGTCACGCCGTACACGATCTGTCCAGTGGTGGCGTCGATACTCGGGCGAAGGCCGCAGACGAAGCTCTCGTACGCCGTACTCTGATGGAAGGTGATGAACGCAGACTGTTTCTCGTCACGGTCCTCTAGGAACCGCTCGCCCGGCGCCTGTTTGAATGGTTGCGCCACATCGTCAGGATCGAAGAGGACTGGTGCGAATCCTTCATGAAACGCCTGTTGCACCCGAGTCATCAGCCAGGTCTTTCCAGTCCCAGGTGGCCCGTACAGAATGACATTGTGACGGCTTCTCAGGGCCTCAAGGATCTTTGGGATCAATGGATGGTCGAGCACGATGCCCGCTTCTTCGCGGAAATCGAGATTCCCAACCGATCCGCCAGCCTCGATGCGCAATCGGAGCGGCTCCGGCACCGACTGCAGTTCGGGCAGGTACCGAGCATGAATCAGTCCGTCCGAGTCGCAGATCAGAAAGATGTACGCTGTGTCGGCATCCGGACGGCTGGCGGTGATCAGCGCCTTCCAGGCGCGAAGGCCCTCGTCACCGCGCTGCTGGTTCAGGCGAACCTCCCCAACCTCGCCGCCACGAACTCCATGCTGCACTCGCACGGTGAGTTCTTGCTCTGGCAACGCGGGGTCGGCCGCAGGAACTGCCGCGACCTTAAGTTGTGCGTAGTCACTCTTACCCTCGGCGCTCCATTCGAGCCCCTCTGGAACCAGCTCTTCAAACCAACCACGATTCCTACCGATGATCAGGTACGCTTGGCCACTGTTGTCCGCTGCATCACTCAGTACGTCCAAGTCGGTCTTACCCAGCCGCTTGAAGATCACGTATCGGATGCGCCGCACGCCCCCCTCCTATTCCGTCCGCATTGCAGCCACGTCGTAGTACATCAGCAATGCTGCGTCAGTCTGAACCACCTCCTCCGGAAGCTTCGCCGCGATCTCCAGAATCGTCGCGTAGTCCTTCTCATCGTATGCTGCCTTGAATCCAGCACGCACTGCTTCTGATCGAAACACCTTCAGCCTCCGATCTGCCGCGCTCTTGTACGACTCGAACTCGCGCAACAGCGTGCGCTGGCGCAACTGCTCTAGATCGGCCTGATGACGAACGTCCGGGACGTACCACCAATCGCGGGCTCTCCGGGCAACCTCCGGGTCATCCGCCCCAAGATCGGCGAGTTCAGAAGCCATGCCCCGGAGGTGGTCCATGATCTGCGGCGGGGCCGGGCCGGTGCCAGTGAAGCAGAGGAAGTTGGTCTCGAGCAACTCCCGGAGCTCGATCGTACGTTCGTACTTTGCCCAGGCCTGAATTTGCCGCATGAACTCGGGATGGAGCTCCTGCGCGGTCTGAGGCCGCGCTGTGAGGCGCGAGCGCAGCCACTGAATTGCGCTCGCCTCGTCAGAGACAAACAACTCCCCCTGAACCAACTCACGGACCTTCGCACGCCGGCGGTCGTACTCGCTCAACTGGTCCGGTAGAAAGTACATTGAGTCGCGTTCGGGATACCGGTCAGCTAGGCCTCGATAGAAGTCGGCGGCTGACAGTGGCACAGTCACTCCTCGCTGGACGTGAAAGGCAACCATCTTGTCGAACAGCAAATGGCGTTCTCGATCCGCGATCGCCTCAACACCACCAGATCTCTCCACGAGGATTGGAAGCTGCGAGAGATGATGGTCGACGAAATCCCAACAGCCATTTTCCGTACCAGCGTCCAAGCGAAAACGCTCTTCTAGCGCTCGGGACGGCTTGTAGGCGGAAATCAGGAGATCGTACTTCGCCGCTCCAGGCCGAATGTCAGCGAGGATGGTTGTAGAACCCTTGTCGAGCACTCCAACCTGTGCGACGACAAAGCCGCACTCTCCAATTGCGGTCTGGATGAGGTTCCAGACTGTCGCCTGCGTGTTGTGAAACTCGACCGTCATCCAACGGCCAGGCTTGAGAACCCTGAAGTACTCGGCGAAGCACTCTCGAATGAGACTCGCGTAGTCCTCGAAGCCCCGCGACCTGCTCTGATCGATGACGGCTTCCGGCGTGTCATCCGTCCTTACCCGGAGCCATCCTTCGAGGATTAGATTCATCTCGCTATAGATGATGTTCGCCCCGAAGGGCGGATCTGTGTAGATGTAGTCGATCGACGCACTCGGTAGCTGCACCAGGCTACTAGTCGATTGCGTGCTAACGATCGCGTTCGAGCGATAGCGGTCCTTCAGCTTCCCTGTCTCTTCAACCTTCTTGAGCTTCCTACGGAGACTGGCGTAGACATTTCGCTCCATGCGGACGATAGGCATGTAGAGGTTGCCCGACATTCCTCCGCCACCTCCGAAGTAGCCTTGCCGCTCAGAGATGACCGTGTAGATCGAGGTGAGCGTTGCCTTTGCGAGATTCCGGACCCCAGGATCTTCGATACGGCCTACCCTTGCCCACAG
>CAZYOL010000076.1:0-18356 GCA_964649065.1 uncultured Spirochaetales bacterium
GACGATACCTTCGAAGCTCTCGATCGCAGCCGTCACGTCGTAGGTTCCAGAGTTTCCTGAGGCGGCCGGCACGAGGATCCGCAACGTCAGCTGGCGGGTAGGGAAGGACCCGAGGGTCTGCGCGTCCATGGGCATTGCGGTGGAGTCCAACACGTCGGGTCCTCCGGAGAGAAACACGTAGAACTCGAAGACACCTTCCGGCTCGTGCACCGTAGCGGGCCAAGGGAAGCTGAAGGAGTCGAACGTCGGGCTGTTCGATACGTCGATGTCCCTATTGAGCGGGTTGCCGCCCACCTCGAGCGTCCGCCCGCCGATCGAGATGGCTATCGGCGTCGAGGCGCAGCAGTAGGTCGCGGACGTGGGTGTCTCGAAGATCGGGAAGGCCCCTCCGATCGTGAACATGCCGCTCACCGGCGATCCTGTGCCCACGGACCCCTGGAGGACGTCGATGCCGGACTGGAGCGTGATGGACGTGACGACAGCGTCGAAGCGCAGTGTCGTGCCACCAGGCGGAAAACCGACGTCGCAGATGCCGTCCCCATCGGGGTCGAACCCATCGTTCAGAGGGTCGAACAGGGGCGTACCCAGTCCGCAGTCGTCGCAGCCGTCGTCGTCGGTATCCGCGCAGTTGAATGGGTCGGCGGGCCACTCGTCGCAGACGTCGCCACGGCCGTCACCGTCCTGGTCTGCCTGGTCGGGGTTGGCCACGCCCGGACAGTTGTCGTCACAGGCCATGGTCGTTCCGCCGGTACACAGGGCATCGGTCAGGAGCCCAGACCCGTCTCCATCATCGGGGACGCCGTCACCGTCCGCATCGCCGGAGGCTGCGTCACAGGCGTCTCCGACTCCGTCGCCGTCCTCGTCCGGCTGGCCGGGGTTTGGCACGAAGATGCAGTTGTCGAAGGGGTCGGCCAGGCCATCGCCGTCGGTATCCGGCGCACCGGCAATCACGAGAACGGGGGCGGCGGCCTGGCATACGCCAGCCTCGTTGCAGAGATCCGGTGCGCACTGGGAATCGGAGACACAGCCGGTTCCGAGATTCGAGGGGCTGATTGCGGCCGCGACGAAGACGCTGCTGCCGTCCGGCTGGACTCCAACCGGGCTCGTCAGGGGCAGCGGATCGGTGAGCGCATCCTCGCACAGCGCTGGCGAGGCGCAGTCGGCGCTGGTCTCACAGCGCCGGGGGACACCCGCGTCCTCCTGGAGCTGGTGACACAGGCCTTGGGTGCCGGTCGTGGGCTTGCAGAACTCGCCGGCGTTGCAGCCGGTGCAGAAGAGCGCTCCCTCGGGGCAGTTGCAGGCTGTCCCCAGGTTCTCGACGCAGCGTCCCGGCGGCAGGAAGCAGGGCAGTCCTCCGCACTCCGCGGCGCTGGCGCAGGCCTTCCCCGAGTCCTGACAGACTCCGGACCCCACCGCGGCGACCGGATTGGAACACGCCTGCATCTGGGAGAGGCCGAAGCTCGCGGGCGCCGCCATGAGGCCCTGGGCCGCTTCCCGGGCGTTGAACGTCTGCAGCACGAGGCCGTCGGCGTCCCCATCCCCGTCGAGGTCCTGGTTGTTCTGCTTGGCCTCTTCCGTGAGGAAGGTGACCGTGTCGCCCGCCACCCGGTACGGCTGGCGCGGATCACAGGCCTCGAAGCGGCAGGGCAGGACCGCCTGGCCCGTGTTCAGGAGCGTCTCCGTGGCAAAGTCGAAGACGTGGAGTACGTCGTCGTCCGTGTCGATGTCCCCATTGAGGTCGCCGATCAGGCTCTCCCGGCTCCGGAAGGCGACGAGCTGGTCGCCCAGCACGAACTCCTCGGCCGGCAGGAAGCTCGAGACGAGCGTGCTCGTGGCAGCGTCGAAGACGAAGAGCTCCCGACTCCCGGAGGCGATCAGGACGACGCGTTCTCCGGCGACCTCCGCCGCCACGGCACTGGGACCCACTCCGGTCCAGCCAGAGGGCGTGATTCGGTCGTAGATCTCGACCATGGTCTGCCCGTTGCCGAAAGGCACGAGCGCCACCACCAGCTCCTGCGAGAGGGCGACGGAGACCGCCTCCCGGTTGAGGTCCTGAGGCGCGCTACCGTTGACGGCGGGATCCGAGAGGAAGACGAAGGCGTCGTCGAGATCGCCATCGAGATTGCGGTCGATGCGATCGGAGGCCTCCGGTACAAGGAACGCGGCGGATCCATCGAATGTGGCCACCTGGGCAGCGGCGCCCAGGACCGTCGGTGAAGGTGTCTGCGCCGCCGTGTCGATCACCAGGAGCACGGTGTCGTCGAGGTCGCCGTCCCCGGTCTGGTCGCGGCCGGCCGGGTCGGCCGGATCCGGGCCGCGGACGAAGACGTCTCGGTCGTCGGGCGTCGCCGGTGCGACGAAGTCCGCGTCGCTCTCGAAGGTCACGTAGCGGCCTACCTCTGACACGGCGGGGCGCCCGGAGAAATGGTTCTGGCCGACTCCCGCGGAGTCGACACTGACGCGGCTGGTCAGTCCCGTGTAGAGGTCGTGCAGGAATACGTCCGTCGAGCCAGCGGTGTCGCCGTCGACGAGATTGGGCGCGTCGCTCGTGAAGGCGATGTAACGGCCATCCGGAGAGATCGCGATGTTGAGGTCTCCGGACTCGTCCGCGGGCCCGCTGGCTGCTTGTACGTTCGCAGAACTCCGGCTGACCAGGACCGTGGCGACGGCGCCCGGCTCGTCGAGAACACCGTCGCGATCGGTGTCCCGGTCCCGCACGAAGGCGTTGGCCCCGGAATTGGTGTCGCCGGGAACGAGGTTCTTCGCGCGGCTGGCGAAGGCTACGAAGCGGCCATCGGCAGAGATGGCCGGGAAGGCCGAATCGTCGTTGGCTTCCTCGCCCCCGGACGAGAGGCTGACTCGAGATCGCGACGGACCGGCGAAGTCGTGGAAGAAACCGTTCTCGTCGGGGTCGCGATCCGCCACAAAGATGTCGGAAGAGGCGTTCGTGTCAGGGCCCGCGAGCAGATCGTCCGCGCTGGATGTGAAGGCGACGTAGCGACCGTCCCGGGACATGGAGGGAGACGTGGACCGGCCGAAGCCGGCGGTCGGCGCGAGGTGGGTCAGGCGGATCTGGGCGGGCTCGTCGAAGATGCCGTCCCCATCGAAGTCCCGGTCGAGCACCGTCAGGGTGGACGTTCCCGGGACGGGGTTGGAGGCGTAGGTCACGTGACGGCCATTTCCCGAGAGCGCGAGGCTCGGGACGAAGATGTCGATGGGCTGGTCGTTCAGATCTCGATTGGCGATGCTGACCTCCGTCGACTGGAGCTCGTCGAAGATTCCGTCCTCGTCGTGGTCCCGGTCGTGGAGCAAAGCGTCGACCTGGGTGGAGGGCGGTGTGCCCTCGGCGAGGTCGCGAGGGCCGTCGTAGAGCACGTAGCGCCCGTCATCCGAGATCCGGGGCCGGGCGGCGACCCCGATCATGTGCTGGCTGTCGTCATCCCGGATGCTCACGAGCTTGGTGGTCGGCGAGCCGGGTCCTGACTCGTCGAAGATCCCGTTGCCATCCGGATCGCGGTCGCGGACGAAGGAATCGGCCCGCATGTTGGCGTCCTGCCCGAGGTTCTCGGCGAAGCCCCAGAACGCGACGTTCCGGCCATCCGGGGAGATCGACGAGTTCCGGGAGTCGCCGTCGCCATGGGTACCGTCGCTGGAGACGCTGAGGCGCTGGGTCGTCTGCACCGCGTTGGCGGACTCGGAGACGCGAAAGAAGACACGCCCGGCAGAGACGACGAGGCTTCGGCCGTCGATCACGGGCGCTGCCTCGGCGGCAAGGGCGGGCGCGGTCGTCAGCTCCTGGGCGCAGGGCCCTTGCCCGCCGCAATCGTCCTCGAAGCGGAAGACGCGCAGAAGGGTATCGAACAGGTCCCCGTCCAGGTTGCCATCGCTCAAAGGGTCGGGATTCGAGAGCTGCAGAGGCTCGGGCTCGAGGAATGCCACGACGTCGTCTTCGACGGCGACCGCGGCAAAGCTGAAAGGGATCTGGCGAACACGGGCTACGGCTCGGCCGGGTGCGTTGGCCACGCCGATTGGCCGCGTCTCGCCGGTGTCCCGGTCGCGCAGGACGATGACGGGATCCGTGGTGTCGCCGTCTCCGTTGAGGTCCGAAGGGGCGATCAGGCCGTTCTGATCCGTCGTCACCAGGGACTCGAGCTGGACGAAGGCGGAAAGGTCGGGGCTCTGGACCAGGCCGTCCAGCGGGACGGCGCTCTCGACGTCCAGGTCGTAGTCCGCGGACAGGATCCTAACCGGCCCGACATCGGACTCAAGCCGGTCGCTGAGATCGAACAGACCGGGCCCGCACTCCGTGGTTCCCCCACATTGCCCGTCGTGGGTGCAGGCGAAGCCGGTGTCAACCAGGCCATCGCGACAGGTCGTGGCTCCACAAGCCCCGGCTGGGCAGTCCTCGTCCAGGAGACAGGGAAGTCCGTCGAGGCTCCCGCCGATGCACTGCTGGAAGGTTCCCGAGCCGTCGGGCATGCGCCGCGCGACCCGGATGACACCGACCGGAGCGTCGACGGAGCCAAAGAGCGTGAGCTCGTTGGGATTTGCTGGATCGTTCAGCGGATCGAAGACGGGTGGCAGCCGCCGGCCTCCGGGGGAATAGGAGGCCAGGAACTCGGGATTGGTGATCTGCACCTGGGTCCCGCCGCCGAGGAACGCCTCGAACCTCGTGCTGCCCCGGACGAGCCGGGGGAGGGGGATTCCATCGGGACGCAGGAGGACACCGCGCCAGTCCATCGGAATCAGGGCGTTGCCGGCCGCGTCGATGGCGAGCCGCAGCCCAGCAACGGTGTTCGTGCACTCGGTACTCGGGGTGCTGCAGACCGCCTGGAAGTCATTCGCTGGCGGCAGGGCCGTGAACCCCGGAAACACGGGGTGCAGGTTTGCGGTCGAGTTGAGGCAGGTGCCGTCGGCCGCGTAGAGCTCGTCGATGCATGCGACGAGGTTGAACTGGTCGACGCAGCGAGAGCTGAACTGGGAGCCGAGGCGAAACGGCAGCGAGCTGGTGCTCGCCGTGACGGCGACGGCCGCGGGACCGGTGTAGGTCGAGTCGTCGTTGGCCATCCCCAGGCGGTCGTCGGTGTCGGGGAAGCGGAATTGGAGCGTCGCGGTATCGATGATGCGGTAGGTGAGGCTCCCGGCACTCACGACCTCGCACGCCGCGGTGCCGCCGTCCAGGAGGCTGATCGCCGAAGCGACGGCGGCCTGGCAGGTCGCCAGGTTCGTGGCGGTCGTGAGGACGACGGCGTTGGCCGTGCCGTTGGGGGGCTCGAAGACGATCGTGACGAAGTAGTCGTCCTCGAGGACGGTGCCTCCCGGGAGGTCGACGAAGCCGGGCGAGGAGGAATCGCAGCCGCTGGTGTCGAGCGAGATCGTGAGCTGCTGGCCGACGTCGCCCGGGATCGCGAAGGGCCGGTTGAGCGTGCCCAGGGGGCCTCGGAAGCTGGCCTCCGTTCCGGGGATGACCGCGCAGACGGCCGCAGCGGGGGCCGGAGCCAGCAACGCGAGGACGGCGAGGAGCGCGAGAGCCGAGGCCCGAGAGTGGGAGTGGGGACGAGATTCGCGCCGGCCCGGTCTCACGGTGCAGGATCCTACCATGGGGCTGGATGGGACCTCCTCGCGGCGTCGACCCACACCGTATCTTCACTGACACCTTCACGTTGTCGTCACCGATACGCTCACGACGGCTGTGCTCCCGTGATACCGTTGGGTGAATGCCGCAGGATCGGATCCAGGAGCTCCGGGCGACCGTGCGGGCGTTCGCGTCCGAGCTGGAGCCGGTCGGGGCCAACCTCACGGTCGAGCTGCCGGATGGGTCGCTCGAGCCGATCGGGCCCACACCCGAGCGCGCGCGGGTCAACATCCGGAGCCTCTCTCTCACCGTCCCCCTGCGGCGGCGGAACCACTTGGCACTGGCCGAGGCCTATCTGCGGGGCGCCGTCGACCTCGACGGGGATCTGCAGGAAGTGGTGAAGGTGGCGGCGGTGGCGATTCCGCGGGCCTCGCTGGCGGAGCGCGTCGGGCTCGGATTGAAGGGGTGGCTGCGCGATCGTCGATCCCATCAGCGCGAGTCGATCTCGTTCCACTACGACCGGCCCGCGGAGTTCTTCCTGCCCTGGTTCGAGCGCTGGCGCTCGTACTCCCACGGCCTCTACGAGACGCCCGAAGACCGACCCGAGGAGGCGCAGGCCCGGAAGCTCCGCCGCGCGTGTGAGGCGTTGGCCCTGAAGCCGGGAATGCGGGTACTCGACGTCGGGTGTGGTTGGGGGAGCTTTCTCGAGTACGCGGGCCGACAGGGGGTCCGCGTGCACGGCATCACGATCTCCGCGGCGCAGCAGGCCTTCGTGGGTGAGCTCATCGAGCGCGAGGGCCTCCCCTGTGAGGTCGAGCTCGTGGACTTCCTCGACCTACGCCCCGACGCCGCCTACGACGGCGCGGTCTTCATGGGCTCGCTCGAGCACCTGCGCGACTACCGTCGCGCGGCCGACTCCCTGGCGCGGTGGCTGAACCCGGAGGCGCGGATCTGGGCAGACTTCTGCACGACCCGGCACGATCACCAGGTCGGATCGTTCCTGGGTCGTCACATCTGGCCGGGTACTGCGAGCTACGTGAACGTGCCCAAGCTCGTGTCGGCCCTGGTCCGTGCAGGGTTCAACATCCTGGAGCTCCGGGACGACACCCGGAGCTACGCGCTCACGTGCCGGGACTGGGCCGACGCGCTCGAGGCCGTCCAGCCCGAGATGGAGGCTCGCTGGGGCCGGGCCGCGGTCCGCGCCTTCGTGCTCTACCTGCGCGGCTCCGAGTTCTTCTTCGCGACGAATCGGAACCAGGCCGCTCACCTGGTCGCGGGAGGCGAGCCCGCTCCCCTGGAGCGGTGGTAGGCGGTGCGGCGCGCGAGGATCGCGACCGCGACGATGGCCAGACAGGCGAAGCCAAAGGCGTCTCCGAGCCGCCCGTAGGCGGTCCGTTCCGAGCGGGCCGAGATCTCCCCCAGCGCGAAGGTCCGCGCACGCGGCTCCGTGCGGGTCCGGGTCCGTCCCCACGGATCGACGATCACCGATGGGCCCGACGTGGACACCCGCACGAGCCAGCGCCGCTGCTCGATCGCCCGAACCCGGGCCAGGTCCAGCTGCTGCGCGATGTAGGACGGGTGGTCGATCCAGCTGTCGTTGGAGGGGTTCAGCAGGAACTCGGCCCCGTCGGCCACGCGCTGCGCCACGACCTCCGGGAGCATGACCTCGTTGCAGACGACGACACCCGCCCGGCCCGCGCGTGTGGGCAGGGGCTCGACGTCCCGACCGTGCTCGAAGATGCGGACGTCGCCGAAGTCCCGCTCGGCGACGTCGATCCGGAAGGGTGGATACTCGGCAAAGGGGACGAGGTACTCCTTGTCGTAGCGGTCCCGGATCTCGCCGTCCGGCGCGATCAGGAAGGTCGTGTTGAGGTAGGTGGCGCCGCGGTCCGCGAGGCGCCCGCCGACCCGGGGGCCGCCGGCAACCAGCTCGAGATCGTGGTGGCCGAGGACTCGGGCGATCGAGCGCCGGTAGAGGGGCTCGTCCTCCAGGAAGAAGGTCATGGCCGCCTCGGGCCAGAACACGACCCGCGGAGCGCCCGAGGTGGCGGCCTCGTGGGTGAGCCGCAGATAGATCTCGAGATTCCGTCCGTAGAAGTCCGCTCGCCAGCGCGTGCCGATGTCGGCGTTGCCCTGGACGAGCGCGATCGGCGTGGCCGGCGCGGGCGGCGTGGCGGTCTGGGGGAGGCGGCAGAGGCCGAAGACGAGACAGGCGAGCGCCGGGAGGCCGGCCGTCGCGATCCGCCACGACCGTTGGCCGGTGGCGATCTCCGCCAGCGCCGCGTTGACGCTGGCCGCGGCGAAGCTCACGCCGTAGATCCCCGTGAGGCTGGCGACCTGGACCCACGGCAGCGGGTCGGTGAGGGCGTACCCGAGCAGGCCCCAGGGATTCCCGATGAAGAAGGGGGTGCCGGTGAAGAGGCGGCCCCGGAGGAGCTCGACCCCGGCCCAGGCGGCAGCGGCGAGCAACGGGAGGCCGGCTTCGTAGCGCCGGGCGAGAACGCGGTAGGCGAGGGCGAAGGTCGCGTAGTACGGCGCCGCCATCAGCGTGAAGACGCCGAAGAACAGGGCCACCCCCACGGACCGTGATTGCTGGAAGTAGTCGGCGACCGAGGGCGCGAACCACTCGCCCACGGCCCAGGCTGCCGCGAGGCTCCAGAGCCATGCGAGCGCCGCGGCCTCGGCGCTGGACCGCGCGCGCTTGATGGCGACGAAGAGCGGGGAGAGCACGAGGAAGGCCAGGCCGCTGAAGCCGTCGGGCGGGAAGGCCCGACCGAACACGAGCCCCGACGCGACGGTCAGGAGAATGCCCAGCCCGACGCGCCTCAGGACCGGTCCACGGCCTCGAGCTGCTGGAGATCCCAGGCGAGGTCGTACTCCTCGAAGATCGCGCGCGCGCGATCCGCGCAGGTCGTGATCGGCGCATCGTGGAAGACCTCGGGAGCTCCGCGGGCGACCTCGCGCGACCGTCGCGCCACCTCGAGCAGGGTGCGGCCGACCTCGGGCGCCATGCGCGCGATCTGGGCCTCTTCCACGCTGCGTTCCCACCACCGGTACGCGGCCGTGCGCCGGCCGCGAAGCCAATGGGCCGTGCCGCACAGCCGGTAGATCTCGGGACGCCGCCAGGCGATGCGGCGGGCGCCCGCCGCCGCGCGCCGGACCCGCGACCGGGCGTCCCGCTGCGCTCGGCGGGCGTCGGACCGAGCGCCCGCGCCGCGAGCGCGCTCCAGCCGGATCACCGTCATCTGGAGCTGCGCCTGGAGGAAGTGGCTGGCGTGGAACGGCGGGATGACGCCGGCTTTCGTGGTCAGGTCGGACGCCTTGGCGAGGAACGCGGCGGCAGACTCGACGTCGTCCCGGAGGAGCTCGAGCTTCGCCAAGGTCGACAGCGCGAGTAGGTTCATCAAGGTCTCGCGGTGGTCCGCGTAGTACTGCTCCAGCTCCCGCCGGGCGGCGTCGAAATCCCGACGCTCGAGCTCCAGGAACCCGCTGATCCCCTGCCGATTCGACGAGGCCAGGGCGTAGCCGTACGCCCGCTCCAGCTTGGCCAGCCGCTCGAGGCTCGTGCGGGCCTCGCGGTGCGTCCCCTGATAGACCTGGAGCTCCGCCAGCAAGCCCAGGTAGGTCGTGACCTCCCAGAGGCGGCCCAGCCGCAGGTTCTCCTCGATGAGCTCCTCGGGGATGCGCTCCAACCGGTTCCAGTCGCCGCAGAGGAGTCGGTGGAGGAAGCGCCAGAGCTGGAACTGGAAGACCTCTCGGGCATCGGCCGGGTCGACCATGTCCTTCGCGTCGCGGAGCAGTCGATCGGCGATCCGGAACGACAGCCCGCCGTAGGAGAAGATGCCGACGGCGCCGGCGTAGATGCCACCCGCCTGGGGGACGGAGCGCGGATCGACTGAGCGGACCCTGCGGAGGCAGTCCAGGCTGTCGATCAGGAAGCGGGCGGGAGAGGCGGTGGTCTGGGCCTGGGCCCGGGCGAAGGTGAGTCGGATCGCCTCCCGCTCCCGGTCCCGGGCCGCGGGGAGCTGCGGCTGTCCCGGTCCGTAGAGCTGCATGAGGAAGCCGAGGAGCGTCCGTGTGCTCTGGAGCGCCTGGCCCAGCCGCGTCCGCGGGGTCGGCTCGCCGAGCGCCGCCAGGGCACTGCTGAACGACTCGGCCGCCTCTATGAAGCGCCCTCGGTTGAAGCACGCCTCCGCGATGTTCTTCTCGAGGATCAGGCGCTTCTCCGGGTCGGCCTCCGGCCCGCTCCGCTCCAGGTAGAGGCTGGATGCCTCCTGGAAGAAGTGCAGCGCCTCGTCCGACGCGGCGGAGCGCGCGGCCTCGGCGCCGGCGAGGAAGAGGTGATGCTCGGCGCGCAGGTGGTCGCCGGCCTGCCCAAAGTGGTAGGCGAGCTGGCTGTGCGCCGCCGTTCCGCCGAGACCCGCCTCGAGGGCTTCGGCGACCTGCAGGTGCAGCTCGGCCCGTCGCGCGAGGAGGATCGAGTGGTAGGCCACCTCCTGCACGATGGCGTGCTTGAAGGACCATCCCCCGTTGTGTTGGAGCAGCTCCGCTTCCGCCAGCCCGTCCAGGTCTTCGCCCAGGAGATCGGGCGCCGGGACGAGCACGCGCAGGATGCGTTCCTCGAACCAGCGCCCCACTACGGATGCGCGTTGCAGCACGTCGCGGCTCCGCGGGTGGAGCCGGTCGAGCCGGGCCATGACGGTCTCGCGCACCGAGCCAGAGATCTCCACCTGGCCGATCCGGTCCGTCGCGACGAGGCGGCCGTGTCGCCGCTCGACGGCGCCCTCGTCGAGGAGACGACGCACCGTCTGCTCGATGAAGAAGGGATTGCCGCCCGACATCCGCCCGATCAGCGCGCGGGTGTCGCTCGGCAGGTGCCCGTCGCGGAAGAAGTTGTCGATCATGCGGTGCGCTTCGAAGCTTCGGAGCGGCCCCAGGTCGATCCGCGTGTGGCGCCCGTTCGACAAGCGCTCGGCGGCCGCCAGCAGCCGCCCCGTGGTGTCCGCGAAACCCGGGCGGGAGACGAGGACGACCAGGATCGGTCGGCGCTCGACCAGCGGGAGCAGGCCCTCCAGGAGGTTCACCGAGGACAGGTCCGCCCAGAAGACGTCCTCGAACACGAGCACGGTCGGGACCGCGGCGATGCTCCCCAGCAGCTCTCGCACACTTCGGAAAACGAGCCGTTCGAGGGCATCGCCCTCCAGCTGGTCGAGCCGCTCCTGGGCGGCCGCCTCCATCGGCAGCCGCAGAACCCGGCGCAGGAAGGGCAGGGCGTCGGCGGCGTCGCGGCCGAGGGTGGCCGTGACGGCCTCGTCGAGGCGCTGGGCGGCCTCGAGGGGTGTGCGATCCTCCCCGATCTCCGCCCAGTGGCGGACCAGGTCCCGGAAGGGGTGAAAGCTCAAGGTGCGTCCCACGTACAGGGAGCGGCCCTGGAAGGCCTGGATTCCGCCGAGCGCCGACTGCGCCAGGAGCTCCGAGACTAGCCGGCTCTTCCCCACGCCGGCCTCGCCCACGATGCTGACGACCGATCCGACCCCCGCACCCGCCGCCTCGGCGGCATCGACCAGCCGTGAGAGCTCGCCCTCGCGTCCGACGAACGGGGAGCGCGAGCCCCGCCGCTCGGCGCCCGATCGGAAGACCTGCTCGTGCTCCGACAGCAGCTCGTAGGGGACGACCGCCTCCTGCTTCCCCTTGAGCTGGACGGGCTTCAGCTCCCGGTACTCGAAGTCGTCCCGGGTGTTGCGGAAGGTCTCGGGGCCGACGTAGATCGCGCCCGGGGGGGCCAGGTCCTTGAGCCGGGAGGCCACGTTCACGGTGTCGCCCATGACCGAGAACTCGCGCTGCACGGGGCTGTTCGCGACGTCCGCCGAGATCATGAGGCCCGTATTGATCCCGGAGTGGATGGCGAGGGGCCGCTCGAGGTGCTGCTCCTCGTTGAAGGCCGCCACGGCGTTCCGCATCTCGATGGCCGCATTCACCGCGCCGCGGGTCGCTTCCTCGGTCGCGACGGGGGCGCCGAAGACCGCCATCACGCAATCCCCCAGATAGCGCTCGACGAGCCCCCCGTGCTTGCGAACGATCCCGGTGAGCACGTCCAGGCAGCGGTTGACGATGGCGTAGAGCTGCTCGGGGTCGAGGTGCTCCGAGAGCGACGTGAAGCCGGTCAGATCGCCAAACAGGACCGTGGCGTGCCGGCGTTCGGTCTCGGTGGTCCGGTCTTCGGGTCTCAACTTCGCGTGGGGCCCTGCACGAGCGGGTCAGGTTACCACGGTCAGCGCGGGCCCGACTCCCGGAGCCGAGCGACCCATCGGCGGGTCCCCAGGGCGGTACCGAGGAGGAGTACGAGCTCGAAGCCCAGGCCGCACGCGCTGCTGGCGTTCAGGGACGAAGTCGACGGACAGCTCGTGCCGAGGACGCCCGGAAGCGCCAGCACGTCCGTGTTGTTGACGATGCCGTCGCCGTTCGCGTCGCAGGCCCCGTTGCAGTCCGGTCCGGCGCAGGGGAAGCAGCCCGCCGCCTGGTCGAAGGCCGCGGTGTCGAAGACGTTCACGTCGCCGTCCAGGTTCACGTCGCCGAAGCAGCCCGCGTTCTGGCAGAAGCGCGAGCAGCCGTCGCCGTTCAGGAGATTCCCGTCGTCACAGCCTTCGGAGCCCTCCTGCGTGCCGTTCCCGCAGACCTGCAGGTCGCAGGCGTCGCCCACGCGGTCCGCGTCCACATCGTCCTGCTCCGGATTCTCGATGTCCGGGCAGTTGTCCAAGGCGTCCGGGATGCCGTCGCCATCGCGGTCGCGGGTGCCCACCGCGGTGAAGTCGGGCTCGCAGGTCTCGACCCCCGCCACGCAGTCGAGATCGGCACGGCACGTCGCGCCGCGGCGCTTGCACGCTCCGGCGTCGGCGTCGCAGACGAACGTGGCGCCGTCGCCTGCACAGTCCAGGTCCGAGCTGCAGGCGGTGGGGCTCGGCTCCACGCACACGCCCTGGCTGAGGGCGATCTGGGATGCCTCGTCCGGAGCGTCGAACGGGGGAGGCGCCAGCGGATCGATGCCCAGCCCGCTTCCCTCGCTGGCCTCCGGCACGTCCTCCACCTCGGCCAGCACCTCCACCTGGCCTCCCGCTGGCGCCTGGGGGTTGAAGAGCTGGACCACCAGGTCGTCGGCGTCGAGATCGCCGTTCAGGTCCCGGCGCTCGGCGCTCTCCCGGGTGAGGAAGCGCACGGTTCCATCGCGGACGCGGTAGGGCTGAGTGGGGTCGCAGGCCTCCAGCTCGCAGACCTCGGCGCTGCTTCCCGAGGACTTCACCATCCCGTCGCGCAGGTCGTAGACCTGGAGGATCAGGTCGTCGGTGTCGCCGTCGCCGTTCTGGTCGCCGATGTCGGTCTCGGGGCGGCGGAAGGCGATCAGGTCGGTCCCGACGGAGAACTCGCTGGCGGCCACGCCGGTCCCGCCCGGCCTCACCGGGGTGCCGTCGAGGGTCGCCAGCATCAGAACCTGGTCGTCCAGCAGCGCGTCCCCGTTCAGGTCGAGGCCCTGATCCTGTTCGCGGGTGAGGAAGGCCGCTCCGATGGGCTGGGGCCAGGCGGAATCCACCTCCAGCGCGGCGATGGACTGGCGTACGAAGGGCTCGTCGCCGGAGCGGGGAAGGCCGTCGGGGCCCAGATCAGGAACGCCGCCGACCAAGATCAGATCGATTCCCGCCCGTTCCGTGTTCACGCACGTGGGAAGCCCGCCAGCGCGATCGCAGACGTAGACGACCGCGTCGTCGTCGTCGCCGTCCGCGTTCAGGATCTGCTGGCCTTCGTCGTCCTCCGACACCAGGACGACCAAGACGTCGCGGGAGAGGGCCAGGTCGCGACCCGAGAGACCGAGACTCTGGACCGGGTTGGTGACGCTGCCGCTCGTGCCGGATCCCCCGACCCGCCCCGGGTAGAAGTGGACCACGCGGTCGTCGATGTCGCCATCCCCGTTCAGGATCGAGCCCGGGCTGGAGCCCCCGAAGTCGCGCTCGGGCACGAGGGTCGCCGCGGTCCCATCGGGCGCGACGGCAGTGGTGATGGCGGCCCGCACGCTGAAGACCTCCCCTACGTTGTCTCGGATGTCGACGATCTGGAGGTAGGTGTCGAAGAGGTCGCCATCCCCGTTCAGGTCCGCGACGATGTTCTGCGGATCCGTCGGGTCCGCCTCGCTGGCGAACACGTCGTCGAACCCGTTGCCGTCGTTCGGGTCGAGCATGTCGGCCGCCACGAAGACGGCGCCGCGATCGACGGGCTGGTTGGACAGGCCCTGCGTGATCGCCAGCTCCGCCGGGGCGCCGCTCCCGGCGCGGAGCACGACGCCGCTCTGCCGGTCGCGGACCATCTGGCGGGCGAGGTTCGGATCGCTCGCGTCCTCGCTCTCGTCGAAGAGGCTGAGGTAGGTGACCAGGCGTCCGCCGTCGAGGAAGGCACCCCGGGAGCCCTGGCCAGAGCCAACCGGCCCGGAGACCTGCTGTTCGAGGGTGCCGAGCTCGGTGTCGAAAACGAAGGGGAAGGTGTTGGTGATCGTCGTCAGGTTTCCACCTAGGGATGTGAGCGCGACGAGCCGACCGTCGTGACTCACCGCATCGAGGAGGGCCGCCAAGCTGAAGGATGCCCCGATCAACACGATAGGTCCCGAGAGGCAGGAATCGCTCAATCCGGGAGGACGGCGACTGGCGAGCTGAGTGGTCGCCAGTCCGGGCTCGAAGACACCGTTCCGGTCCGGATCCCGGTCCCTTGCGTAGACGTCGAAACAGGAGAAGTGGTCTCCCGCGCCTGCGGAGACCAGTGGCGCCAGGCTCGTGAAGGCGACGACGCGTCCGTCGTCCGACAGCCGCGGCTGGTTGGAGATCGGGATTCCAGCAAGGCTGACGAATGTGTCGAGCCCGAGCACGGATCCGAAGGCGCCCTGCACCCCGCTGGAGTCCACGCTGATGCGTTCGGTGGCGATGGCGCCCGCCTCATCGTAGACGCCGTCCTGGTCGGTGTCTCGATCGTGCAGGAAGACGTCGCAGACGCCGTTGAGGTCGTTGGCGACGAGGTTCGGCGCCGCGCTCGCAAAGACGGCGAAGCGGCCATCGGGCGTCAGCTGTGCGCGATTCTGGAACGCCGAGCGGGCTGAGGAGAACGCAACGTCGAACAAGGCGTCCCCGCTGCAGGCGCCGGGCGCCAACGCCTCCGCACCCGCGGAGTCCACGCTCACGCGGACCGTGCGCGACGCCGGGGCGGGCTCGTCGAGAATGCCGTCCGTGTCCGCGTCGCGGTCCCGCACATAGACGTCGGCGCTGTCGTTGCCGTCCGTCGTGCCGCTGACGGGCAGCGTCAGGAGATTGGTCGCGAAGGTCCGGAAGGCCACGAAGCGACCGTCCGGGGTGATCCACGGAGCGTCGGAACCTCCATCGGCGATCTGGTCGGCGTCGCCCCGGCTGACCAGGGTAGTGGAGACAGCCCCGGGCTCGTCGAAGATGCCGTCGTTGTCGGTGTCGCGATCCCGCACGTAGATCTGGCTGGTGGTGTCGGCGGGCGAGCCCGGGAGGTCCGTGGCCGTGCTGCTGAAGGTGACGAAGCGCTGCCGCCCGCTGGCATCCGGCGCGGCGTGGGCACCCTCGGGCAGGCCGGAAGGAGCATCGGGGGCCTGGCCAGCGTCGGTGGTGCTGATGCGCTCGATGCGCGAGCTGGCCTCGCTTCCCTCCACGGCGCCGAAGAAGGCGATTCCGTCAGCGAGACCGACGGCCGGCCGCCCGAGGGCGGTGCTGCCGACCGCGGTGAGGCCCGACGCGAGGGGGCTCGGGTTCCCGAGCTCGAAGGCGCGGAAGGTGGCGTCGATCGTGTCGCCGTCGCCGTTCAGGTCCCGGCCTTCGCGGCTCTCGGAGGCCAGGAGCGCAACCCGGTCGGCCTCCGCCGCGACCGCGGGCACGATCACCGGGCCGCTCACGACCCGGCGGATCGCGGGAAAGCCGATGTCCACCGGCAGTCCGTCGCTCCGGTTTGCCAGGGAGACGACGAAGTCCTCCTGGTCGCCGTCTCCGTTGAGGTCGCGGCCCTCCACGGACTCGTTGACGACGAGGGTGAAGAGCTGGTCGGTCTCCTGGAGGCCGGCCAGGGAGATGGAGAGCTGGGCGGCCACGTCGTACTGGCTGCCCTGGATGGCCACGGGCCCGATGCCCCCGTCGGCGAAGCGGTCACGGAACTCGAACAGCTCGGGCAGCGGGCAGGTGCCGCGGGGGCAATCCGAGTCGCGCGTACAAGCGCTGCTGTCGTTGTCACCCCCGACGCACTGGGTGGCGGGGATGCTCTCGCAGGTGCCTCCGTCGCAGTCCACCGCGTCGGTGCAGGGGGCTCCGGGGAAGCTCCCGCCGATGCACTGCAGGCCGTCCGGGCTGGTGCGGGCGATCCGCATCACGCCCCGGGGTGCGTCGATGCTGCCGAAGAGGCTGGCCTCGGTGGAGGCGTCGGGCAGGGGTGTGAACACGGGCGGCAGCGGAAAGCCCTCGGGCGCGTGGGACGTGAGGAAGCCGCGCGTGGGGATGCGAACCGGTGTGGCCGTGTTGTCGAAGGCCGGGAAGCCCTGGAGCGAGCCCGTGCCGATGCGGGCGACCGGCAGCGTCCCCTGCTTGCGTACGACGTCGTCGTAGTTCCAGGGGATGAGGACGTTGCCCTCGCGGTCGGTGGTGAACAGGATGTCGGGCTGGCTGCCCTGGCAGTCGTCGCCCGTGGAGCAGACCTCGGCGTAGTCGTTGGGCGGCGGCAGCACGGTGAAGTGGCCGAAGAGCCCATCGATGTCGTCGTCGTCGGTGTTGCAGGTGCCGTCGAGCTTGTACAGGTCGTCGATGCAGGCGATGGTGCCCGTGTCTGGCTGACAACTCGACGTCGCGAGGGAGCAGGGGAGGGCGGGGTCGCTCTGGAGCGAGACGGCCACCGTGGTCGGGCCGGTGAGCGTGTGCCCGCCGTTGAGGCCGTAGCTCACGCCCGCGGGTCCGCCGAAGGCGTTCTGGTCCGGGACGTTCGCGGTGTCGGGCACCCGGAAGAAGAGTCGGCGCGTGGGCTGCTCGAGGACCGGGTCGGGCTGGGTCGCGATCAGGAGGTCGGCGGCGGTCGCCGGGAAGCAGGCGACCTGCCCGCCGCCGAGCTCGCCGGAGCAGTCCTGGAGGCGCTTCGACAGGCCCGCGCAGTCGTCGCTGATCACCGCGGCGTTGGTCGGGCCGCTCGGCGGCTCGAAGAGAAGCGTCACCACGTGCTCGTTGGCCGTCGCCGCCAGGCCCGGCGACCGCTCCCGGTCACAGATCGCCCGGTTCACGTCCACGGCCACCAGATCGCCGGGCGACGCGAAGGGACGGTTGAGCACGCCGATGTCGCCGCGGTGGATCCCCGCCGCGCCAGGGATCGCGTTGCACACCGCGTGGGCCGGAGCAGCGAGCCCGATGCCACCGATCCACGACGGCAGGCTCAGCAGCAGCGGGGCGAGCAATCGAGCGACGAGACGGACCATCTGGAATCTCCGGCGCAGTTCGGGGGCAACGAGGGGATTTCTACCACGAGCGACGTCACCAGCGGGTGACGAATCGGGCCCGATGCTCCGGCCTGCCCCCGCCGTCGCCCCGGTCCCGTGACAGAAACCGCGACACGCGGGTGCCACAGGCGCCCACCCCAGGACCAGGGAGCCTGCCCATGTGGATGTGGATTGCGAAAGCGGAGCGAAGGGGATTCCGGCGACTGATGTCGGCCGCCGGACTTGCCGGAGGAGTGCTGCTGGGTTCCGGGGGCGCCCAGGCCGCCCCGATGCTGTCCATCGACATCGACGGTCAGGGGCCGATCTGCGACGACCCGTGCAGGGTCACCATCGAGTCGACCGTCTCGGTCATCGCGGACGACATCCCTGCGGGCAGCGACCTTCGCGGTCTGTTCGGGTTCGGCTTTCGCATCCTCTTCGACGCCAATCTGTTCGAGGCAGACCTGGTGGAGGTTGCCCCGACGTGGATCGGGCTGCAGGGCAGCGTGGATCTGCCCGGCGAGATCGGTGTAACGGCCAACCTCTTCGATCCTGTGACCGGGATGAGCGCTCCTTCGGGTCCGTCCGGGAACGGGATCCTGCTGGCGACGTTCCGGTTCGTACCGCTCCAGCGGGGCGTTGCGCACCTGTCGCTCCAGCCCTTCACGGGCCCCGGCGACAACCTGCTCTTCGACGCCACGGTCCTCGACGACATGCCGGCCGGCTTCTTCGTGTCCGGGATGGCGTTGGTCCCGGAGCCGGGCCTGCCCCTGCTCCTGGGTCTCCTGGCACTCCGGCTCCGCCGCCGCTCCTGAGCCGTTTGCCGTGGCCGACCCCACGGAACGGCGCGGGCTCCCCTACCTGCTGGTCTGCGTCGCCCTGGGCCTCGTGCTGGGCTGGGTTCCCGGCCTGCTCCACGGGCCCATCGCCGAGAAGTTCAACGTGCTCTTCATCCGGGGTGCCATCGCCGTCTGGGCCTGGCGGATCGCCCGGCTCTCGGTGGGACTCTGGATCGGTATCTCCGTGTGGCCGCGTCCGTGGTGGCTGCGCGGACCCCTGTGCGGCTTACTGGCGATCCTGCCGCTGTGTCTGGTGTCGATCGCGACACCCGGATGCGGCTGGCCCTGCGCGGGGCTGAACGCGGCGAGCGCGACCACACTGGGTCTGGTCGTGGCCGGCGGGGTCCGACTCGTAACCGGGCGCGACCACGCGTGAGGTGTTGCTGTGCTCAGCCGGCGGAGCGCTTGGCGGTCTTCTTGGCGGCGGGCTTGCGGCGTACCT
>CAZYOL010000077.1:0-18165 GCA_964649065.1 uncultured Spirochaetales bacterium
TCTCGGTCGCCCACGTCCCTGTGCGAACTGCTGAATGGGATAGAAGCTACGGATTAGACCTCGATTCGAGGTGATTACTCGCAGCAGCCTCCCTTGCGCAGGAGCGAGCCATTCTCACGGCACTCCGCGCGAAGCGGCAAGGAACTTCGCAGGTGGTTAGCCCGCGCCCTTAGCCAAGCTGGTAAGGCCTGGTTTACCGGGTGCTCCTCCACAAACGGAAGAGCCAGAGCAGACGCATACTGCGCTGCCTGGCGTGAGGTCTATCCAACCTCTCAACACACTGTTATGCCCGGAATCCGCCTTCTAGTCAAAGTCAGCCGTTCCATCTCTTCGAGCACACCGCGGAGCAATGGTTTCTCTTTGTTCCCTTGGTTCCTACTGCACTCTCGTCTCCATTTCGCCTCTTGCGTACCTCGGAAACTCGTGAGACAAGCGGGGAGAAGGGTCCATCAGGCCCGGCTAGTCACCCATCTTGAATATGATCAGACATGACAATGACCATCGCATTCGCAAATGAGAAGGGAGGCGTTGCGAAGACGGCCACCTGCGTGAATCTCGCGGGATGCCTCCTAGACCAAGGCTTCCGCTGCCTAATCGTCGACTTCGACCCTCAGGGAAGCGCTGGCGAGCATCTCGGCATCGTCTCCAGTGGAGAGGAGCTGCTGAAGGCACTATCCGGGGAGGAGTCGCTCGCGGACCAAGTATGTACGACAGAGAGCGGCGTCGACCTCGTGCCAGCTGGTCCGTACCTGCACGCTCTCCTGGAGATGCCACGGAGAGCACGAGAGCGCCTACTCGAGCGAGCTCTCGGCGAGCTCCCCACTGAGACGTGGGACTTCGTTCTGCTCGACAGCCCGGCGCGCAACGACCTACTGGCCGACAACGTCCTGGTCGCCTCGGATGTCGTCATCGTTCCCGTGGAGTGCAAGAACCAATCTCTCACGCCACTTCTGCGGCTCCTGGACACGGTCGGCCAAGTGCAGGGAGAGTTCGGTTCTCCCCGGGCGGTTCTCGGCATCCTGCCGACCCGCTATCGGTCCACGACGAGCATGAGCAAGGACTTCGTCCACGTGCTGCGTAGCCAGCTCGGAGGCATCACGTTCGACTCGGTCATCCGAGAGAGCACCAAGGTGGCCGAGGCGCCCAGGAAGCGCCTTCCTGTCTGCGCCTATGCACCCGAGAGCCCCGGTGCTGCGGACTACAGCGCCTTCTGCGAAGAATTCCTGAGCCGCGTCGGCGAGTTCAGCATCCAATACGCTGGAGCTGGTCATGGAACAGGAATCTAAGCGCGAGTGCACAGTGGCGTTGGATGCCCTTGTAGGCAGCCTCCCTCGCCGTGAAGTGAGGGAACCTCGGAACCGTGGTAGGCGACAAGCCCGGCCTCTAAAGAAGCGCGTCTCCTTCCATCTGACGGAAGACCTGGCCGAGCGACTCCGAAACGCTGTGTACCAGCTGTCGGGGCCGCCGTATCGACTCACCATGGCTGCCCTCGCCGAGTCCGCCCTGCGTCGCGAGGTCGTTCGCCTGGAACAGGAGGCCAATGGAGGGGAGCCCTTCCCGACACGGAGGGAAGAAGCTGGTTGGAGGACGACAAATTGACGGCTGATGACGACTCCCCAGACCCGGACGGGTTCCCAAGGCGTCCTCTCGTATCCGTCGAGCGCCAGGTCGAGACGAATTTGGAGACCGGGCGCTCGCAGACCCGGATGTTCGTCAAGATGTACTTCGAGGCGCGAGATTCGGGGCTGCTCGCGACCATGCCGCCGGAACTCTGGATAACCCTCTGCTGCCTCGCGACCTACATGAATGAGAGCGGCCTCTGCTACCCCGGCCAGGCCCGGATGGCCCGTGAGCTGGGAATCAGCCGCCAGCAGCTCAACGCCCGCCTCAAGAAGCTCGAAGCGTTCCGGTTCCAAGGCCGGCCCGTGGTGCAGGTTTCGAAGGAGCGCAGGGGCTCCGGCGGTCGCTGGGCGCGGAACGTCTACAGGGTCCTGCCGATCTCCGGGCTCGGCATCTTCGGAGACCGCACGGCAGGAGGCCCTGAACAGTCTCAGGCCGTGTCAAGTGAGCCCGACACGGTACCCGTGTCGGCTAGGACCGACTCGGGTCCGCCTGACGTGAACGAGAGCCAGGGTGAGAACGAGAACACACGAGACGCGTGCCAGAATCTCCGAAGGACCGCACCCGCGCTCGTCAGTCGTTTTCACGAAGGTATGGGCCGCCCGGCCGCGCGGCCGAAGCCCAAGGAGGTGCGCCAGGCCATCGCTCTCATCGAGCGCTACGGGCTGGAAGAGGCGCGCTTCATCGTCGATCACGCCCTCGACGAGGCTAGGAGAACGCGCTTCGGCATGCGGCACTTCGGCGCGGTGCTCTCCTACGCCCAAGATGCTCTCGTCTCCTTCTCGAACCGAGAGGCTCAGCGCAGCCGCGCGCGCGCTCAGGAGCGGCGGCACCGCGAGGACGCCCTCCATGCGGCCTACCAGCACTGGAAGCGAGCCGAGCTCCAATCGCTCAAGGCAAACATTGCAGCTCACGAAACCGCGCAGATCGAAGACGCGGCCCGATCTCGGGTGCTCGCTGCGTACGGAGGTATCGAGCCGCTTGGGTTCGACATGCTCGTACGTATCGCTGTCGACGACACCCTGGCCTCCCGATACCGCTTCCCAGACTTCGAAAGCTGGCGTCGATCGAAGCCGAAGGTCGCGGCGGTAGCGAATACGCCTATGAGCCCTGAAGAAGCACCAAGAGCATCCGGAGCTCCGCCCACTAGCACGGCAACTACCGCGTAGTCACTTCAGGTTCGCTAGTGGGGAGCGAAGAGTTAGGCGAATACATCCCAGTTGATTGACGACTACGCGAGCGGCTGCTTACGTTACTCGGTGTCTCAAGACTTCAGGCCCTAGTGCACTTCTTCACCGACGCGGAGTTGCGCCATTGCGAACCTTCACCATCAAGCTGCGACTGACTAATCACAAGGCTGCCAACCGCAACGAACGGGTGATGCTCGAGGAAATCTGGCGAACGCAAAGCGTCGTAGAAGAGCGCATCCTTGAACACGCTCCATTCAGCGACCCCGTCCTCTCCGTCGAACAGGTGCCAGACGAGTCCGCGCTGCGCCATCTTGCCTTCATAGGCCGCGTGGCTGACAGAGAGGAAGGTTTGGGCTTGGCCCTCACAAGATTCTGGGAGCTGCCAATGGACCAAGCGGCCCGGTTGGATGTGCTCAAGGCGGTCATCGACAACGAGATCAGCACTCAGTCTTTTGTGCAGTATGCAACGGCCAGGGATTCTGGTTGGAAGTATCCCAGCGGCGAAACTGGATCAGGCGCCTACAGAGAGCAGCTGGTCGACGCGCTTTGTCCGAAGCTCCCTGTGACCGGCGTTCGGGTGACTCGGCGATCTGGCCGACTCGAACTCGAGGTCGATGAGCGTCGCGGGGACAAGACTGTCACGTGGCATTGGAGTGGTCTCGAAGCGTCGCCCCGACTGTCAGCTGCCCTCGTAGCGCGCCTCTCCGCGTTGCTACCCCCGGAACCGGATCGAGGTTCGCAGCCGGGCCGAGAGGACGACTTCAGCCCAGAGCGATAGTTGCCGGAACACGCGGCTCTTCCGCGGGACTTCTCTTTCACAGAGAGCCGGTCGCTACCGCCACGCGGTGGTGCAGGTACGGCGCCGGTCACAAACGCCTCGCCGTCAAGCCCGCCTGGCTTCCTTCAGTCGCTGTAGGCCGTCCTTCGTACGCGTGGCGAATACCAAGTAGTCGCTTCCCGCGAAACGCCGCCGTAGGCCGCTTGACGCGAATACGTTCCGACTGATTGACGACTACGCCCGGCACTCCATACGGTCGCTTGTGAGGAGCCTCGCATTGGCGATCGTCATTTTCATCGCCACGATGCGGCCGCCCATTCAGGAGATCGTCCATGGAAGCGAGCAAGATCGAGTGGACCGACAACACCTTCAATCCCTGGTACGGCTGCTCGAAAGTCTCGGCAGCCTGCCGCTCATGCTATGCGGAGTCCCTCATGTCCATCCGCTGGAAGCGCGTCGAGTGGGGACCAGGGAGACCGAGGCGTCGGACGGGAGAAGCCAACTGGCGCCAGCCGCGGCTATGGAATCGCAAAGCGAAGGCGGCTGGGACTCGGCTGCGCGTATTCTCGGCGAGCCTCGCAGACATCTTTGATGCGGAAGCGCCGGCGGACTGGCGCCAGGACTTCTGGAACCTGGTGTCGGAGACGCCTCACCTCGATGGGCTCGTGCTGACGAAGCGACCGCAGAATATGGAGCGCATGCTGCCGGAGACCTGGGGCTCGGGCTGGCCCAACGTTCTGCTAGGAGCTACTGCCGAGAACCAAGAGTGCGCTGACCAGCGAATTCCTCCGCTTCTCGAGGTGCCGGCAGCCGTTCACTTCGCGTCCTGCGAGCCTCTACTCGGGGCGATGGACCTGACCCCGTTCCCGGGCCTCGATTGGGTCATCGTGGGCGGCGAGACGGGCCCCAACGCACGGCCAATGGACATCGCATGGGCGCGTGGCCTTCGTGAGCAGTGCCAAGAGGCCGGCATCCGATTCTTCTTCAAGCAGTGGGGTGACCACGACGCGTCCGGGCGATGGGTCGGGAAGAAGCGCGCAGGCCGCCTGCTCGGTGGCCGTACCTGGGACGAGGTGCCCGCCCCGGCCGAGAGCGACTGATCTCGCGGGGCCGCGGTTCGCGGCGGCGGAATCGACTCATGTCGCAGACCACCGACATGCCGAGCCACAAGGAGGCGCTCTTTCTGCTGCGTCCGGCTGACGTAGCGGAGGTTCTCGGCATCAACCGGAACACCGTCTACAAGTGGCTACGGCGGGGTATCCTCACGCGCGTCCGAATCGGAGGCTCCACCTTCGTCAGCGGCCACGAGCTGCTGCGCGTGATCGAGGGCGCCGGCGAGCGCGCACCGGTCGCCGACCCGGGCTTGAGGCGCCGGGCCCGGGCTCTTCTCGAGGAGTTCCGCCATCGAGAAAGCCGAATCGCTGAGCGCCGGGCGTCTTGAGCGCATGCGCGTAGCGGCGGAGAATCATCTCCACGCTGCATCCCACGTGCTCGCTGATGGCGCTCGGCGTCCAGCCGTCGGCCAGCGCCATCGAGACGAAGGTGTGGCGCCACGCATGCGTGCCGAGCTGGCGAACCTTCAGACTCCGACGAAAGGTCCTCCAGGTTCCCTGGTAGTCCTCGTCTCTCCAGGGTCGCTCACTATTGGTCGTCGAGGGGAAGACCCACTCGCTCTCTCGCTTTCGGGCCTTGAGCTCCTTGAGGTAGGCCACCAGCTGGTCGGGGATGGGGATCGTCCGGAGGCTGTTGCTCGTCTTGACGGGCCCGACCTCGCCCGAGTGAATCCGGAGGCGGATCGTGACCTGCCGCTTTCGGAGGTCGACCGCCGACCACCGCATCGCCAGGGCCTCGCCAATGCGGCACCCGGTGCTGTACTGGAAGAGGCAGACGCCGTAGACCGCTCTGGCCCGCTTCTTGGCCGCGGACAGGACCGTGGTGACTTCCTTGGGAGTCCAGGCATCGGAACGGCTCGTGTCGTCGAGGCTCGGCTGCCACAGCTTGCGGGCGGTGCGGCGCGCGATCTTGGCGATCGTTGGCAGGGGGTCGACCGCAAGGTGGGGCTTCCGCAGGGGGCTCCGAGCCGCCAGCGCGGCTCGCATCACCGACCGGAGGAGCACGCAGGCGTTGATGGTCGGGTCCTTCGCACGGCCGTCGTGGAACTCGGCCGTCACGAACTCGGCGATGTCCTCCTCCCGGAGGTCTCGGAGGTCTCGACTCCCGAGCCTCTCGATGAGCCGCTCACCGAACTGCCCGTAGCGCCTCGCGGTCGAGCTCCCGATGACTTTGCTGTGGTGGTGGACGTAGTCCCGCACGGTGCGGTCGAGGGGAAGGGTGTCTCCGGCCCGATGCCAGGAGAGGAAGCGGTCTCCGAGTTGACCGTCCTGGTGCTCCATCTCTGCAGCGAGGAGCTCAGCGTCCTCCTTTGCAGCCGTTCCCCTTCCGACCGTCTTCCACTGAGTCTGTCGCCAAGGCTTGCCATGTTCCTTCTCGAACGAGGCGACACCCCAGACGTCTTCCCCCTTCCTGTCTCGCTTGCGGATGGCGCGGTAACGTTTGTCGGGCATATGGGAGGGCTCCTGCGGACGGTCGAAATCGGCGCTTCCGGTTTGCTTGCATCAACGGCCATTTTGCTTGCATCACCGGCGACCACAGGAGTATAACCCATTGATTTTGCTCGCGGAGAGGTGGCCGAGCGGTCGAAGGCAGCGGTCTTGAAAACCGCCAGGGCGCGAGCCCTCGTGGGTTCGAATCCCACCCTCTCCGCCAGCTCGTGCCTCGCCGCCGAGCCGGGTGGCAGCCGGAGGACCTGCGGCCGGTCTTCCGCGAGCTGATCGAGCGGATCACTTGCGTGATCAACTCCTCCCCAGCGTCTAGCCTCGACCGGTGAGGCAGCGCGACGCCAGATGCCGGCCGCCCCGCTGGCGCCAGCTCGTGGCCAGCGGGCTGCTGGCGGGCCTGGCGGTCGGCCCCAGCGCGGCGGCGCCGCCCGACCCGGCGCCGGGAGCGGAGCGCGGCTTCCGCTCCCGGCTCGAGAGCTTCCTCGAGCTGCTCAAGGACAACCGCTTCGGCAGCTTCTACCTGGGGCTGCGCCCCCGCTACGAGTACGCGAACCGGGAGGGGGCCCTGGGCTCCCACGCCCTGACGCTGCGCGGCGTCTTCGGCTTCGGCAGCCGCACCTGGCGCGGCTTCTCCTTCCTGGTCGAGGGCGAGGGCACTGCCGTCATCGAGCCCAGCTGGTACTTCGACGGCATCGGCGCGCCGAACGGCCGCACGCTCGTCCCGGACCCGCCGAACATCGACCTGAACCAGGCCTACCTCCACTACGAGCGCAGCGAGTGGACCACGGAGCTGCGCCTGGGGCGCCAGCGCCTGATCCTCGACGACGCGCGCTTCGTCGGCAACGTCGGCTGGCGGCAGAACGAGCAGACCTTCGACGCAGCCCACTTTGCAACGGGCTTCGGGCGCCGCGATCTGCGCCTGCAGTACAGCTACCTGGGTCAGGTGCTGCGGGTCTTCGGCGACACCAGCCGCGATGCGCTCAGCAGCGACTTCGACTCCTCCTCGCACCTGGTGAACCTGCGCTGGAGCGGCTTCGAGCTGCTCCAGGCGAGCTTCTTCGCCTACCTGCTGGACTTCGCGAACTCGCCCGAGAACTCCTCGAATACCTACGGGCTGCGCGCGACCGGTGCGCTCGATCTCGGCGACCCCTGGGCGCTCCGCTACGCCTTCTCCTACGCCTACCAGACCGAGGCGGGCGCCAACCCCGTGGACTACGGCGCCCACTACGCCTGGCTGGAGGCGGCACTCGACTACGAGCCGGCTGGAGAGCTCGGCATCGGCTTCGAGCTGCTGGGAAGCGACGACGGCGTGGCGGGCTTCGGCACGCCCCTCGGCACCATCCACAACTTCAACGGCTACGCCGACGCCTTCCTGGACAACGGCGGGTCCGAGGGCCTGCGCGACCTCTTCGTGCGCGTGCTGCCCGCGCTTCCGCTGCGCCTGGACGGCGAGCTGGCCTTCCACCACTTCTGGGCGGACTTCGGCGGCGCGGCCCTCGGCTGGGAGATCGACGCCGTGCTCTCGCGGCCGGTCGGCTCCTACGCGGTGGCCCTGCTGAAGACCGCCTACTTCCAGCGCAGCGATCCGCTGCCCAGCGAGCGGCCCAGCGTGTTCCGGGTCTGGCTGCAGCTGAGCTTCGAGTTCTGAGGCGTGCCGCCGTCGGCCCGGGCGCCGCTCAGGGGCACTCGCCGCCGCCGCTCAGGCGTCGCACCGCGGCGCAGGCGTCGACGCTTCCCAGCCAGCTCTCCCCGGCGTCCACCCCGGGGCCGGGTGGCTGGGCGGTGGCCGCCAACAGCGTGGCGACGCGCTCCGGCGAGAGCTCGGGGTCGAGCTCCAGCAGGAGCGCCACGGCCCCGGTCACGTGGGCCGTGGAGAGCGAGCTGCCCGAGCGGAACCGGTAGCGGGCGCCCGGGGCCGTGGTCAGGATCTCGCTGCCCGGGGCCGCCAGGGCCCGAGCGGCGCGCCGCCAGGGCGCCGTCCCCGGCGTCTCGTCGGCGTCGCTCGCCACTACGGCGATCACCGAGTCCAGGGAGGCCGGGAAGGCCGGGCCTCGAGCGGAGCTGCCGGCCGCGGCGGTGACGATCACGCCGCGCCCATGCGCGGTCGCGAGCAGGCGGGTCAGCAACGGGTCGGGCGGCCCGGCCAGGCTCAGGTTGATGACCTGGGCATTGGCCCCCAGCGAGAAGTCGATGGCCCGGGCCAGCGTCCAGCTGCTGCAGCGCGCCGCCTCGTCGCTGCCAGCGTGCCAGCAGGCCTTGCCCACCAGGAGCTCGGCCTCGGGTGCGACGCCGTAGATTCCCTGGGCGTTGTCCGCCCGCGCCGCGATGACGCCCGCCACCGCGGTGCCGTGGGCGTCGCGGGAGAAGCTCCGTTCGCCGTGCTCGACGAAGTTGCGCGCCAGGGTGATGCGCCCTGCCAGATCCGGGTGCTCGCGATCCACGCCGGTGTCGATGACCGCCACCCGCACGCCGCGTCCCGTCACCCAGCGGTGGGCGCGATCGGCCCGCAGGGCGCGCGGGCCGTGCTGGAACTCAGCGTAGGGCTCGGCGAGGCCCTCGAAGAGCTGGTTGCGCTGCACCAGCTCGACCCCGGGGTAGGCGGAGAGCTTGCGGGCCAGCACCTCCGGGTCGCGACCGTCCTCGATCTCGAAGACGATGCAGTGCACGTCGATCGACTCGAGCGGGAAGGCGGCGACCAGCTCCAGATCGTGCTGGCGCGCGATGCGGCTGGCGATCTCGCTGCGGACGGCGGGCGTCACCAGCGGGACCGCCACGATCAGCTGGTGGCTGCGGCCCTGCACCGGCGTGGGGCCACCGGCTCCGATGGGGCCGACGCAGCCCCACAGCCAGAACAGGGTGGCGAGCAGGCTGGCTGCTCCGTGTACGGCCCGGGCTCTTGCCTCGCTCACGGCTGGCCGAGCGGCTCCACCAGGCGAACTCTGGGGTCCTCGCGCAGGGCTTCGACGATGGCGTCGAGGGGCTCGCCCTCCGGGAGCGCCACCGTGTAGATGCCGAGTGGCGAGGGTCCGCTCACGATCGAGCCGCGCACGCCGTTCAGCAGCGCCCTCATCTCGGCCTCCGGCGTCCGCTCGGCGAAGGCCAGCTGGAGCTGCGGGCCCGCGGCCGGGAGGCTCGCCTCGGGATCGCTCAGCGTCGTGTAGAGCGACGGCTCCGGGTCGCTGCGCGTCCAGAGCAGCAGGCAGGCCAGCCCGGCCGCCAGGGCGGCCGGAGCGGCGAGCGTCCAGCGGCGCGGCCGGGCGCCCCAGCCGGACTGGCCTCGGACCGGCGCCGCGGGCTGAGGACCCAGCCGCTGCAGGATCCGGTCGAGCTGGCCGTCCGGAGGCTGCCACGCCTCCGCCTCCCGGGCGCGCACGCCCTGCTCGAGGTGGCGGCACAGCTCGAGCTCGGCCCGGCAGCTCGCGCACCCGCCCAGGTGCCGCTCGAGCGCGGCCCGCTCGGCCCCCGCCAGGGTTCCGTTGGCCAGCCAGGGAAGCAGCTCGGTCGCAGTGTCGTGATCCATGTTTCCCCCGTCGCCTCGCCTCTCGGCACTATGCCCGCGCACGAGAGCCTCCGTCCGCCCCCTCGGCTCCGCGACCCAGCGCACGGCTCAGGCTCTTGCGCGCGTGGAACATCCGGGTCTTCACCGTGTTGACCGGGCAGTCCATGATCTCCGAGATCTCCGAGTAGGAGCGCCCTTCGAGAAAGGTGAGCTCGACCACCGCGCGCTGCTCCGTGGGCAGGGCCTCGACGGCGCTCACCAGGGCGCGAAGCTCGTCCCTTCGCAGCGCGCGCTGCTCCGGATCTCCGCGCTGGGAGCTCTCGACAGAGCTCGTTTCCTCGTCCAGCGAGCTGGCGACGGCGTGAATGCGCCGCAGGTGCCTGCGATCGTGCTCCATGGCCTTCAGCGCCTTGCGATGGGCGATCCCGAACAGCCAGGAGGAGACCCGTGCCGAGCCGTCGAAGCTGCCGGCCTTCTGCCACACCACCAGCATCACGTCGTCGATGGCCTCCTCGACCAGCTCCGGCCGGCGCAGCAGCCTGTAGAGATAGCCGCCGAGCCGGCGGGCGTAGCGCCCGTAGAGCGCCTCGAAGGCGGCGCGGTCGCCGTGCGCGACCCGTCGCAGCAGCTCTCGCTCCTGCTCCTCGGTCGCCTGGGCTCCGTTCGCATCCCCGCCTCTGGCCGCTCGCATGTTCCACCCGGGGCCCACCGCCCGTCCCGACAGTCCTTCGACGACAGTAGTTCCCGGGCGCGGCCCGAGGGGTTCAAAGCTCGAGCTTGCCCCTGGGGGGCGAGCGCGCGGGAGGCCCCGCCGGCCGCTGGACCGACGGGGCCCGGCCACCGCGATCGCGGGCCGCTAGCGCAGGACCCGGAGGGCCTCGATCGGGGTGACCGCGTAGCTGCTGACGTCGCCGCCCTGCGGGCCGGCGGACTGCAGCAGGGTGACGGCCAGCCTGCGGCGGGCCCTGGCCTCGAACATGCCGGCGAAGTACGGCGGCGAGCCGCCGAGCTCCAGGCCGGTGGCGTCCACGAACTCGGCGCAGTCGATCATCACGGCCTGCCCCGGAGCCAGGGTGACGCTCCCGAGGTCGAAGACCGCTCCGGGCTGGAAGAGATCGCCGGGGGGAAAGGTCAGCGACAGGCGAAGGTCGACCTCCAGGGTCGTGCGGCTGGTGTTCAGCACGTTGAAGGCAGACCGGTAGTCTCCGTTCACGAAACGGGCGTTGGTCGAGCCGGGGCCGGCGCCGCAGATGAAGCCCCCGGCATGGCTGAAGCGAGCCGAGGCCACCGAAGGCAGGCCGACCGCCAGCAGCATGGCGGCGAGGGTGAGGGTCGTCAGGCGATGCATGTCTCTCTCCTTTGGATGGGGTCGTCGGGCGACCGTGGTCTGGGCAGTGAATTCCCGTGCGAGCGGCACAGTTCAATCTCCGAGGGGCGCGACGAGAAACCTCTGTTCCGGCCGGCCTCTGGGACCGGTTCAAGCGCGGTCGCGAATCGTCCGATTCCTCTCCTGCATCCCTCGCTGGCGCGCGGGAGACACCATGGGTGCCATTGCAGCAGTCGGAGGCGGTGCCTTCGTGCTCGCCTGCCTGATCCTCGGCAGCAGGCTCTTCCTGCTGGGCTGGCGGCGGCGCGCGCTTCCCGAGCTCTGCATCGGAGCGGGGCTCTTCCTGATGGGAGGCCTCGGCTACCCGCTGATGCTGGTGGCGCGCCACCTGAGCCCGGGCCCCGCTCTCCAGGCGCTGCTGCTCGTCGCCTACCTGTGCTGCAACATCGGCGGCAACGCCGGAGTCTGTCTCTTCAACTGGAAGGTGTTCCGGCCGCGGGCCGGCTGGGCTGCGGGCGTGGCCATGGCCGTACCCGGCGCACTGTTCGGCCTGGCCATCGCCCAGCTCACACAGAGCGGCGTAGCCGGCTTCTTCACCGACGCCGGTGGGCCCTGGCAGGGCGCCAGCCACGTGGCGATGGCGGTCTACCTGTGGTCCGGCAGCGAATCGCTGGCCTACTTCCTGCGCATGCGTCGCCGCCAGCGGGTTGGCCTGGCCGACCCGGTCGTCACCGATCGCTTCCGCCTCTGGGCCGTCGGAACCCTGACCGCCGTCGCCATCAGCGCCGTCGGAATCACCTGCCAGGCCCTGGGCGTCGAGTTCCGCGCCTCGATGCTGGGCGCCCTCACCATCGGGGGGCTGGGCCTGGTGACCGCGGCCTCGATGTGGCTCGCCTTCCTGCCCCCGCCGGCCTACCTGCGCTGGGTGCGCAGCCGCGCCGAGGCGGCCGCCGTCCCCGTTCCCGCCTGAACCACGGCTGGGGGCGTTGCTCCTCAGGGCACGACGCTAGAGTGCTTCGAAGCTGTCGTAGGCGGGGTGCGGGCCGGCCTCGGCAGGGGGGTTGCCCGGCCGCCGCAGGAGCCCGGTCTGCCAGCCGGCCTCCCGCGCGGCGTCGAGCTCGGCCGGCACGTCCGAGAGGAAGAGCAGGCCCTCGGGGGGCAGGCCCATCCGGGCCGCGATCTCGTGGTAGGCACTCGCCTCGCGCTTGGCGCCGATGCGGGTGTCGAAGAAGTGGGAGAAGTACGGGCCGAGGTCGCCCTGGGGCGTGGTCGAGAAGAGCAGGCGCTGCGCCAGCTCGCTCCCCGACGAGAAGACCGCCAGCACCAGGCCCGCCTGGCGCCAGCGCTGCAGCGCCGGCGGCACGTCCTCGAAGACTTCGCCCCGGAGCGCGCCACTCTCGTAGCCGGCCTTCCAGATCAGCCCCTGCAGGGCCTTGAGGCCCGTCGCCTTGCGATCGGCGTCCATCAGCTCGCGCGCGTAGGCGGCCAGGTCGTCGCTCCCGGCATCCCGGTCCGCCAGCTGGTCCTTCTCCAGCAGCGCGCGCGCCTCGGCGAAATCCGGGTCGGCCAGGGCGTCTGCCAGCCGCTGGCGGGCGAAGGGGAAGAGCACCTCGGTCACGAAGGCGATGCGGGTCGTGGTGCCCTCGATGTCGACCACGATGCCCCGCAGGCCGCTCGGCAGCGGCATCTCAGCGGGCGCTGAAGATCGGGGCGTAGCGCCCGTCGATGCCCGAGCCGGTGTAGTGGGGCGTCCAGCCCGAGGCGTCGCGGAAGAGGCGGACCGCGGTGCAGCGGCGGGCCTCGCAGACGTGGAACCAGTGCCGAGTTCCTTCGGGAACGTTGATGCAGTCGCCGGCCTCGACCTCGATGGAGAAGACCGGTCCGCCCTCCGGGTGCACGTGGAAGAGCCCGCGTCCGTCGACGATGATGCGCACCTCGTCGTCGTCGTGGGTGTGCTCCCGCTCGAAGCGCCGGAGCATGGCGTCGACGTCCGGCGTCTCCGGCCGGATGCGCACCACGTCCGCCTCGGCGTAGCCCCCGGAGGTGCGCAGCTCCCGCAGCGGCGCCTCGAAGGCGCGCAGGATCGCCGCGTCGTCGTCGGGCAGCTCCGGCAGCTCGCCCAGGCGCCGGTACCAGAGGCCGTGCCGGGCGAGGAAGTCGCGAATCGCGTCCGGCTGCCGGATCACGCGCTCTTCGTCGCGGATGCGAAGCGTCGCCATGCCGGCTCAGCCCACGAAGGGGGCGAGCTGGCTGCGCCGCAGCACCAGCTCGAGCAGGAACTCGAAGATCTCCAGGTGGCGGCGCGCCTGGGCCAGGCCATGGCCCCAGGTGTAGAGGCCGTGCCCCGCCAGCAGGAATCCGCGCAGGCCCGGCTGGCCATCGAAGCGGCGCTGCAGGCGCTCTGCGACCGCCTCCATGTCCTGGTCGTTGGCCAGCACGGGAACGAAGACCGCCGCCTCGTGGCTGCGCACGCCCTCGATGCCCTTCAGCATCTCGTAGCCCGAGATCGTGAAGCCGCCCTTGTCGCGGAAGTGCTCGCCCACCAGCGTGCCGGCCACCGAGTGGCTGTGCAGGATGCAGCCCGCGCCGGCCCGCTGGGCGATGGCGACGTGGAGCCGCGTCTCGGCCGAGGGGCGCCCCGTCTCGCCGGCCACCGGGCTGGCGTCGGGCCCGACTGCGACGAAGTCCGCGCCCGAGAGGGCCTGCTTCTCGCGCCCGGTCTGGGTGATCAGCAGGCGCAGCGGCTCGCGCTCGAGCACCAGGCTGAAGTTCCCACTGGTGCCGGAGCACCAGCCGCGGCCGTAGAGCTCGCGGGCCAGGCCCGCCAGGGCGGAGGCGGCGGAGTCGCGGGTCGTCGTCTGGGTCACCTGAGGCCCTCCGGGGCGGAAGCATATCGCGGCCGCGCCTCGAGCGGGTAGCGCGGCAGCCGCGCCCGGATCCAGCCCTCGACGCCCACCAGCCCCGGCCAGGTCACGAAGAGGATGTAGAAGCACATCATCTGGTTCGAGAAGTGGTGGAGGTCGACCATCAGCAGCGAGATCGCGACGTGCATGACGAGGCCCAGCACGAAGGCCAGCACCCGCAGGTCGACCGGACGCCGCACCAGGAAGAGGACGGGGGCAAAGAGCTCGAAGCCGAGCGCGATGGTGCTCAGCACGACCCAGCTCCAGTGGGGCAGCACATGGATGAGGAAGGCGGCCAGGTCGGTGCGGTACATGCCGACGCTGTGCCCGTAGAGGATGTCGTGCACCTCGTGCCAGTCGCCGTGGAACCACTTGGCGATGCCCGCCGCGCAGTAGTGGACCAGCAGCGAGGCCTGCATGGAGCGCAGCGCCCAGGCGCTCTCCACCTCGAGGCCGTCCGCCAGGTGGCGATCGCTGCGCAGGGCCATGATCGCGAACATGACGATGAAGAGCTGGTTCAGCGTAAAGGCGGAGACGGGGTCCACCTGCTGCACGTAGACCGCCGTGGGGACCAGCAGCAGGAAGGGCAGGCGCCGCGGCCACAGCCAGGCGCTCACGCTCACGGCGTAGAGCCAGGCGACGAAGGGCCAGTAGGCTCCGCTCGACAATGGCGGCAGGGGGCCGGGCAGGAAATGGGGGATGGCGGCGCGCGACTGGTGGAAGCCCTCGACGGTGAGCCACTCGCGGCCTCCGGCCAGCAGCCAGGCGCTCATGTAGATGATGAAGATCGTCATCAGCGCCCGGGCAAAGAGGTCGATGCGGGCGGTGGGAACCGGGCCGAACCACAGGTCGAGCCCACGACCGAGCCAGCCGGGCGACCCGGCCACCTCCGGCGCCTCGCGCGCCCGTCGGGCGGGCTTGCGGCTCATCCGCGCGACCCCGCGGGCAGGCCGTCGAAGCGCACCTCGCCGAAGCGCCGCTGGGGGAGGTCTCCCAGCTCCGCGAGCGGGCGCCGCACGAAGTGCCCCTTCTGTTCGGCCAGCTCCTCGATCGAGTGGGCCACCTGCACGAAGCGCACGCCCACCAGGGGCGGGCCCTCCGGATGCAGCTCCGCGTGGCGCCGGTGCACGAAATTCGCGATCTCCCAGGTGATCTGGCGCTTCCACGGATCTCCGTGGAAGACGGCCTCCTCCAGGAGTCGGTTGAGGCGCGTCCGGTAGCCGAAGATCGACATGTCGAAGTAGCCGCGACCGCGCAGCTCCTTCCAGCTCCGGGAGCCCTCTCGCTGCACTTCGATGTGGAAGCTGGCCCAGGCGCGGACCTCGTAGGGAAAGAGTCGGGCGATCCACTGCAGCTTCTGGAAGTAGGGAGGGAAGCCCGGCGCCACCAGGTTGGTCACGCCCCCGTAGGCCACCGGAATCAGCCAGACGGTCAGGACCAGCACGGCCCCGGCGACCTCGCGCCAGCCCATGATGCGCCGCGGAGCCATCAGCGCTTCCTCGGTCCGAGGTCGATGCTCACGCCCGGCTCGCCGCTGTGCGTCTCCTCCACCAGCAGCTGGCTCGGGTCGCAGCCGTAGCGCTCGACCAGGGCGTCGCGCGCCGCCGCGGCGCGCTCTACCGCCAGGGCCTCGAAGCGCTGCGGCGGCACCTCGACGCGCTCGATCCAGCCCTCCAGCAGCACCGCGTCCTCGGGCTCCAGGGGCTGGCTCGGCTCGCCGCCGGCCCGCGTGCGGAGCCACGCCACCAGGCGGCGCCGCTGGGGGGCGCCGGCCTCGACCGCCGGCAGCTCTTCGCCCGAGAGGGCCAGCTCCGCCAGCTGCCGCTCGGCCAGCACCCGGGCGTCGGACTCGCCGGCCACCCCGTGGAGGGTCAGCGAGAGGCCGGGCCGCGCCGCCAGCACCTCCGCGAAGGGCGCGAGGGCCTCGAGATCCGGGGACGAGTCGCCGGGGGCAGCCGACACCGGAGCGAGACGCGGCGGGCCGGAGCCGCCTCCGGAGAGGAGCTTCAGGCCCTTGAGCGGCGAGGTGATGGCTCCGACCAGGGCCTGGCGCAGCGCCGCGCCCACCAGGCTGCCGAGCGCCAGGTTGGCCTCGCCGTCCTCCAGGGCCAGCTTCACGGGCAGCGCGATCCTCCCGCCCGGGTCGCGCAGCAGGGCCAGGGCCAGATCGAGGGGAAAGCCGACCTCTTTCTCGAAGCTGCCGGGATTCACCTCGGCCACGTCCAGGTCGTCGAGGGCGAAGCGGCTCTCCACCTCGTAGCGCTCGTCCCGCTCCCCGAGCTCCGCATCGACCGAGACGCGCCCGGCCTCGATCCAGTAGCCCGCCGCGCTGGCGCTGTAGGGGCTGAAGGCGTGGAGCGGCAGCTCGCTCAGCTCCAGCGAGAGCTGTCCCTCGCGGCCGCGCCGCGAGCCCTGCAGGCCAAGGCGCGTGTCGTGCCCTCCGCGCACCGACAAGCTCAGCTCCGCGACCTCCCGCTCGGGCCAGCGCAGGTCGCGGCCGCGCAGCTCCAGATCGCGCAGCTGCTGCTGGAAGCGCGGCTCCACCGAGGTGTCCGAGACTTCCAGGCTTCCGTTCGAGAGCTCGAGCGCGTCGACGCGCAGCCGCGGCGAGGCGGCCGGCTCGGAGGGCTCGGGCTCGGAAGGCTCGGCGGCGGGCTCGGCCGAGTCTGGCGCGCTCTCCCCGGGCTCGGCGGGGCGCCGCGCCAGGCGCAGGGCCGGCGAGGCCAGGCGGATCGCAGCCAGGTGCAGGTCCGGCGGGGGCTGCAGGCCCTCGGCGTCGGCGAAGGGCACCCGCAGCGAGCGCGCCTCCACCTCGAGGCTCTGCCACTCGAGGTCGAGCGACTCGTCGGGCGCGGAGACGGCCAGGCCGTCGAGCGAGACGCGACCGGACAACAGGAGATCGAGCGGGTCGCCCTCGCGCTCGGGATCCGGGCCCAGGCGCAGCTCGATCTGCCCCGAGCTCTCCCCCTGCTCCACGGTCACGGGCAGCGCCAGGTCCGCGAGGGTCACCAGCGGCTCGACGTCGATCCGGGACCAGCCGAGGAGGCCGTCGAAGACCGGCGGCGAGATGCCGACCTCCGCGTCCAGCGAGAGCGAGCCGTCCTCGCTCTCGAAGTCCACCTCCACCCGCAGCGGGAAGCGCGTGTCGGGCTGGCTGGTGACGTCGCGAGCGCTCACGCTCAGCAGCACGTCGAGCGCCCGCTCGCCCAGCACCAGGTCGAAGCGCGCCTTCTCGAAGACCACCTCCTGCAGCCGGTAGCCCAGACCCGGGCTCTCGGGAGCCGCCAGCTCGGCGGTGGCCTCCGGATCGACGGGCGCGGCGGCGGGCGGCGTTGCGGCTGCGGCGTCCGCCGCTGCCGAGGCCTCGGCGTCGTCGCTGGCCTCCATGGCCCCGGCCGCCGGGCCCGGCTCCGCGGCCGTGTCGCCGGCCGGCCCGGCGAGAATGGGCGAGAGATCGATGTCCCGCCGGACCCGCAGCCGCGGCCCGCGGAAGGCCACGGGCCCCAGGCTGATCTCCCCCTCGGCGAGCTGGAAGTCGCGCAGCTCGAACTGCTCCATCTCCAGGTGGAGGGGCGCGATGCCCGGGTTGCCGAGGTCGGCGTAGAGGAGCTCCAGGTCCTGGATCTCGAGCCGCCCGATGCGGACGGGCCAGGGCTCGCCGGCCTCGCCGTCGGGCTCCTCCGGGCTCGCTTGCGGCTGCCCGGGCTGGGGCCGCACGACCGGGATGAGCCGCCCGTCGAGGCCGACCAGCGCCGTCAGCGTGGGGGCCACCAGCCGCAGCTCCGGCAGGTCGATGCGGCCTCCCAGCAGCTCGAGCCAGCCGAGACGCAGCTCCAGGCGCTCCAGCAGCAGGTGGGCGTCCTCGGGGGCCACCGGCTCCGGCTCGGATCCGATCCTGACGAGCGGGCCGATCGAGACGCCGTCCAGGGCCAGTCCGCCGCCCAGCAGCGCCAGGTCGACGTTCTCGATGTCCACCCGCCGGCCCAGGATCTGGCTGCCCTGCCACTCGGCGAGCCGCTCGAGGAGCAGGGGCAGGGCGGCCCGCCAGGCGAGCAGACCCGCCAGGAGCCCGAGCGCGACGATCCAGCGCACGCGCGCGGCGCGCGGCGCGAGGCTGCTGGCCGTGTCCTGCGCCTGGGGGGGCATCGCGGCCGGGATTGTAGGCCGCCGTCGCAGCCGCGAAATTGGGGCCGGGGGGCCGGGCCGGGCAGCGGAGTGGTATTCTCCCGCGCTCCCGGAGAGGTGGCCGAGTGGCTGAAGGCGCTCCCCTGCTAAGGGAGTATGGGGTGA
>CAZYOL010000078.1:0-18151 GCA_964649065.1 uncultured Spirochaetales bacterium
GCGGCCTGCTCCCAGCGCACGCGCCGGATCCGCCTGGGCCACGGCATCGTGCTGACCCCACCGGCCTACAACCCGCCGGCTCGCGTCGCCGAGCGCATCGCCACCCTCGACCTGGTATCGCAGGGCCGCGTCGACTTCGGGACGGGCGAGTCGGCCTCGCGCGTCGAGCTGGAGGGCTTCGGGATCGACCCCGAGCGCAAGCGTTCGATGTGGCGGGAGGCGACCGAGCAGATCTGCAACATGCTGAGCATGAATCCCTATCCGGGCTATCGCGGCGAGCACTTCTCCATGCCCTGTCGCAACGTCGTGCCCAAGCCCGTCCAGCGTCCCCATCCGCCGCTGTGGCTGGCCTGCTCGAACCGCGAGACCATCCGCACCGCGGCGCGCTACGGCATGGGGGCGCTGACCTTCGCCTTCGTCGACCCGGGCGAGGCGCGGGGCTGGGTGGAGGACTACCACCGGATCCTGCGCGAGGAGTGCACGCCGATCGGCCACGCGGTGAACCCGCAGATCGCCATGGTCACGGGCTTCTCCTGTCACGCGGATGCGGAAGAGGCCCGGCGACGCGGCCTCGACGGCTTCCGCTTCTTCGGCTTCGCGCTGGGCCACTACTACCTCTTCGGAAGCCATCGCCCGGCGCGCACCGACATCTGGGAGAGCTTCGAGAAGCTGAAGGACCTGATGCCGGAGGGGCCGAGTCGCGGCATCGGCACGCCCGCGGAGCTGCGCAGCCACCTGCGCAGCTTCGAGGAGACCGGCGTCGACCAGGTGATCTTCATCCAGCAGGGCGGGCGCAATCGCCACGAGCACATCTGCGAGTCTCTCGAGCTCTTCGCCCGGGAGGTGATGCCGGAGTTCCAGGACCGACACGAGGGCCGCCGGCGTCGCAAGGCCGAGGAGCTGGCGCCCGCCGTGGAGGCCGCCCTGGCCCGCAAGTCGCGCCTCGAGCCGATCGCCGAGGCCGCCATCCCCGAGGTGAAGGCCTACGGGCGGGCGATCAGCGAGGGCGACGGCGGCACCCCCGCGACGGGCCCGCTGCCCGCCCGCGACGGCAGGGGCTGAGGGGCCGCCCTCGGCGCGCCGGGCTACTGGATCGGGATGCGACCGGCGAAGCCCTCGTCGTAGCCGTGGAAGTACAGGTGCTGCTCGGGCCAGCGCCAGCAGTAGTATCCGCTGCCGTTGTCGAAGTCGACGAGCCACACGCCCTTCACCTCGAGGCCCAGCGCCTCCATGCTCCGCGCCCAGAGGCTCACCGCATCCTGGATGCGCGCCTCGACGTGAGCGCGCTCGGGCGACTCGGGGGCGCTCTCTTCGCGCTCCTCCAGCAGCGCGTCGACGCGGTCGACGGCCTCGCGCGTGCGGCGCCGAACCTCGTCCAGCATGGCCCGAGCGGCCTCCAGGGTCCATCGACGCGGGGGGTTGGGCTGCGGCACGCCGGCGAAGGTAGCGAAGAGCCCGGCGTGCTCCGCGCGGATCTGTACTCTCGCGACGATGCAGGAACGCGATGTCCTGGTGCTGGCCAGCGCCTCCCCGCGCCGGCGCGAGCTGCTGAACGGAGCCGGCCTGCGCTTCGAGGTGATCCCCGCCGACCTCGACGAGCGACCCCGGTCGGGCGAGAGCGCCGTCGAGCTGGCGCGGAGGCTGGCCCTCGAGAAGGCGCGCTCCGTCGCGAGCCAGCTCGGCGCCGAGCCTCCGCGCTGGGTGCTGGGCGCCGACACCATCGTGGTCCGCGACGGGGCCTTGCTGGGCAAGCCCCGCGACGTCGAGGACGCGGTGGCCATGCTGGGCAGCCTGCTGGGACGCAGCCACCGGGTGCTGACCGGAATTGCGCTCTGCGCCACACACGAGAGGAGGGCGCGACACATGGTCGTGGAGAGCCGTGTGACCCTGCGCCTGGCCGACGAGGCCGAGCTGCGCGCCTACGCCGCCGGCGGCGAGCCCCTCGACAAGGCCGGGGCCTACGCCGTCCAGGGGGAGGGCCGGCGCTTCGTCGAGCGCGTCGAGGGCAGCGAGACCAACGTGATCGGTCTGCCCCTCGACGAGACCCTGGCGCTGCTGCGCGAGGCCGGCGTGATCCGCAGCGCCGTGTGAGCGGCGAGGAGCTGGCCGCCCGTCTGGCGGCCGTCCAGGGTCGCATCGAGGCGGCCGCAGTCCGGGCCGGACGCGACGCCCGCGGCGTCACGCTGGTCGGCGTGAGCAAGCGCAAGTCCGCCGCCGAGCTCACGGCGGCCATCCGCTCCGGGCTGCGGGCGGTCGGCGAGAGCTATGTGCAGGAGGCCCTGCCGAAGCTCGCCGCAGTGAGTGAGGAGCTGGCCGCCGAGGGCCTGGCGCCGCCGCGCTGGCACTTCATCGGACGCCTGCAGCGGAACAAGGCGCGTCAGGTCGTTCGCGGCTTCGACGTGGTCGAGACCGTCGACTCGGAGGCCCTGGGGGCCGAGCTGAACCGACGCGCGCAGACGGCCGAGCGCCCGCTCGAGATCCTGATCCAGGTGAACGTCGCCGGCGAGGTGCAGAAGGGAGGCGTCTCGCCCGCAGCGCTGCCGGCGCTGCTCGCCGCCGGCCAGGCCTGGGGCCAGCTGCGCGCCACCGGCTTGATGACCATCCCGCCGGCGGCCCCGGACCCGGAGGCCAGCCGGCCGGTCTTCGCGGCGCTGCGGGAGCTGGCGCGGCAGGCGCGCGCCTGGCCGGGGGGCGAGTCGCTGCGCGAGCTCTCGATGGGCATGTCGGCAGACTTCGAGACGGCGATCGAGGAAGGTGCGACACTGGTTCGGGTCGGCACGGCGATCTTCGGCGAGAGGAGCTAGGACGAGCATGGAGCTGAAGCAGCGGCGCTTCGCCTTCCTGGGCGGCGGAGCCATGGGAGAGGCGCTGGCCGGAGGCCTGCTGGCGGCGGGCGTCGCCGCGGAGGGCATCGCCGTCTGCGACGTCGACGAGGGGCGGCGCCGGCAGCTGGCGGAGCGCCTGGGCGTGCACACCACGGCCTCGGGCGCCGAGGCGGTCCGCGGCGCCGACGTGGCGCTGCTGGCCGTGAAGCCGGGCCTGGCCGTGCGGCTGGCCGGGGAGCTGCGCGAGGCACTCGGCGAGGAAGAGGTGCGGCAGCCCCTCTGGATCTCGATCGCGGCCGGCATCTCGCTCGGGCAGCTCGAAGCAGCCCTGGGCAGAGACGCGCGCATCGTGCGGGCCATGCCGAACACGCCCGCGCTGGTCTCGGCCGGTGCCACCGCCCTGTGCGCCGGCGCGGCCGCCAGCCGGGCGGACGCGGAGCTGGCCCTGGCTCTCTTCGAGGCCGTGGGCATCGCCTGGGAGGCGCCGCAGGAGGGCCTGCTCGACGCCGTCACGGGGCTCTCGGGAAGCGGGCCCGCCTACGTCTTCGTCTTCTTGGAGGCCCTGGGCGACGCCGGCGTGCGCATGGGGCTGCCGCGCGACGCGGCCTACCGCCTGGCCTTCCAGACCGTCTACGGCGCCGCGCGCCTGGCCCTCGAGAGCGGCAGCCACCCGGCCGAGCTGAAGGACCGCGTGACCTCGCCGGGGGGGACCACCATCGCCGGCCTCGAGCGGCTCGAGGCCGGCGGGCTGCGGGCGGCCCTCCACGAGGCGGTGGCCGCCGCCACCCGGAGGGCCCGCGAGCTTGGCGAGGGCTGACCGGATACCTTCCTGGGCGGAATCCCCCACCGTCCGCCGGGCTCCCGTGCCGAGATCCGGACCGGAGTCCGGTCGCCCGAGCGCAGCCGGTCCCGCAGGCCGAAGCCCTCGAGAGATCGGACGGCTCGCTCGAACCGTTGCCGCATCGAGAGGCCGGGAGGAGCCATGCGCCTGACACCGCTCGACATCCGCAAGCACAGCTTTCCGAGGCGCGTCTCGGGCTACGACCGCGGCGAGGTCGACACCTTCCTGCGCATGGTGGCCGACGACTACGAGCGCCTGGTCCGCGAGGCCGAGGGCCTGCGCAAGGACGCCATTCGCCTCGAGACGCGGGTGGAGGGCCTGGCGGCCAACGAGGCCGTGCTCCAGGAGACCCTGACCACCGCGCAGAGGCTCTCGGAGGATCTCAAGCGCACGGCCGCCAAGGAGGCCGAGGTGCTGATCAGCGAGGCCGAGATCAAGGCCGAGAAGATCCTCGATGCCGCCCACCGCAGGGCCGCCCAGCTCGCCGAGGACATCCGGGAGATGAAGACGCTGAAGGCGCGGCTGGCCACCGCGGTACGCACCACCATCGAGACGCACCTGGGCCTGCTCGACGGCCTGGCGGCAGACCCGCCGGACGACCCGGTCCTCGAGGGCAAGGTCGCGTACCTGAAGCGGTCCCCAGGGGAGGCCAAGACCCACAGCAAGACTTGACTCGCCGGGCCTCGGAACCCACCGTTGGCGGCGGGCCGGGAGCCGTCACCCCCGCAGGCCCGGCCGGGCCCCACGCACCACGGGAGAGGACATGCCCATCTACGAGTACGGCTGCGACAAGTGCGGCCACGAGTTCGAGGCCGAGCAGCGGATCACGGACGAGCCGCTCAAGACCTGTCCCACCTGCCGCAGCCGCAAGGTGCGCCGGCTGATCTCCCGAACGTCGTTCGTGCTGAAGGGAAGCGGCTGGTACTCGGACCTCTACTCCTCCTCGAAGGGCAAGAGCGAGTCCTCCGGCGAGGACTCCGGCGCCTCCGGCCCCGAGAAGAGCGAGAAGAGCGACAAGAGCGATACGAGCGACGGCAAGGGGGGCGAGAAGAAGAGCGCCAGCGGCGAGTCGAAGCCCGCCGGCGGGAAGCAGGGCCCGGCCAAGAAAGGCAAGGCAAAGGACGCCGCCTGAACCTATACTGCGCCTCCCGACGGGGGGTCGGTGGATTTGAGTCGAGAAGACGCGGCGCCGCGAAGCCGCTCGTCCGGCGGCGCGCCGGGCGCCGAGCGCATCGAGACGATCGTCGTCGACGGCCTCGCCCTGGCCCAGGACCTCCGCGCCCAGCTCGCTGCCGAGGTCGAGACGCTGGTGGCCGCGGGGCAGCGGGCACCCTGTCTGGCCGTGGTGCTGGTCGGCGACAACCCCGCCAGCGCCTCCTACATCAAGGGCAAGCGGCGCGCCTGCGAGCGCGTCGGGATGCTCTCGATCGAGCATCGGCTGCCCGCCGAGACGCGTCGGGAGGAGCTGCTCGACCTGATCGGGCAGCTCAACGAGGCCGAGGCGGTGGACGGCATCCTGGTCCAGCTCCCCCTGCCCGCGGCCCTCGATCCGGACGAGGTCGCCGCCTGCGTCGATCCCGGCAAGGACGTGGACGGCCTGCATCCGCTCAACGCGGGGCTGCTCCTGGCCGGGCGGCCCGCCCTCTATCCCTGCACCCCGCTCGGCGTCATGGCCATCCTCGAGCGCCAGGGGGTCCCGCTGGAGGGAGCCCATGCCGTCGTGATCGGCCGCAGCAACATCGTGGGCAAGCCGGTCTCGCTGCTGCTCCAGCAGGCTCACGCCACCGTGACCATGTGCCACTCGCGCAGCCGCGGTCTGGCGGCGATCTGCCGGCAGGCCGACGTGCTGGTCTCGGCGGTGGGCGTCCCGCGCCTGGTGAAGGCGGACTGGGTCGCACCCGGAGCGGCGGTGATCGACGTCGGCGTCTCCGAGGTGGAGGGGCAGATCGTCGGCGACGTCGACACGGAGGGCGTCCAGGGCATCGCCTCCCTGGTCACCCCGCACCGGCGCGGCGTCGGTCCGATGACCATCACCATGCTGCTGCGGAACACCCTGCAGGCCTATCGGGCGCGCCAGGCGGAATGAGGGGAGTCCGGCGCACGCCGCTCTACGACAGCCACGTCGAGCTCGGCGCCCGCTTCGTCGAGTTCGCTGGCTTCCGGATGCCGGTGCAGTACAGCTCGATCCTGCGCGAGCACGCCGCCGTGCGCGAGGCGGCCGGGCTCTTCGACGTCTCGCACATGGGGCAGATCGAGCTGCGCGGCCCCGCCGCCGTGGCCTCCGCCGAGGGCCTGCTGAGCCGGCGCGTGGCGACGCTGCGGGAGGGCCGGGCCCGCTACGCGCTGCTCTGCAACGAGCGCGGCGGCGTCGTCGACGACGTCACCTGCTATCGCACCGCGCCCGACGCGCTCTTCCTGTGCGTCAACGCGGCCTGCGTCGAGAAGGACTGGCGCTGGGTGGTGCGCCATGCGGCTCCCGAGGCGGGCCCCGCCCAGGTCAGCGAGCGCACCGGGATGCTGGCCCTCCAGGGCCCCGCCAGCGCGGAGATCCTGACGCGCCTGGTGGGCGCCGGGGTCGCCGACCTGGGGCGCTTCGCCTTCGGCCACTTCGAGCTGGCCGGCGCCCCGGTGATGGTGTCGCGCACCGGCTACACCGGCCTCGACGGCTTCGAGATCTACCTGGGGGCGGGGCACCTGGTGCGGATCTTCGAGGCCATCCTCGCCGAGGGCGAGCCTCTCGGGGCGGTCCCCGCCGGGCTGGGCGCCCGGGACACGCTGCGACTCGAGGCCGCCCTGCCCCTCTACGGCCACGAGCTCGACGATCTCACCACCCCGCTGGAGGCCGGGCTGGAGCGCTTCGTCGACCTGGACGACCGGGACTTCATCGGAGCGGAGGCCCTGCGCCAGCAGCGCAGCCAGGGCGTCTCGCGGCGCCTGGTCGGGCTGGTCCTCGAGGGCCGCTCGGCCGCGCGCGAGGGCGACGCGGTCCGGATGGAGGGCGAGGAGGTCGGGCGCGTGACGTCCGGCGCTCCATCACCCACACTCGGGAAGCCGGTGGCCCTGGCCTACGTCCCCGCGGACCGGGCCGAGCCCGGTCGGGGGGTCGAGGTGGTGGTCCGAGGCCGTGCGATTCCGGCGCGGCAGGTGGAGACGCCCTTCGTCCGCCGCGCCGGCAGCTAGCCGAGCGGGGGCCTCCGCGAAGAGAGTTGGGGGAACAGGTGGCCGACAGCGCGATTCCGGAGGAGCTGCACTACAGCCGCGAGGACGAGTGGGCCCGCGTCGAGGACGGCCGCGTGGTGGTGGGCATCACCGACTACGCCCAGGACCAGCTCGGCGACATCACCTACCTGGAGCTCCCGGAGCTGGGAGCCCGCGTCGAGCGCGGCGCGGCCTTCGGGGTCATCGAATCGGTAAAGACCGCCTCGGACCTCTTCGCCCCCGTGTCGGGCGAGGTGGTGGCCCGGAACGAAGACCTGGCCGACCGTCCGGAGCTGGTGAACGAGGACTGCTACGGGGACGGCTGGATCGTGGCGATCGCCTGCGATCCGGAGAAGGCCGCCGAGGGCCTGCTCGACGCGGCGGGCTACCGGCAGCACATCGCCGAGCGCAGCGAGTGAAGGGAGCGACGGAGCCATTGCGATACATCCCCCACACCGAGCGCGAGATCGAGCAGATGCTCGACGTGATCGGCGCGCCCAGCGTCGAGGCCCTGTTCGAGAGCATCCCCGAGAAGTTCCGCCTGAACCGGCCCCTCGACGTGCCGGCGGCGCTCTCCGAGCAGGAGCTCTTCGCCGAGCTGACGGCCCTCGCCGAACGCAATGCCCACGCGGGAAGCCACGACTGGTTCCTGGGCGCCGGAACCTACGCCCACTTCGTCCCGAGCGCGGTCGATGCCCTCGCCTCGCGCTCCGAGTTCTACACGGCCTACACGCCCTACCAGCCCGAGCTGAGCCAGGGCACGCTGCAGGCCATCTTCGAGTGGCAGACGATGATCTGCCCCCCCACCGGCCTGGCCGCCGCGAACGCATCGATGTACGCCGGCCCCTCGGCGGCCGCCGAGGCGGCCCTGTTGGCCATGCGAGCCACCCGCCGCTCGCGCGTCGTGGTCTCCGCCGGCGTGCACCCGAGCTATCTGGAGGTGCTGCGAACCTACCTCGGCGGCCTCGAGGCGGAGATCGAGGTAGTGGGACGCGCGGCCGACGGGCGCAGCGCGCCGCTCGCCCCCCACGTCGACGACGGGACGGCCTGCGTGCTGATCCAGTCGCCGGCCTTCCTGGGCCCCATCGAAGACCTCCGGGCCGCCGTGGAGGCGGCCCACGCGCGCGGCGCCCTGGCCATCGTGATCGTCGCGGAGGCGCTGTCCCTGGGCCTCTTGCGGGCTCCGGGGGATCTCGGTGCGGACGTGGTCTGCGGCGAGGCCCAGAGCTTCGGCGTGCCCATGGCCCTGGGAGGCCCGCACCTGGGCTTCATGGCCTCGCGCCAGAAGCTGGTGCGCCAGCTCCCCGGCCGTCTGGTCGGCGAGACCGTGGACAGCGAGGGGCGACGCGGCTTCGTGCTCACCCTGGCGACCCGCGAGCAGCACATCCGGCGCGAGCGGGCGACCTCCAACATCTGTACGAATCAGGGGCTCTGCCTCCTGATGGCGACGATCTACCTGGCGCTGCTGGGCCGCCGCGGCCTGCGCCGCCTGGCCGAGCTGAACCTCGCCAAGACGGTCTACCTGCGCCGCCGCGTCGAGGAGACGCCGGGGCTCTCGCTGCCCCTCGCGGCCCCGGTCTTCAACGAGCTCACCGTCGGCGTCCCGGACGCCGCGGAGCGGGCGCTGGCCCGGGCCCTCGACCAGGGCATCGTGGCAGGGCTCGACCTTATGCTCGCGGCGCCGGACCTGCCGCCCGCGGTGCTGGTCTGCACCACGGAGCTGTCGAGCCGGGAGTCGATCGACCGGCTGGTCGCGGCCCTGGCCGGAGGCGCCCGATGAGATCCCGCGACCGCCGCGCCGAGGTGGGCAACGCGACCGACGGCTTCGCCTACGAGGAGCCGCTGCTCTTCGAGCGCAGCCGCAGCGGGCGCCAGGGCTACTCGCTTCCGCCCCTCGACGTGCCCGAGGTCGACCCCGCCGAGCACCTGCCCGCGGAGGCGCTGCGCGACGACCTCCCGGGCCTCCCCGAGCTCTCGGAGGTGGACGTGGTCCGGCACTTCACCCGGATCTCCACCTGGAACGCCGCCGTCGACCTGGGGCTCTACCCGCTGGGCTCCTGCACGATGAAGTACAACCCGAAGGTCAACGAGCGGTTGGCCCGGCTGCCCGGCTTCGCCAGCGCCCACCCCCTGCAGCCGGTGGCCACCATGCAGGGCTTCCTGCAGCTCTGCCACGAGCTCGAGCGACACCTGGCGGAGGTGAGCGGCATGGACCGCGTCACGCTACAGCCCGCGGCGGGCGCCCAGGGCGAGCTGGCCGGCATCATGATGATCCGCGCCTACCACGAGCACCGGGGCGAGCGGCGCTCCAAGGTGCTGGTCCCCGACAGCGCGCACGGGACGAATCCGGCCAGCGCCGCCCTCAACGGCTACGACGTCGTGGCCGTGCCCTCGGGCTCCGACGGCCTGCTGCATCCCGAAGCGGTGGAGAAGGTCATGAGCCCGGAGGTCGCGGGGCTCATGATCACCAACCCCAGCACCCTCGGCCTCTTCGAGGAGCACATCGCCCGCATCGCCGAGATCGTGCACGCCTCGGGCGGCCTGGTCTACGGCGACGGGGCCAACCTGAACGCCCTGCTCGGCGTCGCGCGGCCGGGCGACCTGGGCATCGACGTGCTGCACTTCAACCTGCACAAGACCTTCTCGACCCCCCACGGCGGCGGGGGCCCGGGCGCCGGACCGGTCGGCGTGAAGAACGCGCTGGCGCCCTACCTGCCGACCCCCGTGGTGCGGCGCCTGGGCGGCCAGGAGGGCGAGGGCTACACGCTCGACTACGACTTTCCGCACTCGATCGGACGCCTGCACGGCAGCTACGGCAACGCGGGAATGCTGGTGCGCGCCTACGCCTACCTGCGCTCACTGGGGCCCGAGGGCCTGCGCCGCTGCGCCGAGATGGCGGTCCTCAACGCCAACTACCTGCTGGCGCGGCTGCGCGCCGCCTATCACGTGCCCTACGACCGGACGGTCATGCACGAGTGCGTACTCTCGGACCGCTCGCTCCACGACACGGGCGTCACGACCCTCGACGTCGCCAAGCGACTGATCGACTACGGCTACCACCCTCCGACCATCTACTTCCCGCTGATCGTCCACGGGGCGCTGATGATCGAGCCGACCGAGAGCGAGGGCCTCGACGGCCTGGAGCGCTTCGCGGCGGCGCTGCTGGCCATCGCCGAGGAGGCGCGCGAGAACCCGGAGCTGCTGGAGTCCGCGCCGCATCACACCCGGCTCTCCCGCCTCGACGAGACGCGGGCCGCGCGCAAGCCTGTGCTGCGATGGCAGCCCGAGCCCGCCGCATAGCCCTCGGCCTGTGGATCACCGCGCTGGCGTCCTGCATTCAGGACGACGGCACACGCTTCAACCCCTTCCGGCAGCTCTCGCCCTTCGTCAGCGAGGAGCAGGAGCGCGAGCTCGGCCTCGACTTCGACCGGACCCTGCTCGAGTCGGCCCCCGTGGTCGACGACCCGGTCGTCACCGGCTTCCTGAGCGATCTGGGCCAGGCCATCGTCGACCAGGTCGAGCCCCAGCCCTTCGTCTACCGCTTCCGGATCGTCGAGGACCCGAGCCTCAACGCCTTCGCGGTGCCCGGGGGCTTCGTCTACTTCCACAGCGGCACCGTGCTCGCCGCCGGAGACATCCACGAGCTGGCGGGCGTGATGGGCCACGAGATCGCCCACGTGAAGGCGCACCACTACGCCAAGATGCGCGAGCAGCAGGCCATCCCCGACCTCGCCACCCAGCTCATCGGCCTCGGGGCGGCGATCGCGGCCAAGGACGCCGCCCCGATGGTGATCGCCCAGGGCATCAACGTCTCGATGCAGCTGAAGTACAGCCGAGAGCTGGAGACCGAGGCCGACGAGCTCGGTGCGGTCTGGACGGCCCGGGCCGGTTTCGAGCCCGCCGGCATCGTGCCCTTCTTCCGGCGCCTGCTGCGGCTGCAGGCGAGCCACCCCGGCGAGATCCCCCCCTATCTCTTCTCGCACCCGGCCGTGGACGAGCGCATCCTCTCGGCCGAGCAGCGCGCCGCCGACCTGCGGCCGCGCCCGCAGCCGGAGAGCGACTGGAACGAGCGCCTGCGCCGGGTCCAGGCGCGGCTGGCGATGCTGCTGGACCTGGGGCGCGGCTCGCTGCCCACCTTTGCGCCGCCGCCGGACACCCGCATCACCGATCCCCTGCTGGCCGATGCCGAGCAGCGCCTGGCGCGCGGGCAGGTCGATGCCGCTCTGCTGGTGCTGGCGCGGGCGGAGGCGCGCGAGCCCAACGATCCGCGCGTCCCCCTGCGCATCGGCGAGCTGCTGCTCGAGAGCGAGCGCGAGGCCCAGGCCGTGCGCCCGCTGCGGCGGGCGGTGCAGCTGGCCCCCAGCCGCCCGCTGGTCTTCTACCGCCTGGGCGAGGCCTATCGGGCCGTCGGCGACCGACACCGATCGGTGTGGGCCTTCGAGCAGGCGCGAACCCGCGCCGGCCAGGGGGAGCTGCGCGAGCGCAGCGACTGGCAGATCCAGAAGCTGACCTTCTGGGTGGTCGAGGACTCGGGCTTCCACGACGCCTCCTCCGAGGGAGACGAGATGCCCCCGCCGAGCCGGGGGGAGTTTCGCGCCGGAGAGCCGCGCATCGCCTGGTGGGCGCGGTTGGGGCCGCGCTTCGTGCCCTACATCGATCGGATCAAGGTGCGCTGGCGCGCCCCGGACGGCGACATCGTCCAGGAGATGCCGGCCGAGCGCTACCGGAAGCCCTTCGTCGGCGCCGTGCTCGAGCGCGATCGGCTCGAGCCGGGCCCCTGGACCGTCGAGGCGCGGCTGGACGACGAGCGCATCCACCGGGAGACGATCGTCGTCGGACCGTGACCGGGCCGGGCCGGCTAGCGGTCGCGCAGGCGGCGGCGGGCGAAGTCGGCCCAGGCGCCGTGGGGCTCCAGGCTCAGGTAGCCCTGCCAGTGCTCGCGGGCCCGGCTCGCCAGGCCCAGCTTCTCGTAGACCAGAGCCAGGCTGACGTGCACGTCGGGACAGCCCGGGCTGGCCGCCAGCGCCGCCCGGTAGTGGCGCAGCGCCGCCGGGTTGTGGCCATCCTCTTCGAGCAGGGTCGCCAGATTGAGGTGGGCCTCCGGGTGCTCCGGGTCGAGGCCGATGGCGCGCTCGAAGCAGGAGCGCGCGGCCTCGCGCCGGCGCTGGCTGAAGTAGACCGAGCCCAGGTTGCACAGGGCGTCGGCGAAGTCGGGATCGATCTCCAGGGCCTTCTGATAGGCCTCCGCGGCATCGACGTAGGTGGCGGGATCCGAGTCGAGGGCGCAGCCCCGCTCGAACCAGGCGATGGCGTCGTCGCTGGGGACGACCTCGACCGGCTCGAGCTCCGCCACAGACGCGGCCTCGAGGCCCGCGCGGGCGAAGTCGATCACGGTCTGGCCGTCGGGCTCGATCAGGACGCCCTGGTGCCGCACCACCACGCGGTCCGAGCCACGCATCCAGACCCGCAGCGCCTCGAGCGGCTGCCGAAGCTCGGGGATGTGCTGGCGAACGGCCTCGACGGAGCGGCGGATCCGGCTGAGCGAGACTCCGTTCTCCACGAGCCCTCGCAGCGATCGGACGCGCACCAGGTCGCGGAAGGCGAAGGCCCGGCGACGACCGCGCACGGCGCTGGGCTCGACGAGAGCCGCACGCTCCCACGCGCGCAGGCGCTGCGGCGTGACCTTGCAGATGCGCGCTGCGTCCGAGCGCGAGAACGCGGCCGCAAAGGACTCTGAGTCGGTGCCCCCCACCGGCCGGAAAGATGGCACGGTCGGAGCGGAACCGAAAGACTCAGCCTCCGGACGCCTCGCTTCCCGCGCGCCGCAGCCGCTCCAGCTCGGCTCGCAGCCGTCGATCCTCGGGCGTCCGCTGCGCCGCGCGCTCCAACAGCTCGAGTGCGCGCACCGGGTTCGCCTCGGCGAGGTGATAGCGACCCGCCTCGACCAGCAGGGAGGCCTCGAGCTGCCGACGCCGCTCCTGCATCGCCTCGAGCCCGCCGGCGTCGGCGTCCAGCCAGACCTGACGCCCCAGCTCGAAGCCGCGGTCCAGTGACGCCAGGGCGGCCTCCGCCTCACCGCGGCGCGCCTGCAGCGTTGCGAGCTCCTGCCAACGCACCGCATCGGGCTCGAGGGCCAACGCGGCTCGGACCTCGGCGATGGCGACGTCGGGCTCGCCGAGGGCCAGCGCCTGCTCGGCGCGCCGATCGTGGAAGAGCGGGTTCTGCCGGCCGAGCCGTTCCAGGCGTCGCTCCGCCAGGGCAGCGCGCGTGTGGTCGCCGCGGGCCGTGGCGCGGATCCAGCCCCGTTCGTACTCCCAGGCACCGCCGATCGCCACCAGCGTGCAGAGCCCGGCCAGCGCCCACACGGCCCGCGTCAGCCACGGTGCGGCCGCACGCACGCCCGGAGCTTCGGCCTCCGTGGCGGGCCTGCGCGCCCGAGCGCCCGCGGCCGCGCGGCCGATCAGGATGCGGGCCACCGGACCGTCGCGCAGCTTCCAGATCGCTCCGTCCAGGATGAAGTGCTGGACGTTCACGGCCGAGGCCACCAGCAGCCACAGCCCCAGCTCGTAGGGCAGGCGGCCCAGCAGCGTCGGCGCGAAGAGCAGCGAGGGCACGGTGAAGATCAGGCCGCCAGCGAGCAGGGTCTTTCCGAGATAGACGGCCCGCTCGGAGAGCGGCCGCGTCCCGACGGCGTAGTAGGTGGTGATCCAGAGGTACTGGGCGGCGTGTCCGATGCCCGCCCACAGGAAGAAGAAGACCACGTACTCGTTCTGGATTCTTCGGCCCGTCGCCCACAGGGCGGTGCTCGGAACCGTGAACCACAGAGCCTGGGTGGCCAGCAGCAGCAGCGCGGGCAGCGCGGCTGCGAGCGAGCTGCGACGCGCCAGGCCTGCGCAGAAGGCCGCGAGCGTCGCCAGATGGCCGAGGAGCACCACGCCGAACAGGGGCCCGTAGATCTGCGGCGGGATGCCGAGCGTCAGCAGGCGGTAGGCCTTGCTGGAGGCCTCGATCGGCACGTACTGGCCGCCCCCGAGCGCGCGGTTGAGCGTCAGCAGGGCCAGGGCGGTGGAGCTGAGGAAAGAGGCGTAGAGCCAGCGCTTGCTCGCCGGGCCCAGCGGGATGCCGCGGCGGCGCAGGAAGAGCACGGCGAGGCCGTAGTTCTGTCCCGCGTAGTGCCAGGGACTCCAGTTGAGGTAGAGCGTGAGGAGCGCCGAGCCGACCACCGGGGAGTAGACCCCGACGACGAAGACCGACCACACCGCCAGGCTCGCCCAGACCGTGAAGAAGGCGTAGGTCCGGCGGTCGCTCGGGTCCTCGTAGACGCGGACCAGCGTCGCCCCGTAGTGCGCCATCCCCACCACGAAGCTGGAGAGCACGCCCCACTGCACCAGGGCCTCGCGCTCGACGGGCAGCAGACCGAGGCCGACCGCCAGCAGCACGTAGCCGACGCCGCAGCCCAGCAGCAGGTCGGGCAGGGGCCCGAAGATCCAGGGAGACTGTGTCGCGCGCGGGGGGCTCGCCATTCCGGAAGGATCCCGACTCCGACGGCGTCGCGCCGCGCGGCGAGGATACCGCGGCACCCCTGGGGCGAGCAGGGCCTCGTTTCGCCGCGCCGAGGGCTCGAACGGGGCCAGGCGGCCCGCGCGCCGCCGGCGCCCGGAGCCGCCTCCGGCTTGCGGTAGACCGCGAGCTGGGTCCGGTGGACGTGGAGGACCTCGCGGGCGGGCACCACGTCGAGAATGGCCCGGGTGACCTCGTAAGAGTCGCCGAGGTTGGCGAGCTCGTCCCAGAGCACGAAGCCGCCCCGGTCTCACCGCTCCGAGATCGAGATCCGCGACCTGCCCCCGCAGAGCGAGACGAGCGCCGGGCTGCGAGGCGGGTTCGTGCCCGTCGCGAATGGGGGGTCGAGCGCGTTCGGCATGATCGAGGTCTGTAAGATCCCCGTACCCTACGGGACGGGCTTCGCGATTCCCTACCCGAACCTCTCCACGTCCGCGTCCACTCCGAAGACGGAGGCCAAGGATTCCCATGTCTCGGGCTCCAAGATCCCGGGCAGGTCGGTCGTCCCCCTGAGCATGGGCGGCGAGACAGCCGGCTGATCCACCGTCGCGCCGGCCGCCGCAGGCCTCGGGTCGGCGGAGTCAGCGCGCCCGTCCGCGACGGAGCGGTGACGATTCCTCGAAAGCATCTCTCGGCCGCGGCAGGCTCGGCCTTCGCCGCCCGGCCCTACGCGGGCGGGTTTGGCGAGGCCGTGGTAGGATGCTCGCCCGATCGTCGGGACGAGCTGTGCAGCGAAGGACTGCGACGAGACTCGGGGCGGTGCTGGGCGTGCTGGCGGTGGCCACCGCGTGCACGGTCTCGCCGACCTTCCAGACGGGCTACGAGCCCCCTGCGGCCATCCACCGCACCGATCCCCTGCGTGGAGCCCTGGCCGTGAAGCCCTTTCTCGACGAAAGGCCACCCCGCTACTACTCGTCTCCCCACCGGCAGTGGATGCTCTACATCCCCTTCCTTCCGTACGTCTCCCTCGAGTACGAACGGGTCGACGAAACCGTGGATCGCATCAGTGATCGGATCGAGCGGCTGAACGAGGCCGCCGCAGAGCGTCCGCCGCCGCCGAAAGGCCCCTCGAAGCGCAGACGCCACACCGGGTCGGTGGCTGCAGGCGAGCCGATCGCTCCGCCCCTCGATGCGTACGCCTATCCGAGTAGCTTCGCGGAGGCGGTCGCGGAAGACCTGGCCGCCTCCGGTCTGTTCGAGGAGGTGAACTTCAGGTCCGACGGCGAGGCCACCGGCGAGCGCTGGCTGCTCGAGGGAAGGCTCCGCGAGAGCCGCTTGCAGATCTGGATCACTTCGTACGGCTTGGGCTATTGGGGCACGGCGTTCTGGTACCTGGCGATTCCCGCCGCCAAGAAGGAGGCTCGCACCGTCCTCGATCTCCAGCTGACGGACCGGGAGCGCGGCGAGGTCGTCTGGGAGCACCAGCTGCAGGGCCGTGTGACGCGGCTCTTCACGGCCTACAGCCCCACGCTCACCTACGGCCCGAGGACGGGCTTCGAGTACGGCATGTTCCTCGCGCCCCGAGACGCGGGCGTACCCCAGAGCTCCCTCTTCTCGTGGAACTTCGCGGCGCTCCGCGACGGCATGGCCGCGGCCCGCGAGGACCTGGCCTCCACCCTCGCGGGGCTCTCGCCAGCCACACCCGCTCCGTGACGCCACCGAGGGGACCGGCGCGCTCATCAGCAGCAAGCCCGCACGCCATGGCCCGAAAGAGCCCTTCGAGCCGCCGCGGGCCGGGTCTCCTCGGGCTTCGAGACAGCGCAGCCGGAAAGCACGACCAGAACCGCACAGATGGCAAGAGCCATCTGGGTGTAGACCATCCGTCTCCGACCGGCTTCCATCGTCAGCACGCGTTCCCGATCCAGTGGGTCGCGCGCCAGCCCGGGCACTCCACGATCGCGGTCCCGAGCAGAACTACGTCCCTACGCCCTGCCCGCCTTCCTGGAAGTGGGCGTGGATTCTGTAGAATCGGGCCCTGGAAGCGATTGGGTGTCTGGTGACCCCCACGGACTTCAAATCCGATGGGGGGCGTGGCGACACGTCCCCGGCGGGTTCGATTCCCGTGCGCTTCCGCCACTGAAGGAGCATGGATGGGGCAGATTCCCACAGTCGTCCTCCACCTGAACGAGCACTCCTCCGACGAGGCGCTTCGCGAGTGGATCGACCGACGCTGCGAGAAGCTCGGCGAGGAGTTCCGCGAGATCACGCGCCTGGAGATCTCGCTCTCCGATGACGCCGGCGAGCTGACGGCCACGGCGCACGTGACGGGCAAGGGGACGGAGGCCGCCACCCACGCCAGCGGCGCCGAGCCGCGCCCCGCCCTCGACGCCCTGCTGGGCAAGATCGAGCGGCAGCTGCGCAAGTCTCACGACAAGCGCATCTTCGGCCAGCGCCGCGACGCCCAGAAGGACCCGCCCAAGCGCCGCCCGGTGTAGCGCAAGCGGGCATGAGCCCGCGCGCAGCGAGCCGCAGGCGAGCGGAGTCAGACGGCCGGGCGCAAGCGGGCATGAGCCCGCGCGCAGCGAGCCGCAGGCGAGCGGAGTCGACCTCAGGCGAGTGCCGCGCGCAGGGCCGCGCCGGTGAGCGAGCGCTCGCAGCGCGCGATCGCCGCGGGCGGGCCCACCGCGACGATCTCGCCGCCGCCCGGCCCCGCCTCGGGGCCGACGTCGATCACGTGGTCGGCCCGGGCGATCACGTCGAGGTTGTGCTCGATCACCAGTACGCTGGATCCCGCCTCCACCAGCGCCTCCAGGCCGCCGCGCAGCACCTCGATGTCCGCCGGGTGGAGGCCCGTGGTCGGCTCGTCGAGCACGTAGAGGGCCCGCGCGTCGCCCGCCGCCAGGGCCTGGGCCAGCCGCAGGCGCTGGGCCTCCCCGGCGGAGAGCGTCGAGAGCGGCTGCCCGAGCTGCAGATAGCCGAGCCCGACGCGCGCCAGCGGCTGCAGCTGGGGCGCCACCAGGCGGTCGCCGGCGAAGAGCTCCAGCGCCTCGTCGACGGGCGTCTCGAGCAGCTCGACGATCGAGCGGCCGTCGAGGCGGATGTCGAGCACCTCCTTGCGGTAGCGGCGCCCTTCGCAGTGCTCGCAGGTCATGCGCACGTCCTCGAGGAACTGCATGTCGACCACCACCTCGCCGGCGCCTTCGCAGGCCTCGCAGCGGCCGCCGGCCACGTTGAAGGAGAACCAGCCCGGCCCGATGCCCAGCGCGCGAGCCTCGCGGGTGGCGGCGAAGCGGCGCCGGATGCCGTCGAAGGCCTTGGAGACGGTGGCCGGATTCGAGCGCGGGCCCCGGCTCGAGGGGGCGCCGTCCACCAGCACCACCTCGGAGAGCTGCTCCGCTCCTTCCACCGCAGCGCAGGCCCCCCGCTCGGGCTCGCGGCGCAGCTGGCCGACGAGCACCTGGCGCACCAGGGTGGACTTGCCGGCGCCCGAGACGCCGGACACCGCGACGAGCTGGCCGAGCGGAAACTCGACGTCGACGTCCCGCAGGTTGTTCTCCCGGGCGCCGCGCACGCGCAGCGAGCCGCGCGGCCGGCGCGGCTTCGCCCTCGGATCGAGCCGGCGGGAGAACTCGCCGCGCAACGCGCGCCCCGTGGCCGAGCTGGGATGGGCGCGCACCTCCTCGACCGAGCCTTCGACGACGATCCGGCCGCCGTGGCGGCCGGCGCCGGGGCCCATGTCGATCACGTGGTCGGCGGCCGCCACCAGCTCCGGTGCGTGCTCCAGGAC
>CAZYOL010000079.1:0-18020 GCA_964649065.1 uncultured Spirochaetales bacterium
CGGACATTGCGGGCGATGTTCACGACTGCGGCGCGGGGCGCCGGCGACGCGACCGCCGCCGTCGCGCGCGGCGGGCCACCCAGCGGATACGCTTCGGCTGCGGGCAGCGCAGGCAACCCCCCCGCCGGCCCCGGCTCTCTTGGGCCCTCGCCCCCTCCGGCAGGCCCGAGGTGTCGGGCTCGAGGCCCCGCTCCCGGCTGGCCCGCAGCAGCCTCACCAGAAAGATCAGGAAGGAGGTGTCCCAGGCGCCGAGCTCGCTGGCGTCGAAGGCGATGCGGCGGAGGTCCGCCTCGCCGACCAGCTGCTCCTCGAGCTCCCGCGTCGAGGGCCGCGGCTCGGACATGAGCCAGCGCCCGCTCAGCCGGAGCAGCAGGAGATCCGCCTCCGGCCGTTGCGGCTCCACGCGAGCCGTCACCGACCCGGCGGCCTCACGCGTCGCCGCGCTTCACGATCCGGGCCCAGCCGTCGCGCAGCGTCACCGTGCGGTTGAGGACCAGCCGCTCGCGGCTGGCATCGGGATCCACACAGAAGTAGCCCACGCGCTCGAGCTGGTAGTGCGTTCCGGGCACCGCCTCGGCGAGGCTGGGCTCCACCTTCGCCTGCACGATCTCCAGCGAGGCCGGATTCAGGTGGTCGGTGAAGTCGCCGCCCTCCGGCACCTCCTCCGGGTCTTCGACCCGGAAGAGCCGGTCGTAGAGGCGCACCTCGGCCTCGAGGGCGTGCGCCTCCGAGACCCAGTGCAGCGTCGCCTTGACCTTGCGCCCGTCGGGCGCGTCGCCGCCGCGGGTGGCCGGGTCGTAGTGGCAGCGCAGCTCCACGATCTCCCCGCGGGCGTCCTTCACCACCTCGCGACAGGTCACCAGGTAGGCGTAGCGGAGCCTCACCTCCCGCCCCGGGGCCAGGCGGAAGAACTTCCTGGGGGGATCCTCCATGAAGTCCTCGCGCTCGATGTAGAGCACGCGCGAGAAGGGGACGCGGCGCGTGCCCGCAGCGGGATCCTCCGGGTTGTTGACGGCCTCCATCTCCTCGCTCCGTCCCTCCGGATAGTTCTCGATCACCACCCGGAGGGGGCGCAGCACGCCCATGGCCCGCGGCGCGCTGCGATTCAGGTCCTCCCGAACGGCGTGCTCGAGGCGCGAGAAGTCGATGACCTGGCTGCGCTTGGTCACGCCCACCCCGTCGGCGAAGGCGCGCAGCGAGGCGGCCGTGAAGCCGCGCCGGCGCATGGCGCGAATCGTGGGCATGCGCGGATCGTCCCAGCCCGCCACGAAGCCCTCCTCGACCAGCCGGCGCAGCTTGCGCTTCGACATGATGGTGTAGCTCAGGCCCAGGCGGCCGAACTCGATCTGCTGGGGGTGACAGTCCACCTCCAGGGCGTCGAGGATCCAGTCGTAGAGCGCCTTGTGATCCGCGAACTCCATCGTGCACAGCGAGTGGGTGATGCCCTCGATGGAGTCGGAGAGGCAGTGCGCGAAGTCGTACATCGGGTAGATGCACCAGCGCTCCGCCGTGCGGTGATGGGACGCCTCGTGAACGCGGTAGAGGATGGGATCGCGCATCACCAAGTTCGGAGAGGCCATGTCGATCTTGGCCCGGAGGGTCCGCTCGCCGTTCGCGAACTCGCCGGCTCGCATGCGGGAGAAGAGATCGAGGTTCTCCTCTACCGAGCGCTCGCGGTAGGGGCTAGGCCGGCCCGGCTCGGTGAGGGACCCGCGATGCTCGGCGATCTCCTCGGAGGAGAGATCGCAGACGAAGGCCCGGTCGCGACGGACCAGCTCGACGGCGAAGTCGTGGAGCTGGTCGAAGTAGTCGGAGGTGAAGTAGAGGTGCTCCTGCCAGTCGTAGCCGAGCCAGCGGATGTCCTCGAGGATGGAGTCCACGAACTCCTGGCTCTCGGCGACGGGGTTGGTGTCGTCGAAGCGCAGGTGGCAGATGCCGTCGTGCTCGGCCGCCACGCTGAAGCTCAGGTGGATCGCCTTGACGTGGCCGATGTGGAGGTAGCCGTTGGGCTCGGGAGGGAAGCGCGTGACCACGCGTCCGCCGTTTCGCCCGGCCGCCAGGTCGGCGGCGACGATGTGTCGGATGAAGTCCTTGCCCTGGCTCTCTGCGCTGTCCGACACGGGCTCTCCAGCGTGGGGGGAAGGAGGGGGACAAGGCCCCGGAAAACCTGGCAAACCTATCCACCCGAGGCGGCGCTGGCCAACGTCCCCTCGGAGGCCAGCAGGCCGCGCCGCCGGCGCAGCTCCTGGACCGTATCCGTGCAGAAGGTGGTAAAGATGCGGAAGCTGTCGTCCGCCGCCAGGCGCTCGGCCATCAGCTCCTCGAAGGCCTGGGCCTCCAGGGCCTCGATGCGGGCGATGGCCCGGTCGAAGTCCGGGGCCGAGCCGTAGCTCGAGCGCGCCACCCGGATGCGCAGCACCTCGGCGTAGTAGCGGTCGATGCGGTCCTTGCGGCGGCGCTCTCGCCAGCGCACCAGGCCGAAGACCGCCGAGACGACGGCCAGCGAGATCGAGAAGGAGACGCCGACCAGCTCGGCGTAGCGCTCGAAGAAGCCGGGCTCGTCGCGCCGCAGGAAGCTGCGCGCGCCCTCGTGGAGGGGGAAGTTGAGGCGGGCCAGGTCGAAGTCCTCCCGGATGCCCAGGAAGAGGCTCGGGTGGGCCCGGGCGATCTGGGGCTTCAGGTCGACGATCGCCTCGGCCAGGTCGAAGGCCAGGTGCTCGGAGATTCCCTCCCGGAGGACCAGCAGGGTGTCGACGCTGGCCGTCAGCACGGGCTCGGGGTTCACCGCTCCGTAGGTCCGGGCGGGGATCAGGAAGGGCTCCATCTGGGGAATGTCGAGGGAGATGCCCTCCACGATCGAGCCCCGACCCAGGGATTCGGGGGCGCCGATGCTGAAGAAGGCGAAGCGCCCTTCGATGCGCGCGCTGACGGCCGGCGAGATCGGAGCGAAGACGAAGAGCACCTGCGCCTCTTCCACCCGCTCCGGCGCGAGCAGCTCGTAGTCCTCGCTCGGGATGCCGAGCTCCCGGGTCACGGTGCTCAGGAACCACTCGCCCATGCCGCCGGGCGCGCCGGCGAAGATGCGCTTGCCGCTCAGCAGCTCGATCGCGTTGCCGGGCGACGCGTCCGGCTCGTGGAGGACGTGCAGGACGCCCCGGTAGAGCGGCAGCAGGCTGCGCACCCCCGGCCGGTGCTCCGCGTTGTTCTCCACCAGGGTGAGGTCGGCGCTCCCCTCCGCCACCCGTTCGAGGTTCGCCACCGAGCCCTGCCCGACCGAGACCCGGATCTCGAAGCCACCCTCCTGGCCGAGCACCGCCGCCAGGTGCTCGCCGATGGCGCGGGCCTGGGGATCCGGAGGCACGAGCAGATGCAGCTCGTCTCCGGAGCCGCAGCCGGCGAGCCCCAGCAGGAGCGACGCCAGCCCGCCGGCCCGGCGACCCGCACGGGTCCAGGGCCAGCTTCGCCACACCCGGAAACGCGCCATCCGCGGCGCTAGGGTATCACGCGGCGATGCTCCCCGAGGCGGCCCGAGTCGCGTGATCCGCAGCGTGCGCCTCGCCCTGCGGGTGCTGGTGTGGATCGCGGGGCTGGTGGCCCTGCTCCTCGGCGGAGTGGCCCTGTGGCTGAGCCTCCGGCCCCTCGACCTGGGCTTCCTGGTGCCGCGCCTCGAGGAGGCCGCGCGTGGCCCGGACTTCTCGACGCGGATCGAGCGGGCGGCCCTGGTCTGGCACCTCGTGCACGGCCCCGAGATCCGGGCCGAGGGCATCTCGGTGCAGGAGGACACGGGCCTGGAGGTCGCCCGACTTCCGGTGGTGTCACTGGCGCTCTCGCCGCGGGCGCTGCTGCGCGGGCAGGTGGCCATCACGAGCCTGGCGATCGAGGCCCCCACGCTGCGGGTCGTGCGCAGCGACCGGGGGGAGGTGGAGGTCGGGATCGAGGACGAAGACCTGGAGCTACGCGAGGGCCCGGCGCCGATGCAGGAGCTGATCCGGGTCCTGGCCGCACCCCCGAGCCCGGACACGCCGCTGGGAGCCCTGCGCCGGGTGTCGATCCTCTCGGCCAGCGTCAGCGTCGAGGACCGGCTGCTGGGCATCGACTGGGGCGCTCCCCGGGCGACGGTCGAGCTCCGGCGCCGGCCGCGGGGCGTGAGCGGACGGCTGGACGCCGACCTGCAGCTCGGCGAGAGCGCCGGGCATGCCGGGGCCGAGCTGGAGTGGCAGCGCGGAGAGCGCACGGCCGCCTTGGAGATCGACTTCGAGGGCATCGACCCGAGGCCGCTGCTGCGGGCCGGGCTGGGCCGCGAGCTGGATCTGCCCGCGCTGCGGAGCCTGCGGCTCACGGGCTCCGGGCGCGCCCGGATCACGGGGGGCTGGCCCTTCGCAGAGAGCGCCGAGGTCGATCTGACGGCGGGCCCGATCTCCGCGCAGCTTCGCTCCGAGCCGACCGCGCGGGGAGTGCGCTACGCGATCCGCGCCGACCTCGAGGGTCTGGACGTCGCCGAGCTGGAAGCCTGGTGGCCCCCGGACGCCGCCGACGGGGCGCGGCGCTGGGTGCTCGAGAACATCCGCGGGGGTCGGGTCTCCCAGCTCCGGCTGGACCTGGCCCTGGACCTGAGGGGCGAGCCGGAGCCCGGGATCGGCCTGGCCTCGCTGGACGGCCGCTTCGAGGCCGAGGATCTCTCGGTCCACTACCTGGGCGACCTGCCCGTGGCCCAGGAGGTCTACAGCTCGGCCGGCGTCGATCTCGAGAGCTTCCGCTTCGAGATCCATCGCGGTCGGGTGGGGGCGCTGCAGGTGAGCGGCGGCGAGCTCTCGATCCGCGAGCTGGGCACCGAGCACCCGCCCTTCGACCTCGAGCTCGAGTTCGAGACGCCGGTGAGGGAGGCCCTCGAGATCCTCGACCGGGCGCCGATCGAGATCTCGCAGCAGACCGGCATCCCGCCGGAGCGCTTCGGGGGCCAGGGCCGGGGCCGACTGGACGTCCGCTTTCCGCTCTCGAAGCACCTGGAGCTCCGGGACGTCGAGCTCTTCGTCGAGGCCGACGTGGCGGAAGGCTCGCTCTCGGACCCGGACCTGGGCATCGAGCTCAGCGGAGGCCAGCTGCACCTCGACGCCTGGACCGAAGGTCTGGCCGTCTCCGGGCCGCTGCGCCTGAACGACCGTCCGGCGGAGCTGCTCTGGCAGGACCGCTTCGACGACGAGGAGGGCCTGCGGCGGCTGAACCTCGACGCCGAGCTGGCGCCCACGAGCGACGGGCGCCCGGGGCTCGAGCTGCGGCTCGATGCGCGGCGCGACGGAGAGACCTGGCGGCGCCTCGGCAGCCGGGTGGAGCTGGAGGGCTCGGAGCCCCACGAGGCCCTCTACCTGCACGGGGCCGAGGGCAAGAGCTTTCGGGCCCGCAGCCCGGACCTCGGCCTGCTGCTGAGCGGCCTGGACATCGACAGCCGCCTGCGGGGCGGCCGTCTCGAGATCGACGGCGCCAGCCCGCAGCCGGAGCAGCCCCTGGCCGGACACTTCGCGCTCCACGACTTCCAGCTGGCCGAGACGCCGCTCGTGGCGGTGCTCCTCAACTCACTGGCGCTGATCACGCTGCGCGAGCTGCTCTCGAGCGAGGGCCTCCACTGGGATCTCCTGGACGGCGACTTCCGCTACTCCCCGGATGGGCGGCTCGAGCTGCTGGACGCCCAGGCCCAGGGCTCGTCGCTCGTCATCACGGCGGAGGGCAGCCTGCAGGGCAGGGCCATCGACCTGGAGGGCATGGCCATCCCGCTCAGCCGGATCAATCGCCTGGGCGGCCGGGTGCCGGTCCTGGGTCGCCTGCTGGTCGGTAGCGACGGCTCCCTGCTGGCCGCGCACTACCGGGCGACGGGGCCGATCGAGGATCCCGAGGTCCAGGTCGATCCCTGGAAGACCATCGTCCCGTCGCTGCTGCGCGACCTGATCGGGGGGGCCGCTAGCGCCCTTCGCTGAGGAAGGCCTCCGTGCGCCGGTAGGCCTCGTCGTCGTCGTACTGGATGGGCGGATGCTTCATGAAGAAGGCCGAAGGCGCCTCGATGGCGCCGCCCAGGCCCCGCTCGCGAGCCAGCTTGGCGCAGCGAATCGCGTCGATGGCGACGCCCGCGGAGTTGGGCGAGTCCTCCACCGAGAGTCGCAGCTCCAGGTTCATCGGAACGTCCCCGAAGAGGCGGCCCTCCAGGCGCATGAAGCAGACCTTGTTGTCCTTCTGCCAGGCCACGTAGTCGCTCGGGCCGACGTGGATGTCCTCGTCGGCGAGGCGCTGCGCGGCCACTGCCTGCACGGCCTCGGTCTTCGAGGTCTTCTTGGAGGCCAGGCGTTCGCGGCTCAGCATGTTGAGGAAGTCGGTGTTGCCGCCGGTGTTCAGCTGGTAGGTGTGGTCGAGGTGAACCCCCCGCTTGGCGAAGAGGTCCACCAGGCTCCGGTGGACGATGGTGGCGCCCAGCTGGGCCTTGATGTCGTCCCCGAGGATGGGAACCCCCCGCTCGCGAAAGCGGGCCGCGACCTCCGGATCGCTGGCCAGGAAGACCGGCATGCAGTTGACCACGGCCACACCGGCCTGCAGGGCGCAGTCGGCGTAGAAGCGCGCGGCCTGCTCGGAGCCGACCGGCAGGTAGCTCACCAGCACCTCGGCGCGGCTCTCGAGGAGCGCCTCGATCACCTCGGCCGCGTCGGGCTGCTCCTGGTCCGAGACCAGGAAGCTGCGGCCCTCGGGCTGCTCCCGCATGTGCTCCGAGACGCCGTCCAGGACCCGCCCCATGCGCACCCGAGCCCCGCTCTTGGGCACGCGCTCACAGAAGACGGCGGTGCAGTTGGGCTGCTCGAAGATCGCCTCGGAGACGTCTTTGCCCACCTTGCGGACGTCCACGTCGAAGGCCGTGGCGACGTCGATCTCGTGGGGCGCCGTCCCGCCGATCTCCCAGTGCATCAGGCCCACAGCCCGATCCGCCCGCTGGCCCGCGTAGTAGGCGATGCCCTGGAGTAGCGAACTCGCGCAGTTGCCGACCCCGACGATGGCGATGCGGATCCTGGACAAACGGCTGTGCCCTCCTGGCCGGATTCCAGCACTCGACGGCCACCCCCGGACGAACTTCCCTCCGGGGCGCGGGAGATTCCACGCCGGTCGGCCATCTGTCAACCGGGAGCAACTAGGGTATCAGGAATCGCGCTGGCGAGGCCGGAGGTCGCGAGGGCCCTTCAGCGGCCCGAATCGAAGGCCTGCTGGATGGCGCGCATCTTGGAGGGATCGCCGCCGGTCCAGTGGCTCTTGTAGACCTCGAGCTGCGTGGCGTTGACGTGGGTGCGCGCGAGCCCACGCCCGACCCCCTTCCAGGTGGAGTCGTGGCTCTCCCAGTCGGAGACGCCGCACTCCTCGGCGATGTCGCCGAGGCCGCCGAGGAAGCTCTGGGTCCTGCCGGAGACCACGTAGGCCTCGGTGTAGTCGGCGATGTCCTGGGAGTACTGCCACTCCACGGTGGACGCTCCACGGGGGAGCTGCGAGCAGGCGACGAGCGCGAGGCCGAGCCAAATGAGGCAGCAACGCGCAGCCCCGACCCGGTTGGCCATGGGATCCTCCAGTGGTGCCTGGGGAGACCGGAGCGGGGAGGCGGCCCTGCACTCCCCCCGGTCGAGTTCTAGTCTGGAATGCACCCGGGGACCGGGATGTGACCGCGGTCACACGTCACGAAGTCGTCGAATTCGGTCGAATTGGATCCGCGCGTGCTCGAGAAGCCGGCCCAGCTCAGCGCCCGGACGCCCCTACAGCGGCTCGGGTTGCAGCGGCGCCGCCTGGTGAAGCGCGCCGGCAAGCGCCTGCTGCGGCGCCTCGATGGCTGGCTGTCCCGCCAGTCGCGCGTCCCCGACCAGCCCGTCCTCGACCCCGCGCTCTTCCCCTGGTCCGAGGAGCTGCGCTCGCACTGGAAGCAGGTGCGGTCCGAGCTCGACGCGCTGCTGCGACACCGCGAGCAGCTGCCGCGCTTCCAGGACATCTCGCCGGATCAGTACAAGATCTCCCCGGACGACCGCTGGCGGACCTTCCTCTTCTGCGGCTTCGGCAAGCGCTCCGAGCAGGCCCGCCGGCTCTGCCCGCAGACCGCCCGCCTGCTGGATCGGATCCCCGGCCTGGAGACCGCCTTCTTCTCGATCCTGGCCCCGGGGATGCACGTGCCCCGGCATCGGGGTGTGACGAAGGCGCTGCTGCGCTGCCACCTGGCGCTGCGGGTTCCGGACGCAGCCGAGCGCTGCCACATGAGCGTGGGCGATCTGCGCTGCGCTTGGCGCGAGGGCGAGACCCTGTTCTTCGACGACACCACCCCGCACGAGGTCCACAACGAGGCGGACCAGGAGCGCGCCGTGCTGCTGATCGACTTCGCGCGACCGATGCGGCTCCCGGGCCGGCTGGCGAGTCGACTGCTGACCTTCGGGCTCCGGCAGACGCGCTTCTTCAAGGATGCGGACGCGAACCAGACCGCCTGGGAGGAGCGCTTCCGGGAGCACCTGGAGCGGGAGGCCTAGCTAGGGGGCCGGCTCGCCGAGATCGCTGCGGGCACGGCGCAGCGCCTCCGCCTCGGGGTGCCTGGCCAGCGCCCGGTCCAGACGCTCGCGCGCGGCGTCGGAGGCTCCGCTGGAGGCCTCGGCCCGCGCCAGGCGCAGCGCGGCCTCCGACTCGAGCAGGACGTCGGGGGGGACCCTCGCGAGCAGCTCGGCGGCCTCACCGCCACGACCCGCCTCCATGCGCAGCGCCGCCAGCCTCCAGAGGGCCTCGAGGCTCCCGCCGCGGGCCTCCAGGGCGCGCTCGTAGGCCTCGGTGGCCGCAGCGTCTCGCCCCCGAGCCTCGAGCACCCGGCCGAGGCGAGCCAGGCGGGAGGCCCGCGGGGGATTGAGACGCACGGCGGCCGCGTAGGCCTGCTCGGCGGCGTCCAGCCGCCGCTGCCGCTCGAGCGCCTCGCCCAGCAGCACGTAGCCGTCCTGATTGACCGGATCGGCCTCGACCACGCGGCGGGCGGCCCGCTCCTGGGCCGAGGAGTCGCCGAGCTGGCCCTGCACCTCCGCGCGCAGCAGGTCGACGTTCGGACCGGTCTCCTCGACGAAGCCGAGCAGCCGGGCCGCCTCCTCGGGGCGACCGTTCTGCAGGTGGTTCGTGACCCGGCGCAGGCGGTTGCGCAGCGCGACCTTGTCCTTCGGGTCCGCCCCGCCCACGCGCCCCAGCTCGGCCGACGACTCGATGGGCCCCGCCACATAGCCCAGGCTGGCCAGCAGCTGGCTCTCGTCGGCAGAGGGGACGATCTCGGGACGCACCGGCCGCGCTCCCGCCAGCCGCTCGGACAGCCGCGCGTCCAGCTCGGCGACCAGCTCGCGCCGCTCCGCAGCCAGATCGTGGAGCTCCTGCGGGTCGCTGCGCAGGTCGTAGAGCTCGGGGCGCGGCGCTCGGATGTACTTCCAGCGCGCGCTGCGCAGGCCCAGCAGGGGGCTCCACCCGTAGCCGATCTGGGTCGCCAGGGTCTCCATGTAGACGAGGCGCTCCTCGCCGCCCCCGCGGATCTGGGGCAGCAGGCTGCGTCCCTCCACGTCGGGGAGGGGCTCCAGGCCGGCGAGCGCGAGCAGGGTCGGCCCGAGATCGACGAGCCGCACCAGCGAGTCCACGCTGCCCCGCGGCAGCCTCGCTCCCCGCAGCAGCAGGGGGATGCGCTGGGTCGCGTCGTAGATGCCGAGGCTGTGGGTGCCCTCGTCGTGCTGCCCGAGGCTCTCGCCGTGATCGCTGGTGAAGACGACCAGGGTGGCCTCGCCCGGCCAGCGCTCGTCCAGGCTCTGGAGCAGGCGCCCGAGCTGCTCGTCCGCGTACTCGACCTCGCCCAGGTAGCGCTGGGTCTGGTCCTCGGTCAGCTGCCAGAAGGGACCGCGATAGGGAGCGTGGGGATCGTAGAGGTGCACCCAGAGCAGGAAGCGATCCGGGGCCGTCTCCAGCCAGCCGAGCGCCGCATCCACGACCTCGCGCGCGGGGCGCTCGGGAATGCCGTGCACGCCGGCCCCGTGCTGGATGCCGAGATGGTCGTCGTAGAGGTCGAAGCCGCGGTCCAGGCCGTACTGGCGATCGAGCACCATGGCCGCCACGAAGGCCGCGGTGGCAAAGCCGGCCTCGGAGAAGCGCTCGGCCAGCGTGGGAATCTCCGGATCCAGGCGAAAGCTCGCGTTGTCGCGAACGCCGTGCTGGGGCGGATCGAGCGCGGTGAAGAGCGAGGCGTGGGAGGGCAGCGTGAGGGGCGCCGGTGCGAAGGCGGCGGCAAAGCGCAGCCCCGAGTCGGCCAGCGCGTCGAGACGGGGGGTTCGCGCCGGCCCGCCGTAGCAGCCGAGGGCGTCCCCGCGCAGCGTGTCGATGGTGACGAGCAGCACCCGCTCGATCGGCTGCCGGTCCGCCGCGCAGCCGAGCCCGGAGGCCGCCAGCAGGCAGGCGACGAGGCGGCGCAGCAGCACGCCCAAGGAATACCGAATCCTCGGTCGCAGGGTCCGCAGCCCCGTTCCCGCGGCCGGCCTGGCACGGGCGCTCCAGCGAGAAGGGCGGGCCCTTGCGAGCCCGCCCTTCGGATGAGGCCGATCGCGCGCTGCGCGCCTACGGCACCGTGTTGAGGGTGATGCGACCCTCTCCGCCCTCCGGGTACTCGGCGGCCGTGATCAGACCCGCCAGGTCCTGCTGGATGTAGTCCGACAGGGCCCGCTGGTAGGTCACTCCCAGCCGCGTGAAGGGCGCGCCGCGGAACGGATACTGGTCGCCTCCGTTGATCAGGAAGTCCACGACGGCAATCGTGATGTCGGGCGCGTTGGTCACCACCTGCCCGTTCGCGACGATCGTCTGGATCGGGTTGCCGGCGTCGTCGACCAGCGTGATGTTGTCGACCCGCGTGCCCGCCACCGTCTCGGTGCCATCGTCCAGGCCCTCACGCGGCGTTCCCGACAGGTCCACCTCCATGGTGAAGCCGGCGATCTGGGCGAAGCGCCCGGTGCCGGGCTGGCCCGCGATCGAGCCGCTCGGCAGCAGCCGCGACACCGCGTTCTCCATGATCTCCTTGAACTGGGCGGCCGGCACGGTCACCGAGGTCACGAAGTTCGAGAAGGGCAGGATGTCGAAGGTGTCGAGCTCGGTGATGTCCCCGGCCGGGATGATCGTGTCGTTGCGGATGCCTCCGCCGTTGGCCACGGCCACGTCGGCCGGGGGCAGCCCGAAGGAGCTCGCCAGGGCGCGCTGCACGGCGAGCTGGGAGTCCGCGATCAGGTTGCCCTGATTGGTCTCCATCGAGCGGATGTTGTCCCGCACGCCGTCGAGAGCGACCTCGCTCACCGCGATCACGTCGACGTCGAGATCGGCCACGAACTGGGCCACCGGGTCGACCGCGTTCGTCTGCACCTCTGGATCCGCCGTGGTGGCGTCCGGGCCTACCGTGGAGATGCGCACCGGGCCGCTGACCGGATCGATGCCGGTCAGCTCGCCGTCCTCGTCGAAGTCGAGGATCAGCCGGCCGATGTACTTGTACTGGCCCGGGCCGGTGACGAGCGGGATCTGGTTGCCGTCGGCATCCGCGGTCAGCAGCGGGTAGGGCCCGGCCACCGTGCCCTCGTCGCCCGGAATCAGCAGGTCGCCCGGGTTGGCGAGCAGCTCGTCGCCACCCCCGGCGATCGCCGCGTCCAGGCCGCGGAGCTGGGCGATGACGGCCTGGTCCTCGCTGAAGCCCTGCAGATGGCTGGCCAGCACGATGATGTCGACGCCCAGGTGCGTCAGGCGGTCGATCTCGGCCTGGACCGCACCGGCCACGTCCTGCTCGATGATCACGTTGCGCGGGCTGGAGATGGAGCGCAGGTCCGGGGTCGTGGCCCCGATCAGGCCCACCTTGCGACCACAGCGGAAGTAGGTCCAGCTCCTGGCGATGCGGCCGAAGAGCCCCCCCTCGAGCCGGTCGAGTCCGGGCTCCTGGCTGAAGTCGAGGTTCGCGCTCAGGAACTTGGGCACGACCAGGCCGCGAATCAGGCCGAGGAGACCGCGCTCGCGCTGGGCCCGGTAGGCGCTGAAGCTCCGGATGAACTCCTCGAGCGGGTCGGGGTTGGAGTCGAACTCGTGGTTGCCGAAGATCAGCGCGTCGTAGCCGATGGCGTCGTAGACGATGGCGTCGAAGAAGGGAATGCCGTTGGCCAGGCTGGCGTTGAACTCCGGCCCGGGCAGGATGTTGTCGCCGGCGCTGACCAGCAGAGTGTCGCTTCCGCCAAAGTCGTCCCGCAGGCCCTTCACCACGGTCGCGAAGTTGGCCGCTCCGCCGAAGTCCTCGCGGCCCGAGCCGGCATCGATGAGCTGCGACTCGCCGTCGTTGTTGTGCAGGAGCTGGAGACGGCAGCCGTCGTCGCCGCCGGTGGCGGCGGCGCCGCCCGCCGTGAGCAGGAGCGACGAGGTTGCCAGGAGCTGCAGAGCCAGGCCGACACGCACGGTCTGGGCTCGCTTCGATTCGAACATGTTGCTGATTACCCCCAAGTGGATGATGCGACCGGGTCGGCGGGGTCGCGGCTTGGGGCCCTAGTACCGTATCGACGGGGACGTGCTCGTGAGGAGAAGGTGATTCACGAGAAATTACCGGTGCCGCTACGGAGCCTTCGCAATCTCCGACGGACGACCCGGCTCAGCGCAGCTCCCCCACCCACGAGGGATCGCGGAACCAGAACTGCCGCGCCTGCTCGAGCACGCCGCTGTCCTCTACCGCATTCAGGTAGATCTGCACCAGGCGGGCGAAGCGCGGATCGTCGAGGGGCACCGCGATGCCCATGGGCTCGACGGTGAAGGGCATCTTCGAGGTGAGGAGCCCGGCGTCGGGATTGCGCAGCACGGCGAAGTGCCCGGTCTCCCGATCGGCGACCAGCGCGTCGACCGCGCCGGCGATGACGCGCTGGATGGCCTCGTCCAGGCTCGCGATCGGCACCAGGGTGGCGCTCGGCATCGACTCGGCGACGAAGGACTCGCTGGTCGACCCCGCCAGGGCGGCGAGCCGCAGCTCGGGGCGGTTCAGGTCGGCGGCGATCTCGATGGCGGCGAGCTCGGGCGAGCGGGTGAGAATCGTCTTGCCCGAGGTGAAGTAGGGGCCGACGAAGGTGACGCGCTCGCTGCGCGCCGGCGTGATGGTCACGCCGGACATGACCATCTCCAGCTCGTGATCGGCCAGGGCGTCGAGCAGCTCGCCGAAGGGCAGCTTGACGAACTCGGCCTCCACCCCCATCGAGCGGGCCAGCACCCGCGAGAGGGCGATGTCGAGGCCCAGCAGCTCGCCGCTGCGCGAGGTCATCGAGAGCGGCGGCTGCTCCCCGGTGGTGCCGATGCGCACGCGGCCGGTGCGCGCGATCCGCTCGAGGCCCGGGGAGGGGCTGGCGGCCGGCTTCTCGGCGCCGCCCCCCGCGCAGCCGAGGCCGGCCAGCAGCAGCGCCGCCAGCAGGAACGAAGAGAAAAGGGCGATGGGTCGAAGCAGCGGCACGGCTGGGCCTCCCTTGGCATGGCAGCCTTCGTAGCCCCGCGGGAGGCCCCCAGCAAGCGCGGGCCGCGCGATACACTGCCGCGTCGTGCGAGCGAGCCGCTACCAGAGGATCCGCGAGATCGTGCGCGAGGCGGGGGAGCCCGATTTTCGGGCCCGTCAGGCCCTGGCGGGCGTCTTCCGGCAGCGGGCGCGTCGCTGGGACGAGATCCGGGCCCTGCCGCGGGGGCTGCGCGCGCGTCTCGCGCAGGAGCTGGGCCCCGCCACCCTGTCGCTGCGTCCCGTGGACGAGACCCACGCCCCCCAGACGCGCAAGGTGCTCTTCGAGCTGGCCGACGGCGAGCGCATCGAGAGCGTGCGGATGCAGTACCGGGCGGGCTGGTCCTCCTACTGCATCTCCAGCCAGGTCGGCTGCGGCTACGCCTGTCGCTTCTGCGCCACCGGCACGATCGGCCTCAAGCGCCAGCTCGGCGCCGACGAGATCACCGACCAGATCCTCCACTTCCAGCTCGAGGGGCACCCGATCGACAGCGTCTCCTTCATGGGCATGGGCGAGGCGCTGGCCAACCGCGCGACCTTCGAGGCCCTCGGCCTCTTCACCGATCCCGAGCTCTTCGCCCTGGGGGCCCGCCGGCTCTCCGTCTCGACCGTCGGGCTGCCCCGCCAGATGGCGCGGCTCTGCGACGAGTTCCCCCAGGTGAACCTCACCCTCTCGCTGCACTCGCCCTTCGACGAGCAGCGCTCGCAGCTCATGCCCGTGAACGAGATCCACCCGATCGAGGCGGTGCTGGCCGAGCTCGACCGCCACGTCTCGATCGTACGCCGCAAGGTCTACCTGGCCTACGTGCTGCTGGGAGGAGTCAACGACTCCCCGGAGCACGCCCGGGCCCTGGCGGAGCGGGTGGCCGCCCGGCCCGAGCCCGGGCTCTTCCACGTCAACCTGATCCGCTTCAACTCCGTGCCCGAGCTGGGCTTCGCGGGCACCGACCCGGAGCGCGCGGCCGCCTTCGTCGCGGAGCTCGAGCGCCGCCAGGTGCGCCACACCATCCGCCGCTCCTTCGGCACGGACGTCGACGCGGCCTGCGGCCAGCTCTCGGCGGGCTACGCGCGCTCGCTCGAGCGCATGGGCCTGGGAGGCCGCCCGGAGGAAGCGGCGGGCGGGGCTTCCGCTCGGCGGGCCCCCTCGTAGGAGGCGATCGCGTCGCGAGGCGGCGGCAGCTGCTCGAGGATCTCCGGGACGATCTCGTGGATGCGGGCCGCGGTGCGCTCCGGCGTGGGGCGGCGCCCGAGGCGTGCGCTGCCCCAGCCGCGCCAGGCCAGCATCATCGACTCGCGATCGGCGAGGTCGATGATCAGGGTGCCCTCGGCGTACTCGAAGACCCGGGTCTGCGTGGTGCCGAAGCGGCTGATGCCCCGCCGGCGGAAGCCGAAGCTCGAGTCGACGGTGCGCACGTCGAGACGCCGCTCCGTGTCGAAGTGGTAGCCGACCAGGATGTCGGCCTCGTCGCGCCCCGCCGGCTCGAAGCCGCGCAGGATCAGCTCCGAGGCGATCGCGCGCTCGATGCGCGCGGCCGCGAAGGGCGTGGCGATGCGCGGGTCTCCCTTGGCCACCTCCCGGAGCGGAGGCTGCATGATGTAGAAGCTGCGGAAGCTCGGCAGGCCCCGCCGGTAGTCGAAGTCCTGGGCGATCTGGGTGGTGGCGCAGCCGAGGGCCAGCAGGCCGGCGAGGGAAGCCAGTGCGGCGGTGCGAATCGGCATCGAGGTCGGTCCTCCAGGTCGTGTTCTCTCTTGGCGGTTCCGATGCCACGAGCGCCCGGCCCGTCACGCGGCGCGGGGAGCCCGCTCGGCTCGGGCCTGCTCGAGCTGTGGGCGGCGGGCGGCGGAGGCCCTTCGCAACGGACTCTGGTACGCTCCGCAGCGACTGCTGCCGATGGTAAGGGGGTGAGCGCAGTGCCCGCGAGACTCCACTTCCTTGCGCTGGGGCTGCTGGTGGCGCTGGGCCTCGCCCAGGGTGCGCGGGCGGCGCCCATCGAGGTCGTCTCCTTCGAGGTCCGGGCCGTCCCGAACACGAGCTTCCCCGATCCCGGAATCGAGATCTCCCTGGCCTTCGCGGACGGCAGCGCCTTCGTACCGAACCCGGGCGACCCCTTCGTGGGCATCGGGACCAACTTTCGCGGCAGCGACCCGATCGGCACCTCGGTGCTCCGCAGGCCGGCCAACGAGCCCGACTTCGAGAGCTGGTCCCTCTTCCTGACCGACGGCATTCCGAACCGGGGCGAGCTGGACGGCAGCATTCCCGAGCTGTGGATCCGCGTCCGCGGCACCAGCGAGGGCTCCCCGCTGAACGGCGGCTTCATGCAGGGGGTGGGCTTCCTCTTCCACGAGTGCCAGTTCTTCACCGCCCTGGGGGCCAGCTTCGGAGGCGGCGCCTGCAGCGACCCCGACTCGGTGGACCTGCAGGGCTTCGAGCTCTCGGGCGTGCGCTTCGAGCTGCTGGCGGTGGACGCTCCCGGCGCGCCGGCGGGCGCCCTCGACCTGGGCGTCACCATCCTCGCGCTGCCGGAGCCCTCCACGGCGCTGCTCGTGTGGGCTGGGCTCTTCGCCCTGGCGCTACGCGAGCGCCGGAGCTAGCCGGCCCGGACCTCGGAAACGGGCAGCCCCCCGGGCTCCAGCTATCCGGCGGAGTCTCTCTGGCGTCGTTCGTGGGCCCGCACGACGGCCTCCAGCGACTCCAGGATCCCTCTCAGCAGCATCACCGCCCCGTACAACAGGACACCGTGGTGGACACCCAGGTCGAATCTCACGAGCTCGTCCGTGAAGTCCTCCCAGCCTTCGGCCAGGCTCGCCGAGATGAGGACCAACGCGGTGACGACATTGGTAATCGGGTGCTCGAGGATCTTCCGAAGTGCTGCCACGAAGAGATCTCCACTGCTTCCGAAGCCGCGGAAACGCGATCCGCGCAGCTGGGGGACGCGATCCCGGACGCAGCTCAGCGGGGCTGGGTGTCGATCGTGACCGCGTGGATGGTACCGCTGAAGCGGCTCGTGTGGCGCGTGTAGTCGTCGGAGACCGGCGTCTCCATGTCGACGCCCACGCCCGCCGTCTCGTCTGCGGAGTAGACATTGGGCTCCGTCTTCTCATCCGTCTCGATCTCGGCTTCGATCGTGAAGGGTTGTACTTCAGGGCTTCCGCCAGGAACAGGTCCTGCAGCTCCGCGAGCTTCTCCGGGTGCTCGCTGGCGACATCGGTGGAGAGGCTGAAGTCTGCGTCCGCGTGGTAGAGCTCCCAGGTGTCGTCCTCGATCCGGTACTCGGGACGGTCCCAGGGCGGCGAGTGGATGGTGCGCGCCATCCAGCCATTCTTGTAGAGCGCTCGATTGCCGAACATCTCGAAGTACTGGATCGTGTGGCGATCGGCGGCCGTGGCGTCGTCGAAGCTGTAGACCATGCTGACGCCCTCGATCGGCCGCTGCGGTATTCCGTCGACGACCCTCGGCTCGGGCAGCCCCGCCGCCGCGAGCTTCGTGCCGGCGGGAATCACCCCGCTGGCCAGCTGCCGCTCGTATATCCGGCTACCCGCCGATCTGGTACATCTCGATGCGGGGGCGGCGCGGGCTGTGGCCGAGGGCGTCGGTCTGGGCGGCGCGCTGCTCGGAGTAGCGGTCGGCGCGGGCGCCCCAGGTCCTGGCGATGATCTCGCGCAGCGCCTCGTCGCTGGCGCCGTCGCGCAGCGGGCCGCGCAGATCTCGGCCCCCGGCCGCGAAGAGACAGGTGACGAGCTGGCCCTCCAGGGTGAGGCGCGCCCGGTGGCAGTCGCCGCAGAAGGGCTGGCTCACCGAGGCGATGACCCCGATCTCGCCGCTGCCGTCGGCATAGGCCCAGCGCTCCGCCACCTCGCCGCGGTAGCTGCGATGGAGCGGCACCAGCGGGAGCTCGGCGTGGATGCGCTCGACGATCTCGGCGGCGGGCACCACCTTCGTCAGGCTCCAGTCGTTCTTGGTGCCCACGTCCATGAACTCGATGAAGCGCAGGATGTGGCCGCTGCCCTGGAAGCGGCGGGCCAGGGGCACGATGGAGCCCTCGTTCACCCCGCGCTCCACCACGCAGTTGATCTTGATGGGGGCCAGCCCGGCGGCGGCGGCGGCCTCGATGCCCTCCAGGACCCGCGCCGTGCCGAAGCCGCGGCCGTTCATGCGGCCAAAAATGACGTCCTCGTGGCTGTCGAGGCTCACCGTCACGCGACGCAGCCCGGCATCGGCCAGGGCGCGGGCGTGCTGGGCCAGCAGCCAACCGTTGGTGGTGAGGGTGAGGTCGCGCAGACCGGGGATGCGGGCCAGCGCCCCGATCAGCTTCGGCAGCTGGTGACGCAGCAGCGGCTCACCCCCGGTGATGCGGATCTTCTCCACGCCCAGCTCGACGAAGAGGCGCGCCAGCCGCTCGATCTCCTCGAAGCGCAGCAGCTCGGCACGCGGCCGGAACTCGTAGGCCTCGCCGAAGATCTCGGCCGGCAT